>NZ_JBNDKT010000022.1:0-151270 GCF_050435685.1 Paraburkholderia sp. GAS448
GCGGCCGCAGAGGCCGATTACTACAGCGAGCGGCCCATCCTGCGCATCGACCGCGGAGTGAAACTGTACGCCGGTCCATCGGTTAAGCAGGAGGGGGCCAATGCGCCCCGGACAGGCGTCGTGCAGGTCTACAGCCAGTGCGTGCTGGATGCCTTGCCCGCCGATTGCAAGGCACCGGTTGACGACGACCCCTTCCACCACGGCCACGGCGAACCGTGGTGGAAAATCACCAGCGCCGACAGCCGGTATGCGGATATCACGGGCTGGGTGCGCAACCGGCAGACCCCTGCGGGCCGTGTGACGCGCGAATCCCCCGGCCACTGGATTGATTTCGAGATGTTCACGGATTCAGACGCGAGCAATCCGACGCTGTTTGGCACAACGGATGCCTGGCTGGACTATGTCCTGGACGCGGACAGGCCTGCCCTTGCCGACGTGGGCAGGCTCAAGCCGCTGGCGGCGGGTGTCTACCGCGCCATGTCGCCCGCGCGCAACGAAAAGGAGGCCGCCGATGAACTGCTGTCACACGGGGCGAACCGGTGGCTGCGGTTTCGCGCGTCCCGCCTGATTCCCCGACACCGCAGCGAATGGGCCAGCGAAGAAAGCTATCGTGAATTGCTCGCCCAGTTGCTGGCGCGCAGTGAGCCATCGCCCTATCACGAGGCCGAAATCGAACGCATCGGCAAACTTGCCTGGTGGAATGAGGTGCAGGGCAAGGTCAACCAGCCTTTCCCGGCCAGTCCCGATGTGTTCCACATCCATCCGATCGGGCTGGTGGGGAATTTTTTCCAGAGCGGCGCTGATCTGGCCGTCGAGGAAGCAAGGGTACGTGCTTTTTTAAGAATGATTCGAGTTGGAGAGGGTACGGAAACTCCAGCCGGTTACGAGCGTCTATTTGGTGGGCAATCGTTTATCAAAGACTACGGACGGGATTTTGGTGATCATCCTCGAATCCTAATAACTCGGACAAACAGCAAAGGGAAGACGTTGCGATCTACCGCTGCTGGTGCATATCAGGTAATGGGGTATAACTGGGACGATCCCACATATATGGCGTATCGGAGGCAATACAGGATCGCCGATTTCACTCCAGTTTCCCAAGACAGGTATTGCGTTATCTTGTTGAAATATAAGCGTCACGCCCTGGAGGATATTAAAAGTGGAGAAATTCAAAAAGCTGTCATTGCAGACGGTTGCAATCTTGAGTGGGCGAGTTTGCCGGGAAATGATTACGGGCAAGGTGGTGTCGGCATGAGTACGGTAAGCGCAAAATTTTCGGAATACCTGAATGATGAACTATCAGGGAAGAGTGATTTGGCCGTGCCAGTTGGCGGGCTTGATGATCTGATCGAATGAGGGTGCCATGAAGGTTATATTTCGAGCTTTAGCATTTTTTGTTGTCAGCGGGTGCTCCTTTGTATACGCATCTGATAACAACACGTTGCCAAGATTTTCGGATTACCTCGTCAATGTTTATCGTGGTCAACTAAAAGTGCCGACCTATTATAAAAAAACGGGCGGTGAGTGGCGTGACGATATGGGGAAATTGGTGGCTCCCCCCGAGATAAATTTCGCAGGTAAATATTATATCGGAATCCATAGTTGCGGGGCGGATTGTAGATACTATACGCTATCGGACTTGGCAAGCGGTTCTGATTCAAACGCGCTCGATATATTTTCAAATGATGAAGGACGCCCCCAGACGACTTCTGACGGTCGAACTTACATAACCAGTCTCGTAGGTCGGCCTGACAGCAAGATGCTGGTTGCGCAATATCATATTGAACAAGACGCAACCTCCAAAGCGGAGTGTCGAGAAAGGATTTTTTCTCTAAGTGAAGACGGGAAGGAGGTTAAGCCAATAACCAGAACCGTTAATTTTTGCGAGGAGTTTCACTGAAATTCGATTATGAGCAGCCGAGTGAGCTTCTAATCAATCGTTCATGAAATGCGCCGCCCACAGCTCCATTTTCGGGCGGCGCTGTTCCAGCAAATAGGTGGCGTTGCATCCGTCCAATACCCCCAACGCTGGAGCTCAACATGGCAGGTCAATGACTTCGCGTCGATCGAATTTCCCTGCACAGGGCCTGCACGGAACCCATAAAGCAAAAAGCCCGGTCGCGATGACCGGGCTAAGTGCTTGATTCCAATGGTCGGAGCGAAAGGATTCGAACCTTCGACCCTCTGATCCCAAATCAGATGCGCTACCAGGCTGCGCTACGCTCCGACGAATCCGAGATTCTACCTGGGTGCAGGTAGCGCCGTCAATCCCGAATCGCGCGACGGCGAATTCGACGCTGCCTTGCGGTTTCGTACACAGCCGTGCGACAGTGGGAATACTCATCGCAACACGCATGACGAAACCTGCGAGTGTGTCACGAACGCCGTGCACGCCCACGCATCCACGAGTCACAGGAGACGACGATGAACCTCATCCTCTGGCGTCACGCCGAAGCCGAAGACGTCGCCCCAAGCGATCTCGCGAGGCAACTCACCCCACGTGGCCGCAAGCAGGCACAAAGCGTCGCGAAATGGCTGCGGGCGCGGCTCGACGAAGATGCCGTGATTCTCGCCAGCCCCGCCGTGCGCACTGTGCAGACGGTCGAAGCGCTGACGGACCAGTACCGTGTCGTGCGCGAACTCGCGCCCGGCGCACGCGCCACCGACGTGCTCACCGCCGTGGGCTGGCCCGACGGCATCGCGCCCACGGTGGTCGTGGTCGGCCATCAACCGACGCTCGGCCAGGTCGCCGCGTTACTTCTGTCCGGCAACGCGTCCAGCTGGCCGCTGAAAAAATCCGGCCTCTGGTGGCTCGCCAACCGCGAGCGGGCTGGCGACGAGCAGGTCGTCCTGCGGGCGGCCATCAGTCCCGACCTCGTCTGATCCATACAATCACCACGCGGCAGGCTTACGACGCGTCATTGAATCGTCATTGCTTTGCCATGCGAGCGTCACCTGGCGTTACTACATTGGCGGGAAAACGGACTCCTCCTTTTCCGACCAGGAACGCCACATGCGAGAATTGCCGACGCCTACCCTGCCCTTCGCTTCGATCCTGTCCGAATCGCGCCGCCGTCTCCCGCGCGCCGAGGAAACGGTCACCGCACAGCATCGGCTGCAGGTCGCCTGGGCGAGGACCGATGAGGAGCTTCGCGAGGCCCAGCGTCTGCGTTACCGCGTCTTCGCCGACGAAATGGGCGCGCGCCTCACGGGCCCTGCCGGTCTCGACGTCGATTCGTTCGATGGCTACTGCGATCATCTGCTGGTCCGCGATCTCGACACGCTGAAGGTGGTCGGCACGTATCGCGTGCTGCCGCCGCACCAGGCTGCGCGTATCGGCCGCCTCTACGCGGAAAGCGAATTCGACGTTTCGCGCCTCACGCATCTTCGCTCGAAGATGGTCGAAGTCGGCCGCTCGTGCGTGCATCCGGACTACCGCAGCGGCTCGGTGATCATGTCGCTGTGGGCCGGCCTCGCTTCGTACATGATGCAAAACGGCTACGAAACGATGCTCGGCTGCGCGAGCGTCTCGATGGCCGACGGCGGTCACTATGCCGCCAATCTCTACGGCTCACTGCGCGATAGCGCCCTGACGGCGCCGGAGTATCGCGCATTCCCGCACACACCGCTGCCGGTCGAGGAACTGCAGGACGGCGCAGACGTCGCACCGCCGCCGCTCGTCAAAGGCTACCTGCGTCTCGGCGCGAAGATCTGCGGCGCGCCGGCATGGGATCCCGATTTCAATACCGCCGACTTCCTGACGCTCTTCCGTCTATCCGAGATCAACGCACGCTACGCACGCCACTTCCTTGGGGACGCACTGCCCTGCTAGGCATGTCAGGCATCCCTGACGCGACGTCACGCAAAGGGTGGCGCAGATAAAAAGCCCGACCGGTCGATCACAACCGTCGGGCTTTTTTATCGAGCGCGCGAATATCAGCCCGATGCGTGAGGTGAGGCCAGCGTGCTGATTCGTCGCGCCTACTCTTCCGTATAGACAACGCGATACGGCATGCCGACTTTCTCCCACTCCGCGGCTTCCTGAATCAGGCTGTAGTCGGTGAGCGGATTGGCGGCGACCCATTCGTTGGGCAGGCGCACTTCATAACCGGCATTGACCTGCGCGACGAGGATACCAGGCAAGCCGACATCCGCACGACGGCGGCACAGCAGCGCCGCCAGGCGCAGACAGAACAGCAAAGGCCACTCCACCTCACGCGCCTGCGACAGCTTGCCGAGCTTGCCCGCATGCCCGAGCACGAGCGCGGCGAGCCGCGCCTGATCGGTGCGCGAAAAGCCCGGCATGTCCGCGTTGCTCGCGATATACGACGAATGCTTGTGATACGCGCTGTGCGAAATCGACAGGCCGATCTCGTGCAACGACGCCGCCCAGCCGAGGAACATCCGGTTCTCCGCGCGGCGCTCCTCGTCGGGTTCGTCGAACTGATCGTAAAAGCGCACCGCGAGTTCGCCGATCCGGCCCGCCTGCGCCCGATCCACTCCATAGCGCCGCATGAATCCCTCGACCGTAACCGTGCGCATGTCTTCATGCTGCGACCGCCCCAGCAGGTCATACAGCACGCCCAGACGCAATGCGCCATCGGTCGTATCGACGTAATCGATGCCGAGTTCATCGAACACCGCCAGCATGATCGACAGCCCGCCTGCGAGCACAGGAATCCGGTCGCTCTTGAGCGCGACCAGTTTCAGCCGGTTGACGTTTTCCGCCTTGATCAACGCCCGCTTCAGACGCTCCAGTCCACCGCGCGAAATGCCATGCGTGATGCCCACGTCGTTGAAGCCGTTGGCCTCGACCAGTTCGGCAAGTGCGCGTGCCGTGCCGGACGAACCGATCGCCTGATCCCAGCCGGTCTGCCTGTAGACGCTGGAAATGATCTGGATTTCGCGCGTAGCGGCGAGCTCGGCCTGGCGCATCGTGTATTCGTCGACGTTGCCCGCCGGAAAAAACGCCCGGCTGTGACTGACACACCCGATGTACAGGCTTTCCATCTTGATCGGCGTGTAGTGCGAGCCGATGATGAATTCGGTCGAGCCACCGCCGATGTCCACCACGAGCCGCTTGCCTGCGCTCGCCGGTACCGAATGTGCAGCGCCCGCATAAATCAGGCGGGCCTCTTCCCGGCCGGCGATCACTTCGATCGGAAAGCCGAGCGCTGCTTCCGCTTCGCCCAGAAACTCCCCGGCGTTCTTGGCAATACGCAACGTGTTGGTCGCTACGGCGCGCACGTGATCGGGATGAAAATCCCGCAGGCGCTCGCCAAACCGCTTGAGCGCATCCCAACCGCGCACCTGCGAAGCGCGATCGAGCATCTTGTCGCGAGACAGGCCCGCCGCAAGGCGCACGGGTTCGCGCAGCGCATCGACCTGATAGATCTGGCTGCCCGCATCGGTTTCTTCAACGCGGCCCACGATCAGCCGGAAGCTGTTCGAGCCCATGTCGACGGCGGCGAGGAGTTGTGGCGTATTGACCATCGATTGAGCTGACTCCATGCGCGCTAGCGCTGCCACCTTTAGAGCCGCAGCGCTGTTGAAAGACGCCATTTTAAGCGTACTGGTCCTCACGGTGTCACCCCTCGCGATTGTGGGTGCGTTATGGTCCCACATACACTGAGTCGGATTGACGACACCTGGCAAATACAGCGTAGAATTTACGACAGTCAAAGAATGTCATGAGAACGTCATCATACTGTGAGAGCTTCCGAGCGTCCTTTTGAGTCTTCATCCGACATTCCATTCCCGCTGCCGATGTCCATCCGCTACCCCCTTCTGAATCGCGAACTGGGCATTCTGGGTTTCAACGAGCGTGTGCTGGCGCAAGCCGCCGATCCCGCCGTGCCGTTGCTCGAACGTCTGCGCTTCATCTGCATCACCAGTAGCAATCTCGACGAATTCTTCGAAGTCCGCATGGCCGGCCTGCAGGAACAGATGCGCGACAACCCGGGCGCGCTCTCGCCCGACGGCATGTCGTTGCAGCACGTGTACGACCTCGTGGTCGAACGCGCGCAGAAGCTCGTGCATCGCCAGTACGCGATGCTGCACGACACCGTGCTGATGGCGCTCGAACACGAGGGCATCTATTTTCACGGCACCGAAGTGTGGAACGAGACCCAGACCGAATGGGCGCGCAACTACTTTTTCGATGAACTGCTGCCGGTGCTGACGCCGATCGGCCTCGACCCGGCGCATCCGTTCCCGCGCGTGCTGAACAAGAGCCTGAACTTCGTCGTCGAGCTCGAGGGCAAGGATGCGTTCGGCCGCCAGGCTGTGATGGGCATCGTGCAGGCGCCGCGTGCGCTGCCGCGGCTCGTGCGCATGCCGCAGGAACTGTCGGGCTATCCGCATGGTTTCGTGCTGCTTAGCTCGCTCCTGCAGCGCTTCGTCAACGAGCTGTTTCCCAACCTCGTCGTGCGCAGCTGCAACCAGTTTCGTATCACGCGCAACAGCGAACTCTTCGTCGACGAAGACGAAATTACCAATCTGCGCGTCGCGCTGCAGGGCGAACTGCCGGCGCGGCACCTCGGCAACGCGGTGCGGCTCGAAGTGTCGGCGGAAACGCCGGCGCATCTCGCGCGACGACTGCTCGACGAAAGCGGCCTGTCGGAAAAGGATTGCTATTACGTCGATGGTCCCGTGAATCTCGTGCGGCTGATGCAGTTGCCTGAGATGGTCGACCGACCCGACCTCAAGTTCGTCCCGCACATTCCCGCGACCCCGAAACAGATCGCGAACACCGCGAGCCTGTTCGATGTGATCGATCAGGGCGACGTCCTGCTGCACCATCCGTACGAGAGCTTCCAGCCGGTGCTGGAGCTGCTGTTGCAGGCTGCGAAGGATCCGAGTGTCGTCGCGATCAAGCAGACCATCTACCGCACGGGCACCGATTCGCCGCTGATGGATGCGCTGATGCAGGCGGCACGCAACGGCAAGGAAGTGACGGTGGTGGTCGAACTGCTGGCGCGCTTCGACGAGGAAACGAATATCAACTGGGCATCGCAGCTCGAAGCGGTGGGTGCGCACGTCGTGTACGGCGTGGTGGGGCACAAGTGCCACGCGAAGATGATGCTGATCGTGCGGCGTGTGTCGGTCAACGGCAAATCGATGCTCAAGCGTTACGCGCACCTCGGCACGGGCAACTATCATCCGCGCACGGCGCGTCTTTATACCGACTTCGGCCTGATGACGTGCGACCAGAAAATCTGCGAAGACGTGCACCACGTATTCCAGCAACTGACCGGCATCGGTGGTGAACTGACGTTGCATGAGTTGTGGCAATCGCCGTTTACGTTGCATCCGAAGCTCGTCGAAGCGATTCGCGCGGAAGCCGATCACGCCCGCGCCGGCCGCAAGGCGCGCATCGTCGCGAAAATGAATGCGCTGCTCGAGCCCACCGTGATCGCGGAGCTATATGAGGCGTCTCAGGCCGGCGTGAAGATCGATCTGATCGTGCGCGGCGTGTGCTCATTGCAGCCAGGCGTGCCGGGTCTGTCGGAGAACATCACGGTGCGCTCGATCATTGGGCGTTTTCTGGAACACCACCGGATCTACTACTTCTACGCCAATGGCGAGGAACAGGTGTATCTGTCGAGCGCCGACTGGATGGACCGGAATTTCTTCCGGCGCGTCGAAGTGGCGTTTCCGGTCAATAGCCGCCGGTTGAAGCGGCGCGTGATTGCTGAAGGGCTGTCCGCATTTCTCGGCGACAACCAGGCCGCGTGGCTCATGCAAAGCGATGGCCACTACCGCCGGCGCCGCCCTGGCAAGTCGTCGCGCAACGCGCAGATGAGCCTGCTCGCGAAGTTCTGCACGTAGGAGGAGAAACCGCCTTGCAGGTGGCTACGTCGGCCGGGCGCGAAGGGCGGCGCGCACGGCGCGCCCGGTGCACGTTTAAACCGGGGCGGGCTGCCGCCGCGTCGTGCGGGATACCGGGAACCGCACGGTAAACGTGCTTCCCTTCCCCACTTCGCTCTTCACTTCGAGCTGCGCATCGTGCCGTTGCAGCACGTGCTTGACGATTGCGAGTCCGAGCCCGGTGCCGCCGGTGTCGCGCGAGCGGCTGCGGTCCACGCGGTAGAAGCGCTCGGTCAGCCGGGGGATATCGGCGGCTGGAATCCCCAGCCCGCTATCGGTCACGGAAAACACCGCCCCGCCGCCGGTCGCGTGCCAGTCGACGTGAATCCTGCCGCCGTCCGGCGTATAGCGGATCGCGTTCGTCACCAGATTGCCGAGCGCACTGAGGATTTCCGTTTCGACGCCGGTGACGGTCAAACCTTCGTCGGCATCGAACGAAATGCGATGCCTGCCGCCCGAGAGACTTTCCGCATCGTCCTGCAGATGCCGGATGACAGCGCGCATATCGACCATCTGATCGCTCGGCAGCTTGCCGTCGCCTTCGAGCGTCGCGAGCACCAGCAGATCGCTGACGATGTGCCGCATGCGCCCCGCCTGCTGCTCCATCAGTTCGAGGTAACGCGTGCGTTCGGCCTCGCTGAGCGGCAACTCGCGCATCGTCTCGAGAAAGCCCGACAGCACCGTCAGCGGGGTCTTCAGTTCATGCGACACATTCGCCACGAAGTCGCGCCGCATCGCGTCGGTACGCTCAAGTTCGGTGATGTCCTGCGACAGGACGAGCTTGCGATTTTCGCCGTACGGAAATACCTGCACGGACAGCACGTTTTGCCGCTTGTCGCCCATCCCGCGCATGATCAGCATCTCGTCGTAATGATGCGAATTCAGATACCTGACGAAATCGGGCTGACGAACCAGATGGGTGATGTGCTGACGCAGATCGCGTTTCGCATCGAGACCGAAGTGCACTTCCGAGATTGCATTGCACCACTCGATCTGATCGTGATCGTCGAGCATCGCGACGCCGTTCGGCGAGGCCTGAATGGCCTGAATAAAGCGCGAATGCTGCTGCTCGACCTGACGCACCTGGGCGTGCCAGCGCTTCGCGAGCTTGTGGAGACGGTAGTAGATTTCGCCCCAGATGCCGGGCGCGCTCGGCACTTCGCCGTAGACAGGCGCATCGAGCAGACGCCACAGACGCTGCTTGTGGAACGTCCCGATGAAACTCTGCACGACCAGCACCACGATCGCGAGAATCAGCGCCGCCCTGACGTTCAGAAGCGCGCCAACCGCCGCACACGCGATCGCCAGCAGCACGAGCGACACGACGGAGCGCGCCCAGATGACGTTCATGTTCTACCGATCGAAGAGAAGATAGAGCTCGCCGCGACGGAACCGTCGCGGCGTTGCAGTCGGGTCAGTCAGCGCCCTGCGTTGTCAGGCGCTTTTGGCGAGCCGGTAACCGCTGCCGCGTACCGTTTCAATCATAGCATCGCACCCGGCCGGCTTGAGTGCGGCGCGCAGGCGCTTGATATGGACGTCCACCGTACGCTCCTCGACGAAGACATGATCGCCCCACACCTGATCGAGCAGTTGCGTGCGGCTGTGCACGCGCTCCGGGTGCGTCATGAAGAAATGCAGCAGACGGAATTCGGTCGGACCGAGATCGAGCTTGATCTCGCTGCCTTCCGCGTGAGCCGCGACCCGGTGCGTCGCCGGATCGAGCTTTAGACCGTTGATCGCCACGACGTCTTCTGTCAGCTGCGGCGCGCGCCGACGCAGGACCGCCTTGATCCGCGCCATCAGCTCCTTCGGCGAGAACGGCTTCGTCACGTAGTCGTCAGCGCCGATTTCGAGGCCGAGCACCTTGTCCTGCTCATCGCCACGTGCGGTCAGCATGATGATCGGGATGTGCTTCGTCCGTTCGTTGTTGCGCAGGTCGCGAGCGAAGGCAATGCCAGACTTGCCCGGCAACATCCAGTCGAGCAGGACCAGGTCCGGCAGCACATCGCTGATCAGGTTCTGCGCCTGCTCGGCGTTGTACGCGCGAATCGGACAATGTCCCGCATGCTGAAGATTGACCGAAATCAGTTCGGAAATTGCGGGCTCATCTTCGATGACGAGAATGCTGCTGGGCATCGGCACCTCTATATCCTTGACTGGGTTAACTGAGCGCTTCGCGCTCGAGCGCGTCACGCGACTTGTGTCGCACGTCCGTGCCCTTCACGATGTAAATGATGAATTCGGCGATGTTCTTCGCGTGGTCGCCGATCCGTTCGATCGCCTTCGCGATGAACAGGAAATCGAGGCCCACCGAAATCGAACGCGGATCTTCCGTCATGTACGAAATCAGCTTGCGCACGAACGCGCGGAATTCTTCGTCGATCGCCTTGTCGTCGCGCACGATCTGCGCGGCGGCAACCGTATCGAGGCGCGCGAACGCATCGAGCGCGCGGCGCAGGATCGTCACGGCCATCTCGCCCGACAGCTTGATCTCGGCGATGTTGATCGTGCGCGACGCGCCGTCTTCCATCAGGCGCTTGGTGCGCTTCGCGATCTTTTCGGCTTCATCGCCGGCACGCTCGAGATTCGTAATGGTCTTCGAAATCGCGATCAGCAGACGCAGATCGCGCGCGGCCGGCTGGCGCCGCGCGATGATATTGCTGCACTCTTCGTCGATCTCGACTTCCATCGTGTTCAGACGGGCTTCAGCCGTGATCACCTGTTCGGCGAGATCGAGGTCGAAGTTGTTGAGCGCCTCCATCGCTTTGACGATCTGCGATTCGACGAGGCCGCCCATTTCGAGCACCTTCGACGAAACGAGATTCAGGTCGGCGTCGAACTGGCTGGAGAGGTGTTTGTCGGACATGTCTTGCTCCTTATGCTCCCTGCGTTGCTCTGTCAGCGGCTTAGCCGAAGCGGCCGGTGATGTAGTCTTCCGTTTCCTTGCGGACCGGCTTGATGAAGATCTTTTCGGTGTCGCCGAATTCGATCAGTTCGCCAAGGTACATATAGGCAGTGTAGTCCGAACAGCGCGCCGCCTGCTGCATGTTGTGGGTGACGATCACCACGGTGTAGTCGCTTTTCAGCTCGGCGATCAGTTCTTCGATACGGCCGGTCGAGATGGGATCGAGCGCCGAGCACGGTTCATCGAGGAGCAGCACTTCAGGGCGGATCGCGATCCCGCGGGCGATGCACAGACGCTGCTGCTGGCCGCCTGAGAGGCCGTAGCCGCTCTGGCCGAGCTTGTCTTTCACTTCGTTCCAGAGCGCCGCTTTCGTCAGCGCCCATTCGACGCGATCATCCATCTCCGAGCGCGACAGCGACTCGAACATCTTTACGCCGAATGCGATGTTGTCGTAGATCGACATCGGAAACGGCGTCGGCTTCTGGAACACCATGCCGATCCGGGCGCGCAAGAGCGAGATATCGCGCTTCGAGGCCAGCAGGTTTTCGCCGTCCATCAGGATTTCGCCTTCCGCACGCTGCTCCGGATAGAGCGCATACATCTTGTTGAACGTGCGCAGCAGGGTCGACTTGCCGCAACCCGACGGGCCGATGAACGCCGTCACCTTGCCTTCGGGGATGCGCAGGTTGATGTTCTTCAGCGCGTGATATTTGCCGTAGAAGAAGTTGAGGTCGTTGACCTCGATCTTCGGCCGCGACGGCGCGAGTGCGTTGTCGCCCTGGGCGGGATCGAAACCGGCTGGCGCGGCAGGACGCGCGGCGGTGTTGAGGTGACTTTCTGCCATATTCATCGGAATGATTCCGCCCTTACTTATTCGAGAAGATCGTGCGTGCGAGGATGTTCAACCCGAGCACCCCGAGCGTGATCAGGAACACACCGGCCCACGCAAGCGATTGCCACTGCGCGAACGGGCTCATGGCGAACTTGAAGATCGTAACCGGCAGGTTCGCGACCGGCTGGTTCATGTTCCACGTAAAGAACTGGTTCGACAGCGCGGTAAAGAGGAGCGGCGCCGTTTCGCCGGCAATCCGCGCAACGCCGAGCAGCACGCCCGTCACGATACCGGCAATCGAAGCCTTCAGCGTGATCGACATCACCATCTTCCACTTCGGCGTACCGAGTGCGAAGGCGGCCTCGCGCAATGCGTTCGGCACGAGCTTCAGCATGTTTTCGGTCGTGCGGATCACGATCGGAATCTGCAGCAGCGCGAGCGCGACGACACCGGCCCAGCCGCTGAAGTGCCCCATTTTTGCCACCACGAGCGCGTACACGAAAAGACCCACGACGATCGACGGTGCCGACAGCAGGATGTCGTTGATAAAGCGCGTGACGCTCGCCAGCCAGCCCTTCTGGCCGTATTCGGCAAGATAGACGCCCGCGAGAATGCCGATCGGCGTGCCGATGAACGTGGCAGCCGCCACCAGCATCAGGCTACCGACGATTGCGTTCGCGAGACCACCGCCGTCGGTGTTCGGCGGCGGCGTCGACTGCGTGAACAGTTCGACCGACAGACCGCCGATGCCGAGGCGCAGCGTCGTAAAGAGGATCCAGACCAGCCACAGCAGACCGAAGGCCATCGCGGCCAGCGACAACGTCAGCGCGATCGCGTTGGTCATCTTGCGGCGGCGCTGGAGGCGATTGCGCATCGCCTCCAGCGCGGCTGGATCAGACGATCCGGGCATCTTCATGATGGGATCGCTCATTTCGCGCCCTCCCCTTTTTCGAGGCGAAGCAGCATGATCTTCGAGATCGAGAGCACGATGAAGGTAATCACAAACAGGATGAGGCCGAGTTCCATCAACGCTGCCGTATGCAGGCCTGGACTCGCCTCGGCGAATTCGTTCGCGAGCGCGGACGTGATGCTGTTACCCGGAGAAAACAGCGAGATGTTGTCGAGCAGGTTGGTATTGCCGATCACGAACGTGACCGCCATCGTCTCGCCGAGCGCACGGCCGAGACCGAGCATCACGCCGCCGATCACACCGGTCTTCGTAAACGGCAGGACGATTTTCCACATCACTTCCCACGTCGTGCAGCCGATTCCATACGCGGATTCCTTCAACAGCACCGGCGTGACTTCGAACACGTCGCGCATCACCGAGGCGATGTACGGAATGATCATGATCGCGAGAATCACGCCCGCGCACAGAAGACCGATGCCGATCGGCGGCCCGCGGAACAGGGCGCCGAAATACGGAATGGGGCCGAGCACCTGGCCGAGCGGTTTCTGAAACCAGGTCGCGAAAATCGGCGAGAAAACCAGCAAACCCCACATGCCGTACACGATCGACGGGACCGCAGCGAGCAATTCGATCGCGGTGCCGAGCGGCCGGCGCAACCACGCGGGCGACAGTTCAGTCAGGAACAGGGCGATGCCGAAACTCACCGGCACCGCGATGATGAGCGCAATGATAGATGTCGCAATCGTGCCGTAGATGGGCACCAGTGCCCCGAACTGGTCGCTGGGTGGATCCCAGTCGGCCGTCCAAAGAAAGCTCAGGCCAAACTTCTCGATCGTCGGCATCGACGCCACGATCAGCGACACAATAATGCCGCCGAGCAGCAACAGGGTAACGATAGCGGCCGCTCGTGTGAGGCCGCCAAAAATGATATCGCCGGCGCGGCTGGGCGCTTTCTGCTCCGCCCCGCTGCCAGGCGGAGTCGACACAATGTGGATGTCGGACATGTCAGCCTTCTGAGCCTGTTTCCAGAAGCTGCACGGCACAATGCCCTGCAGCTGATACTGCAAACCGCCCGGCCTCATGTGAGCCCGGGCGGCACGTCTTCAGACCGTACAGCTTACTCTGCGACCGTCTTGCCCGAAGCGTCCTTGACCTTCGACTTCCACTGCGTGCGGATTTCCGACACAACCGATTCCGGCAGCGAGATGTAGTCGAGATCGTTGGCAGCCTGGCCACCGTTCTTGAATGCCCAGTCGAAGAACTTCAGGGTCTCGGCGCCTTGCGGAGCCTTTTCCTGCGTCGTGTGCAGCAGCACGAACGTCGCGCCGACGATCGGCCATGCTTCCTTGCCCGGCTCGTTCGTCAGAATCTGGTAGAACGACTTTGACCAATCCGCGCCCGCTGCCGCTGCCTTGAACGTTTCCGTCTTCGGCTCGACCACCGTGCCCGACGAATTCTTCATACCGACGTACGTCATATGGTTCTGCTTGGCATACGCCCATTCCACATAGCCGATCGCGCCCGGCAGACGCTGCACGAAGGCTGCGACGCCATCGTTACCCTTGCCGCCCGTACCCGTCGGCCAGCTGACCGTCGAACCTTCGCCAACCTTCGACTTCCATTCCGGGTTCACCTTCGACAGGTAGTTCGTCCAGATGAAGCTCGTGCCCGAACCGTCCGCACGGCGCACCACGGCGATGTCCGTATCCGGTAGCTTGGCCTTCGGGTTCAGCGCGGCGATTGCCGGGTCATTCCACTTCTTGATCTTGCCCAGGTAGATGTCGCCGAGCACTTCGCCCGACAGCGTCAGTTCGCCAGCCTTCACGCCCGGCACGTTGACGACCGGCACCACGCCGCCGACCACCGTCGGGAACTGGAACAGGCCTTCTTTCGCGAGTTCGTCGTCCTTCAGCGGAGCGTCCGAGCCAGCGAAATCGACCGTTTTCGCGACGATCTGCTTCACGCCACCCGACGAACCGATACCCTGGTAGTTAACCTTGCCGCCGCCCGTCTTCTGATAAGCGTCAGCCCATTTCGTATAGATCGGTGCTGCGAAGGTGCTGCCCGCGCCGGTGATGTCGGTGGCTTGCGCTGCGATAGCGAAAAGCGCGCCAGCCATGCCAGCGAACGCGGTTTGCATCAATTTCATGAGACCTCCAGTGGTGTGAGCGGATTACACGACACCGCGAAGAATAGGGCCTCTTTGTGACAGTAACGTGACTATTCGTGAAGCTGACGTGACAGTCGCATTACTGGGATGAAAGGTGTAGACGAGCTGAGGAGTAGGCGTCAGCGCGCCTCATTTCTGAGTCGCCTCTGGGGCGGCGGAGCGGGTCTGGAATGACTTGTGAGAGCGCCCTGCGCAATCCCAGCCTGGGAGGCAGGAAACAGGGGCAATACGCGGAGGAAGGGAGATCGGCGCCACCTTGTGTCCGCCCTCTTCCCCGCGTGCGGGCCGGAAGTCTATCCGGCCGCCGGCTTTCAGGACGTCGCCTGCTTGACGACGTCTGCGATCGACTCGGCGTACTGGACGGCGTCGCGTTCGCTTCGCGCCTCGACCATGACGCGCAATACCGGCTCTGTGCCGGAAGCGCGAATCAGCACGCGACCGGTGTCGTTCAACGCAGTTTCGGCTTCGCGGATCGCGCGGCGGATCGCATCGCTACCCTTCCAGTCGGCTCCGGGCTGCATCCGCACGTTGATCAGCTTCTGCGGGAATAGCGTGACGCCCTGCAGCAGATCGGCGAGTGTCTTGCTGCTACGCTTCATCGCCGCAAGCACGAGTAGCGACGACACGATGCCGTCGCCCGTCGAATGGCGATCCAGCGACAGGATATGCCCCGACCCTTCGGCCCCCAGTTGCCAGCCGTGTTCGTGCAGCTGCTCGAGCACATAGCGGTCGCCGACCGCAGCGCGGACGAACTTCACGCCCGCGCGCTGCAACGCCACTTCGACGGCCATATTCGTCATCAACGTCCCGACGGCGCCTTCGACCTTCCCTTCAGTCGCTATGCGATCCTGCACGAGCAGATATAGCAGTTCGTCGCCATTGTAGAGACGCCCCGTTGCATCGACGATCTGCACACGGTCAGCGTCGCCGTCGAGCGCAATACCGAGGTCCGCGCGATTCGCACGGACCGCGCGCACCAGCGCGTCCGGCGCGGTAGCACCGACGCCGTCATTGATGTTGAAGCCGTTCGGCGCCACGCCGATCGGAATCACATCCGCGCCCAATTCATGGAATACGTGCGGCGCGATGTCGTACGCGGCGCCATGCGCGCAATCGATCACGAGCTTCATGCCGCGCAGATCGAACGCCGCGGGGAACGTGCTCTTGCAGAACTCGATATAGCGACCGGCGGCGTCGTCGAGGCGCCGCGCCTTGCCGAGCTGCTCGGAAGCGGCGCATGCGAGTGGTTCGTTGAGCTGCTCTTCGATCTGCGATTCGACCTCGTCCGGAAGCTTGTTACCGTCCGCCGAGAAGAACTTGATGCCGTTGTCGTAATACGGATTGTGCGACGCGCTGATCACCACGCCCGCAGCAAGACGCAGCGCACGCGTCAGGTAGGCGATGCCGGGGGTCGGCATCGGGCCGGCCAGCATCACGTCGACGCCGGCCGCCGAAAAGCCCGCTTCCAGCGCCGCCTCGAGCATGTAGCCGGACACACGCGTGTCCTTGCCGATCAGGATCGTCGGGCGAGCACCAGTCTTGGCCCAGTGGTCCGCACCCGCGAGCACCTTGCCTGCGGCATAACCCAGCCGTAATACAAAATCAGGCGTAATCGGCGCTTCGCCGACCTTGCCTCGAATCCCATCAGTACCAAAATAGCGACGTGCCATCGTTAACTGCCCCTCCTCGCTTCCGTGTTCCGTGAATGGTCAGCTGCGACGCGCTGCGTCGCGCACGGCTGCCCATACTTTCAATGCATCCACTGTCTCCGCGACATCGTGCACACGCACGATCGCCGCCCCTCGCTCCGCCGCGCAGACGGCCGCCGCAGCACCGGCCACGACACGCTCGGAGGTATGACGCCCCGTCACTTTGCCCAGCATCGACTTACGCGACATGCCGACCAGAATCGGGAACGGCGGTTCGCTACGCGGCGCCGTCTCCCGCAGATGGGCCAGCAACGCATAGTTATGTTCCACCACCGCCTTGCCGAAGCCAAAGCCCGGATCCACACTGATCCGCGCCTTCGCAATGCCAGCCGCGGTCAGCGCGCCAACCCGCTCTTCGAGGAAGGCACGCACTTCGCGTACCACGTCCTCGTAGGCCGGCTCGACGGTCTGCATGGTTTGCGGCTCGCCCAGCATATGCATGACGCAAAGACCGCAGTTACTCTCGCGCACCGCTTCGATCGCGCCGGGCATACGAAAGCCCCAGACGTCGTTGATCAGGTCCGCCCCTGCCGCCAGCGCCTGCCGCATGACTTCGGGTTTGTACGTATCAACCGACAGCGGCATATTCGCGCCACGCAGTTGCTCGACGAGCGGAATGACACGCTCGAGTTCCTCGTCGAGCGGCACCGGCGGAGCACCTGGCCGGGTCGACTCGCCACCGATATCAATGATGTCCGCGCCGTCGAGCAACATGCGCTCGGCCTGGCGCAGCGCATCGCCACGCGTGACGAAGCGGCCGCCATCCGAAAAGGAATCGGGCGTGACGTTCAGAATGCCCATGACCAGCGGGCGCTCGAACGACAAGATAAAGCGGCCGCACTGCAACGGCTCAGGATCGGGATGATTCAGGATATCGGCGTTCGACACTGCTGTAATGATTCAGGAAGGAAGGGAAATGAATGCAAAACGGGCCGGTGTGCAATCACACCGGCCCGCAGTTTGATACCTTGAGAATCAGGCTGGCGCCGTCGCGTTGCCCGGCTTGACCTCGGTGCCCGTGCTGCCACCCGACGCGTCGCTTGCCGACGGCGGCGAACTCTTCGGCGAACGCGGCGGACGGCCCGCCATGATGTCGTTGATCTGATCGGCGTCGATCGTTTCCCACTCCATCAGCGCGGCAGTCATGGCCTCGACCTTGTCGCGGTTTTCGTCGAGCAGGCGCCGCGCCAGATTGTATTGCTCGTCGAGCACCCGACGGATTTCCGCGTCGACCTTCTGCTGCGTCGCTTCGGAAATCGTGCGCGTGAAGCCGCGGCCGAACGGCGAGGCGTCGTTTTCGTCGTCGACGTACACCATCGGTCCGAGCGCATCGGTCATGCCGAAGCGGGCCACCATCGCACGAGCCGTAGCGGTCGCCTTGTTGAAGTCGTCCGAGGCGCCTGTGCTGATCAGGTTCAGGAACAGCTCTTCCGCAACACGGCCGCCGAACAGGATCGCCAGACGGTCGAGGAGGTAGTCCTTCGAATACGTTTCGTTGTCGTGCTCCGGCAACTGCCACGTCACGCCCAGCGCGCGGCCGCGCGGAATAATCGTGACCTTGTGCACCGGATCGGCCTTCGGCAACAGCTTGGCGATCACCGCGTGGCCCGACTCGTGATACGCCGTCGCGCGCTTCGCATCTTCGCGAATCACCGCCGACTTGCGTTCCGGACCCATGAAGATCTTGTCCTTCGCGTCTTCGAAGTCCTGCATTTCGACGATGCGCTTGCCACGACGTGCAGCAAACAGGGCGGCTTCGTTCACGAGATTGGCGAGATCGGCGCCCGAGAAGCCCGGCGTGCCCCGCGCGATGACCGCTGCGTCGACGTCGTTCGAAATCGGCACCTTGCGCAGGTGAACCTTCATGATGTGTTCGCGGCCGCGGATGTCCGGCAGACCAACGTACACCTGGCGGTCGAAGCGGCCCGGACGCAGCAGCGCCTTGTCGAGCACGTCCGAGCGGTTCGTCGCAGCGATCACGATCACGCCGGAATTCGCTTCGAAGCCGTCCATCTCGACGAGCATCTGGTTCAGCGTCTGCTCGCGTTCGTCGTTGCCGCCGCCCATGCCGGCGCCACGATGGCGACCGACCGCGTCGATTTCATCGATGAACACAATGCAGGGTGCATGCTTCTTTGCCTGTTCGAACATATCGCGAACGCGGGCCGCGCCCACACCAACAAACATTTCGACAAAATCCGAACCCGAAATGCTGAAGAACGGCACCTTCGCCTCGCCGGCGATGGCGCGTGCGAGCAACGTCTTACCCGTGCCCGGGGGGCCAACGAGTAGCACGCCGCGAGGAATACGGCCGCCTAGCTTCTGGAATTTCTGTGGGTCACGCAGGAAGTCGACCAGTTCAGAAACTTCTTCCTTCGCTTCGTCGCAACCGGCGACGTCGGTGAAATTGATCGCGTTGTTGTTCTCGTCGATCAGACGCGCACGGGACTTCCCGAACGAGAAGGCTCCGCCTTTGCCGCCGCCCTGCATCTGCCGCATCATGTAGAACCAGAAACCGATGATCAGGATCGTGGGTCCGAGGTAGTACAGTGCCGACACAAGCGCGTTCGGTTCTTCGTCAGCCTTGCCGCTGACCTGAACGCCATACTTCATCAGGTCGCCGACCATCCAGATGTCGCCTGGCGACACAATCTGGTACTTCTGACCGTCTGCTGGAGTGACCGTGAGGTTCCGCCCCTGGACAATGACGTTCTTGACCTTGCCGTTCTTTGCGTCGTCCATGAACTGCGAATAGGAAACGCCTTCCTGGACACGGGGCTTGTCGAACTGCTTGAACACCGTAAACAGCACCAGTGCGATAACCAGCCACACTGCTGCCTTCGAAAACATATTGTTGTTCAAAGCACCACTCCTTCACTCATAGACGGGCGCCTACATTTGCCTTGCGGCACCACGAAAGCATTCTAATCCAGTCCGCAGACCCCTGCCATAACCATTCACTACCGCACAAATAGCCGCGGCGCAAGTCTGGCCTGTGTTGCGGGCGGTCGGGAAATGCACGGCTGTCGCGGCGCACTACCCTGTCGCCGCAATTAACGGGGACGCTTCAGATGCCTACCCAAAATAAACGTTTCGGACGATTTATCCCGTGAAGCCTTGGGCTTACGGGCCGCCACCGTTTTAAACTGCTGCTTGAACTTTTCGACAATCTGGCTGTAACCGCTGCCGTGAAAGCACTTGACTAAAAGGGCACCATCCGGCTTCAAATGGTTTTGGGAGAATTCGAGTGCGAGATCACATACATGCTCGATCCGCGCGGCATCCGCCATGGCCACTCCCGACAGGTTGGGCGCCATATCCGAAATTACAAGGTCCACCTGGCGCTCACCCACTAGTTCTTCCAGTTGCTCGAGCACGCTGTCTTCGCGAAAGTCGCCCTGAATGAAGTGCACGTCGGCGATCGGTTCCATGGGCAGCAGATCAAGGGCGATGATCGTGCCGTCGATGCCGCCCTCCCTCGCCGCATCGCGCTTTGCGCCCTGCGCGAGCTTGTTGCGGGCGTACTGGCTCCAACTGCCCGGCGCGGAGCCCAGATCGACAATGACCTGCCCCGGACGGATCAGATTGTCCTGCTGGTCGATCTCCTTGAGCTTGTAGGCCGCGCGGGCGCGATAACCCTCCCGCTGCGCCATTTTCACGTACGGATCATTGATGTGGTCGTGCAGCCACGACTGGTTGAAGCGGTTTTTTGCCATTAAACGATGAACTCTTGCTGCGTGATGTCGCGCTTTTAGCGGATAATACGCGTTTAATTCGCGCGACTGCCGCCCACTGGGCGATGTTCCGCGCTTCTCTGTTGTTCTGACGACGAGCCGTCCTGCGCGATAACCGAAGCAATCGGGAATGCGGGCGCCGTCATTTTAGTCGAGTCTCCCACTTTCCATGCCCGCCCTCAAAGTTTCCTCCGACCAACGCGCCGAGTTGCGCTCCCAGGCACATGCGCTCAAGCCGGTCGTGCTCGTCGGCGCCGAAGGGCTGACCGATGCCGTCCTGACCGAAATCAAGGTTCACCTGAAGGCGCACCAACTGATCAAGATCCGCGTGTTCGGCGACGAACGCGAAGAACGGCTCGCGATCTACGAACAGATCTGCGACCAGCTGAACGCAGCCCCGATCCAGCATATCGGCAAACTACTGGTGATCTGGAAGCCGGAGGCCGCCGAGCCCGCCGTGAAAGCGAAGCGCGGCACCCTGCCGAGCGCCCGTGAAGCAGCGCAAGACACAAGGCCCGGTAAAGGCCGCGCGCCGCGCGTCGTGAAAGTCGTCAAGCCGTCCGATAGTCCGATGCGCAAGCCAAAGCCGAAGGCAGTCGTGGTTCGCGGCAACGAGCGTGTGACGGCAGGCGGCAATATCAAGCGGGCCAAGAAACGCCAGACCAGCGCGAAGCGCCAGCATCAGACGTCGAAGTAAGCCTGCGGTGGCGGCGATGGTCGCGCCATGCTTGCGCACACTGCGCGCGCCGCTATTCCATCACGACAGCGGCCTTTTTGTGCCGCCCTTACCGACGCCAGCAATTCCTGTTCGCACGAACGGTCCAGCCGGCACCGGCGAATCACGCCCGACACCACGGCCGCACCAATCAGCCCGCGACCTTGCCCGTTCGCGAAGCGGCACGAACATCCCGCGCTGACGTAGAACCCAGCGCTACCGGCAGCTTCCAGGCAAGCACGACGCCAAGCAGGCTCTGGATCAGATAGAACAGGCTCGACACCCCGTGGAGCATGCCGAAGCGTCCCGCATAGGCGGAATGCCCGACATCCGTGCCAGCATTCATCGCAGCGATGCGCAACGCATTCATGAACGGCTGCAAAGCAAAGTAACCGATCAGCACGCACAAGAGCATCCCGGCGAGCAGCCAGCGCAGTTGCCGGTACGCATCGGCGCCACGCCGCACCAGCACATTGCCCAGTGCGAGCAGCAGCACGCCGCACACCACGCCAAGCACCGCTTCGATACGAAACAGCTGCGCGGCGACCGAGCCGGCCGTCATCCGATCCAGCGAGGCGAACAGCACGGGCACCACGGCATAGCCAATCGTAAGCTGACTGCCGACCCACGCCACCGTCAGCAGCCGGAACACGCGATGAGGCATTGAAGACACGGTGCGCCTTTCTTAAACGTAGCGGACCGAGATGATTTCGTACTCGCGCACGCCGCCCGGTGCCTGCACCGAAGCAACGTCGCCTTCCGATTTGCCGATTAGCGCACGCGCAATCGGCGAACTGATCGAGATCAGGCCGTGTTCGAGGTCGGCTTCGTCGTCGCCGACGATCTGATACGTAACTGGAGCGCCCGATTCGAGGTCTTCGAGTTCCACCGTTGCGGCGAACACGACGCGGCCATCCGCATCGAGCGTAGCCGGGTCGATGACCTGCGCGGCAGCCAGCTTCGACTCGATGTCGGCGATGCGGCCTTCGATAAAGCCCTGCTTTTCCTTCGCGGCCTCGTATTCGGCATTTTCCGACAGATCGCCCTGGGCACGCGCTTCCGCGATCGAATTGATGACCGACGGACGTTCAACCGATTTCAGGCGCTGCAGTTCACCACGCAACTGGTCTGCGCCGCGCTTCGTCAATGGAATAGTGCTCATAAACAACTCTTGTCGCAAAAAACGGCCATAAAAAAAATCACCGCGGTTAAGTGCATCCCGGAGGAACCTGGCCGGAACGGAGCCGGTGCCTTGTGGGACGCCGCTTAACCGCGGCACTTACATCTTTGACTCGGATTCGAAGCCTTAGTTTAGGCGAGCATGGAGTCCTTGTAAATCATAGACTTCCAGGTTGCGCAGATAGCGCAAGCCTTCGACCGCCGCGCGCGCACCCGACATCGTCGTGTAGTACGTGACCTTGTTGGCCTGCGCGCTCATGCGGATCGAGCGCGAATCGGCGATGGCGGCGCGCGTTTCATCGACCGTCGTGAAAACGAGTGCGATCTCGCCGTTCTTGATCATGTCGACGATATGCGGACGACCGTCCTTTACCTTGTTGACCACCTTCACCGGCACGCCGGCCGCTTCGATCGCGGCAGCCGTGCCCTTCGTCGCGACGATCGGATAGCCGAGTTCGTGCAGCATGCGCGCGACCTCGACGGCCTTCGGCTTGTCAGCATCCATCACCGTCAGCAGCACCGTGCCCGATTCCGGCAGACGCGAGCCCGCTGCGAGCTGTGATTTGAAGAGTGCTTCGCCAAACGTCTGGCCCACGCCCATCACTTCGCCGGTCGAACGCATTTCGGGTCCGAGCACCGGGTCGACCGCCGGGAACTTGACGAACGGGAATACTGCCTCCTTGACGCTGAAGTACGGCGGGTCGATTTCCTTCGTCACGCCCTGAGCGGCAAGCTTCTGGCCGACCATGGCACGCGCGGCGATCTTGGCGAGCGGCAGGCTCGTAGCCTTGGACACGTACGGCACTGTGCGCGACGCACGCGGATTCACTTCGAGCACATAGATCACGTCCTCTTTCGAGCCGTCCGCCTGCGGCACCTGCTGGATCGCGAACTGCACGTTCATCAGGCCGACCACATTCAGCGCCTTCGCCATCGCGCCCGTCTGGCGCTTCAGCTCGGCAATGGTTGCCTTCGACAGCGAGTACGGCGGCAGCGAGCACGCCGAGTCGCCCGAGTGCACGCCAGCCTGCTCGATGTGCTCCATCACGCCGCCGATGAACACGGCTTCGCCATCGGAGATACAGTCGACGTCACATTCGATCGCGTCGTTCAGGAAGCGGTCGAGCAGCACCGGCGAATCGTTCGACACCTTCACGGCCTCGCGCATATAGCGCTCGAGGTCGCGCGGCTCGTGGACGATTTCCATCGCGCGGCCACCCAGCACGTACGACGGACGCACGACGAGCGGATAGCCGATTTCATCGGCGAGCTTGAGCGCTTCGTCTTCGGCACGTGCCGTGCGGTTCGGCGGCTGGCGCAGACCGAGATCCTGCAGCAGCTTCTGGAAGCGTTCGCGGTCTTCGGCGGCATCGATCATGTCCGGCGACGTGCCGATGATCGGCACACCGTTCGCTTCGAGATCAAGCGCGAGCTTAAGCGGTGTCTGGCCGCCGTACTGAACGATCACGCCGACCGGCTTTTCCTTGTCGACGATTTCCAGCACGTCCTCGAGCGTCAGCGATTCGAAGTAGAGACGATCGGACGTGTCGTAGTCGGTTGAAACGGTTTCAGGGTTGCAGTTGACCATGATCGTTTCGTAGCCGTCTTCGCGCATGGCGAGCGCGGCGTGCACGCAGCAGTAGTCGAACTCGATGCCCTGGCCGATCCGGTTCGGGCCGCCGCCCAGCACCATGATCTTCCGGTTGTTCGTCGGATTCGCTTCGCACTCTTCCTCGTAGGTCGAGTACATGTAGGCGGTTTTCGTCGCGAACTCAGCAGCGCACGTGTCGACGCGCTTGTACACCGGGCGCACGTTCAGTTCGATACGGCGCTTGCGCACGTCCGCCTGCGTCGAGCCGAGCAGCTTCGCCAGACGGCGATCCGAGAAACCGCTCTGCTTCAGATACTTGAGTTCTTCCTTCGACAGGCTTGCGAGCGCGCGGCCCGCCAGCGCCTTTTCCTTCAGGATGATCTGTTCGATCTGGGCGAGGAACCACGGATCGATCGAGGTTTCCTCGAAGATTTCCTGTTGCGTCATGCCGACGCGGAACGCATCGCCGACGTACCAGATACGATCCGGGCCGGCTTCGCCGATCTCGCGGATGATTTCGTCGCGGCTCGTGGTTTTTTCGTCGAGACCGTCGACGCCCACTTCCAGACCGCGCAGCGCCTTCTGGAACGACTCCTGGAAGGTGCGGCCGATTGCCATCACTTCGCCCACCGACTTCATCTGCGTCGTCAGGCGCGAGTCGGCTTCGCGAAATTTCTCGAACGCGAAGCGCGGGATCTTCGTGACGACGTAGTCGATTGTCGGTTCGAACGATGCCGGCGTCTGGCCGCCGGTGATTTCGTTCTTCAGTTCGTCGAGGGTGTAGCCCACGGCCAGCTTTGCCGCGACCTTCGCGATCGGGAAGCCGGTCGCCTTCGACGCCAGCGCCGACGAACGCGACACGCGCGGGTTCATCTCGATCACGATCATCCGGCCGTCTTTCGGGTTGATCGAGAACTGGACGTTCGAGCCGCCCGTGTCGACGCCGATCTCGCGCAGCACCGCGAGCGACGCGTTACGCAGGATCTGATATTCCTTGTCGGTGAGCGTCTGCGCCGGCGCGACGGTGATCGAGTCGCCGGTGTGGATGCCCATCGGGTCCAGGTTTTCGATCGAGCAGACGATGATGCAGTTGTCCTTGGTATCGCGGACCACTTCCATCTCGTACTCTTTCCAGCCGAGCAGCGATTCTTCGATCAGCAGCTCGCGCGTAGGCGACAGATCGAGACCGCGCTTGCAGATTTCTTCGAATTCGTCGCGGTTGTAGGCGATGCCGCCGCCCGAACCGCCCAGCGTGAACGACGGACGGATCACGACCGGGTAACCGCCACTACCTGTTGCCACGGCGATTTCGGCCTGCACCTGTAGCGCTTCTTCCATCGAATGCGCGGTGCCCGACTTGGCCGAACCGAGGCCAATCTTCGTCATCGCGTCCTTGAACTTCTGACGGTCTTCGGCTTTGTCGATCGCTTCCGGCGACGCGCCGATGAGTTCGACGTTGTACTTCGCCAGCACGCCGTGGTGATGCAGATCGAGCGCGCAGTTGAGCGCGGTCTGGCCGCCCATCGTCGGCAGGATCGCGTCCGGGCGCTCCTTCGCGATGATGCGCTCGACCACTTCCCATGTGATCGGCTCGATGTAGGTCACGTCGGCCGTGTTCGGGTCGGTCATGATCGTCGCCGGATTGCTGTTGACGAGAATGACCTTGTAGCCTTCCTCACGCAGCGCCTTGCACGCCTGCGCGCCCGAGTAATCGAACTCGCACGCCTGGCCGATGATGATCGGACCCGCGCCGATGATGAGGATGCTCTTGATGTCTGTCCGCTTGGGCATAACGCTCTCGCTAATGTATTCCTGTGTTCTTCCGCTGGCGCGCTGCACGTTTCACGCTATTCGCCTGCTGCCTTGCTTCGCGCGCGCTCTGTTCTGTTCGCCTTTCGCGAGGCCGCATTTCTGGCCGCCTCGCTGATGCCGCTCATGCCGCCGATGTCGCTTATGCGACCGCGGCCGCTGTCTTGATGCCGGCCCTGTTGCTGTCCATCAACGCTGTGAAGCGGTCGAACAGATAGGCGATGTCATGCGGTCCGGGCGACGCTTCCGGGTGACCCTGGAAGCAGAACGCGGGCTTGTCGGTGAGCGCAAAACCCTGCAGCGTGCCGTCGAAGAGCGACACGTGCGTCACTTTGGCGTTCGCCGGCAGCGTGGCCGCATCCACGGCAAAACCGTGGTTTTGCGACGTGATCACGACGCGGCCGTCCTGCAGATCCTTCACCGGATGGTTCGCGCCATGGTGGCCGGTCTTCATCTTCATCGTCTTCCCGCCGACGGCAAGGCCCATGATCTGATGACCGAGGCAAATGCCGAATGTCGGGATGCTGCGCTCGATGAAGGTCTTCGTGGCGGCGATCGCGTAGTCGCACGGTTCCGGGTCGCCCGGGCCGTTCGACAGGAACACGCCGTCGGGGTTGAGTGCGAGCGCATCAGCAGCGGTGGCTTGCGCCGGCAGCACGGTGACGTGGCAGCCGCGCTCGGCGAGCATGCGCAGAATGTTGTACTTCACGCCGAAGTCGAATGCGACGACGCGATACTTGGGAGCAGCCTGCGTGCCGTAGCCGGCATCGAGACGCCATTCGGTCTGCGTCCACTCGTAGGGCTTTTCCGTCGACACGACCTTCGCGAGGTCCATGCCCGCGAGGCCCGGGAACGAGCGCGCGAGTTCGATGGCTTTGGCTTCGTCATCGGAGCCCGCGAGAATCGCGCCGTTCTGCGCGCCCTTGTCGCGCAGAACGCGCGTCAGCTTACGGGTGTCGATGCCGGCAATGGCGACGACACCTTCGTCACGCAGGTAATCGGGGAGCGTGCGCTCCATGCGGAAGTTCGACGCGAGGACC
This sequence comes from Paraburkholderia sp. GAS448, assembly GCF_050435685.1. Lineage (NCBI taxonomy): Bacteria > Pseudomonadati > Pseudomonadota > Betaproteobacteria > Burkholderiales > Burkholderiaceae > Paraburkholderia > Paraburkholderia sp. GAS448. Next base: position 26,464 of record NZ_JBNDKT010000022.1, read on the forward strand.
GGCAGGTCGCGAATGATGAGACCGGCGGCATGGACTTTCGTGGCTTCGACGTCTTCGGCGTTGACGCCGACGTTGCCGATATGCGGATACGTGAGGGTAACGATCTGGCGGGCGTAACTCGGATCAGTCAGGATTTCCTGATAACCGGTAATGGCCGTATTGAAGACAACTTCGCCAATCGTATGACCGGGCGCGCCGATCGAGTACCCACGAAAGACCGTGCCGTCGGCGAGCGCGAGCAGAGCGGGAGAAAATGACGGCAACACGGGAGACTCCTTGGGGAACACCCTGTTGCCGACCTGTCTATCCGACCGTGCGGGCCGCGGCGAGGCGCATCGACAGGATGCGCGCGCAGGCTCGCTCGCGTGTCGCGGCTGACGTCGCCAGGTGCGCGATGTGTCCACGATGTGTCCATTGCGTGGGCGGGATCGGCGGCAGGCGGTACCGTGCAGGGACGTTGGCGACGCGCGGCGGATGAACGGGGTGGGAGAGGTAGGCGCTAGGGTGCGGGTTGATAAGCTCAAACCTTTGAATTATAGCGCGAAAGTGCCTCTTCCTTCAAATCCAGGATAGGCCGGTGACGTCCTGAAACGGTGGGATCGGTGCTTCCGCCTTGCTGCTGGCGGCGCTGCGACCGGAATCGGGGCTCGACCCCGGCGCCCTTACAACTGGCGTTCTGCCTGCACGCGATATTGCTGCGCCAGCGCCCGACTCGGCAACACATACCAGATTGCAGCCAGGACCTGGAGGGCCACCAGAATGCCCCACGCCGTCAGATGCGCAGCCGGCGGGTAACGCCCCGACGTCGCAGGCCACAGCGACAGCACCGCGCCGACGCCGATCTGAAAGCCGAAAATCAGCAGGAAAAGAATCAGCGTGAGCGTCGTGTTCGAACGGCCGATCAGATGCGGCGGAAAGTGCCGCGCCAGCACGGCATAGCTGAGAATGCCCGTGCCGCCGAAAATGCCATAGGCCGCCCACAACAATCCTGCCGGCAGGGGTGCGCGCAACATGATCAAAACCTGCGTCACGACAAACAGCGCCATCCCGATACCGCAGAAGGCGTACAGCGAAATGCCCCGCCGCTCCAGACTGCGTGCCATAGCGCCGAATCCGACGCAACCGGCCATCATCGCCACGCCCAGAATCGATACGAGGGCAGCAGCCGCACCCGGTTGCAGATCCATCACGTCACGCAGCCAGGCGCCGACCCACAGCGACTGCATCGCATAGAAGACACCTTGCGTGACAACCGAGAACGATGCGATTTTCCAGAACGCGGCGCTTTTCAGAATGTGCCAGGTACCCTTGAACTGGCTGACGAGGTCCGCCTGATGGTGGGTATCGCGTGCGTCGGGAGCCACTGTCCAGATCGCCGCGGCGACAGCGATCGTCAGCACGCCGAGCGCGCCGCATACCGAACGCCATCCCGCGAACGTCAGCACCCAGGTCAGGGGCGAGCCGACCGCCACGCCGCCCAGTCCGCCGACCGCCATCACGAGCCCGTTGACGAACGGCAACCGCGTAACGGCGAAGTTTTGCGCCAGCGCCTTGAACGCCGCGCCGAGACAGGCCGACACGCCGACGCCGATCAGCAGCCGACCGAGCATCATCATGCCGACGCTTTGCGCCGCGCCGAACACCCACACGCCAGCCGCCGCGAACAGCAGCAGTCCCGCCGTGACGCGCCGGGGACCAAAGTGGTCGAGCAGCACACCGGCCGGGATCTGCGCGCCTGCAAAGCCGAGGAAATAGAGGCTCGTCAGGAGCCCGAGATCGGCGGCCGACAGCCCCAGGTCGTGCGTGATCAACGGCGCGAAGCCCAGATTGACGCCGCGAAACACGTAGGAAACGAAGTATCCGAGCGAAAACAACAGAAACACACGAAACTGGGTCGACGACATGAGGCGCTGGCGGGTGATCTGAACAGACCAGAGAAGATAAAGGAAATAGGCGCCGCGCGCTGCAATCGTCCGCGGAAATGAAAAACGCCGTCACTACAGGTGACGGCGTTTGAAAAAGCGAGGAGTGATCGGAGCGCAATCCATGCGCTGCCCCCGCAACGCATGTGGTCACCCCTGCGAGCCGCTTGTTATTTACTTGCTCTTCTGCGCGTAGACTGCGGTTTTCGGGCGGCTTGCCTCAGCCTTCGACGCCTTGCTGGCCATACCCGACGAAGCTGCCACCTTCGACACTTTGCCCTTGCTGGCGCTGGCCGCCCCGCTGGCTTTGCTCTCCGGTTGCGAAGCCTTGGCAACGCCGCCGTGGCTACGACCCTTCTTTCTATCGTAGCGCGATTCGGGCTTCGTGTCTGCGACGCGGGTACCGATCTTCTCGACGCCGCCGCCGCTTGCCGGCGTGGCGCTCGCGCGCAGCACAGGACCGGGTTCGGATGGGAGCGCCTTGCCGACAGGCACGTGCAGAACGATCACCTGTCCCGGCGACACCAGATCACGATGCGTACGGTTCCACGCCTTCAACTGGCTGACCGACACGCCGTAGCGGTCTGCCAGCACAGCCATCGATTGCTTGCGCCGCACGCGGATCAGCATCTTGCGGGTATCGGGAACGTCCGGCTCCATTGCCAGCACAGCGCTTTCGGCGACGTCGGCGCTGATGTCTTCGTCGTCATCGTCGCCGCGCGGCACGACGATCGTCGAACCGGGCTTCAGCCGCATGCCTGCGGGGATCTTGTTCACTTCCATCAGCGTGTCCGCATCGACGCCGATCTTTTGCGCGATCGCCGCCGGCGCCGCGCGCTCGGTGACCGTGTACGTAGTCCACGACGACAGCGAGCCGGTGTACGACTTCAGGTTTTGCTCGAAGGCGTTGGCGTTATCGAATGGCAGCAGGATCTGCGGCTGCGTCGCACCGAGAATCACCGGCTTCCTGAACGAAGGGTTCAGCGAGCGGAACTCCTCGGTCGTCATGTTCGAGAGCTTCGCCGCCATGTCGACGTCGATATCGTGCGACGTCGTGACCGTCACGAAATACGGGTGATTCGGAATCTCCGGTAGCGAAAGCCCGTACATCTGGGGATTCGTTACGATGTTCTTGACGGCCTGCAGCTTCGGGACGTAATTGCGCGTCTCGCTCGGCATGCGCAGGCTTTGATAGTCCGTCGGCAGCCCCGCCGCTTCGTTGCGTGCAATTGCGCGCTGTACGTTGCCTTCGCCCCAGTTGTAGGCGGCAAGCGCGAGATACCAGTCACCGAACATGTCGTGCAGGCGCGACAGATAGTCGAGTGCCGCGCTCGTCGACGCCAGCACGTCGCGACGCTCGTCCTGCCACATGTTCTGCTTGAGGTTGTACGTGCGACCGGTGCCCGGCACGAACTGCCACATGCCGGCGGCCTTGGCGACCGACAGCGCCTGCGGGTTATAGGCAGATTCGATAAAGGGCAGCAGCGCCAGTTCGGTCGGCATATGGCGCGCTTCGAGCTCTTCAACGATGTGGTACAGGTATTTTTGCGACCGTTCGGTCATGCGCTGGACGTAGTCAGGGCGCTGCGCATACCAGTTGGCCTGCATGTCGACAAGGTCGCCCTGCAGGTCGGGCATCTGAAAACCACGGCGGATTCGTCCCCACAGATCCGGATCCGAGGTCGTCAACTGGTTGACGGAGCCTTGATCGAGGTTGATCGTTTCTTTGGCGGAGGCGGTCTTGCGGAGGGCGTCAGCAACGGCCTGCTGACTGGCAGGATTAGAAGCAGTGGTATTGCTACTCGCAGCCGGCCCCTGGCTCGCACACGCGGCGAGCATCAGGACCAACAGCGCACTTAGGATAAATCGCATGAAGATCTCGGCGTCCATAGGACTGGAATTTGCTGCCGATAGTACGAAACCACACCGTTTCCGTCAATTAGAAATGTCGGAAAACCTAGCCAAATCTTAGGCTTGGAGAATTTTTCTATTTTTGGCATGAGCATGACCCAGCGTTTTAGTGGGTCAGCGGAACCTGTTCTTCCATTCTCGCATCAATGTGAACGCAGTCAATCGATCCGGCACCGATTCGTGCAACTGTTCCGCGAGCGTCGCCTGGATCGCGGGATCATTGGCGCGCAGGAAGGGGTTCACTGCCCTCTCGTGCGCGATCGTTGTCGGCAAGGTCGGTACTTGGCGCGCGCGCAACGCGGTCGCTTCGTCGCGCCATGTTTGCAACGCATGATTTTGAGGGTCGCAGGCGAGCGCGAAGCGGATGTTCGACAGCGTGTATTCGTGCGCACAATGCACCTCAGTGGCACCCGGCAGCGCCGCGAGCGCATCGAGCGACTCGAGCATCTGGGCGGCCGTGCCCTCGAAAAGCCGGCCGCAACCGCATGCAAACAGCGTGTCCCCACAGAAGACGTGCGGCGTGCCGCGCGAATCCGCCGTCTGAAAATACGCGATGTGGCCGCTCGTGTGACCCGGTACGTCGAGCACGGTGAAATCGAGCGCCGGCGCGGCGATGCTGACGCGATCGCCGCGCTTCAAACGCCGCGTGAGATGCGCGATCGCTTCGCCAGCGGGGCCGTAGACCGGCACCACCTGGCCTTTCAGCAGATCGGCCACCCCGCCGACGTGGTCGGCATGATGGTGCGTGAGTAAAATAGCGCTCAGTTGCCAGCCCCGTTTCGCCAGATACGCGTGAACGGGCGCGGCCTCACCCGGATCGACGACTACCGCATAGCGGCCGTCCGACACGAGCCAGATGTAATTGTCCTCAAACGCCGGGACTGGTACGTACTCGAGCGCATTCATAGGCGACGCATTCTTCAATATGTCTGATCGAACGATTATAGACTGGCCGGCGTGGACCGACTCACCGCCTGGACGCTATGTGCTCCAGTGGGAACAGGCGCAGCTCGACCGCGTGGTATCGGACGTGTTTGGCTATCACGCGCTGCAGCTCGGCCTGCCGCAACTCGATGCACTGCGCGAAAACCGCATGCCGTGCCGCGGCCTTGTGCTCGACGCGGCAAGCGGCGCCAGTGCGCCGTACACGTTTCCGCGTGAACCGGCGTCGGCTGCCGCCCGCAGCCTGCCGGGGCGGCACGCGCCTGCAGGCCGCAGCACGGTCTGGTGCGATCTGCTCGACCTGCCCTTCGAAGCGCAGAGCGTAGATCTGATCGTGATGCCACACACGCTCGAATTCACGAGCGACCCGCACCGTCTGCTGCGCGAAGCCGAACGCGTCCTGATGCCCGAAGGCCAGCTGATCATTCTCGGCTTCAATTCGCTGTCCCTGTGGGGCGCGCGGCAATCGCTCGGCAAGGTAACCGGCAGGCCGTTCGTGCCCGCGCAGCATGACCTGATCGCCTTTACGCGCCTGAAAGACTGGATCAAGCTGTTAGGCTTCGACCTTGAACGCGGACGCTTCGGCTGCTATCGTCCGCCCCTCGTCAGCGATCAGTGGCTCGCGCGTTATGCCTTCATGGAAGCCGCCGGCGACCGCTGGTGGCCCATTTTCGGTGCTTCTTACATGGTGACGGCAATCAAGCGCGTGCGCGGCATGCGCCTCGTCGGCCCGCTGAAGGTGAAGAAGCCCGTCCTTGCTGCGGGACTCGCTCCCGCAGCCACACCGAACACCCGCAACCATCGACAATGACTTCCGATCTCATCGAAATATTCACGGACGGCGCCTGCAAGGGTAATCCCGGTCCTGGCGGCTGGGGCGCGCTGCTGCGCTTCGGCACGCAGGAAAAAGAACTGTTCGGCGGCGAAGCGCTCACGACCAACAATCGCATGGAACTGATGGGCGTCATCGCGGCGCTCGAGGCGTTGAAGCGTCCCTGCAAGGCGGTGGTTCATACCGATTCGCAATACGTGCAGAAAGGCATCAGCGAATGGATTCACGGCTGGAAGAGGAAAAACTGGATGACCGCGGCGAAAACGCCAGTCAAGAACGCCGATCTGTGGAAGCGCCTTGACGCATTGGTGCAGCAACATGAGATCGAATGGCGCTGGGTCAAGGGCCACGCCGGCCACCCGGAGAACGAGCGCGCCGACGCGCTCGCGAACCGCGGTGTCGCCGCGCTTGCCGAAAGCTGAGCGGTGTATGCTCACCCCCTTTCCGTTTTTTCATGCCGCTTTTAAGGCAGGCTGATCCGACATGCGTCAAATCGTTCTCGATACCGAAACCACTGGCCTGAATGCCCGCTCGGGCGACCGCATCATCGAAATCGGCTGCGTCGAGCTGGTGAATCGCAGGCTGACCGGCAACAACCTGCACTTCTACATCAACCCGGAACGCGACAGCGATCCGGGCGCACTCGCAGTTCACGGCCTGACAACCGAGTTCCTGAGCGACAAGCCGAAGTTCGCGGAAATTGCCGATCCGCTACGCGACTTTCTCAAAGATGCGGAACTGATCATTCACAACGCGCCGTTCGACATCGGCTTTCTCGAAGCGGAGTTCGCACTGCTCGGCCTGCCGCCGTTCAGCCAGCATTGCGGCGAAGTGATCGATACGCTCGTCCGCGCAAAAGCGATGTTCCCCGGCAAGCGCAATTCGCTCGATGCGCTGTGCGATCGTTTCGGCATCAGCAACGCGCACCGGACGCTGCACGGTGCATTGCTCGACTCGGAATTGCTCGCGGAAGTGTTCCTCGCGATGACACGCGGCCAGGAGAGCCTCGTCATCGACATGCTGGGCGAGACGTCGGCCCTCGGCGGCACAGATACACCGCGCGTGAAACTGGAAGCGCTTGAGTTGCCCGTGCTGTTTGCCAGCGACGAAGAACTCACCGCTCATCAGAGCGTGCTCGACGGTCTCGACAAGGCGGTCAAGGGCACGAGCGTGTGGCGCCTCGAACCCGCTGCGTCCGTGGATGCCAATGCGGATGCGCAGACTGCTTAAAAAGTGCTTTACGAAGCGTTGGACGTCTGACATAATTCGGCTCTCTTCGGGTGGTTAGCTCAGCGGTAGAGCACTGCCTTCACACGGCAGGGGTCACTGGTTCGATCCCAGTACTACCCACCAGAATTTGCGTGACCCGAAGAATAAAGGCCCTCAGGCGAAAGCCGAGGGCCTTTTTCATTCCACCGCGCATTCCACTGCGCCGCCCCGCTCCGAATAGGGGGCACCGCGTCAGCGCACGTTGCAGAAAATCGCGGTGATGAAGGGCGTGACGTGATGCACGACGGCGTCGCTGCCCGCCTGCCGCACGCGCGCTTCCACCGCTTCCGTCCGGCCGATCACGACGGCGCCGTAGGCCGAGTCCGCAATGGGCTGACCGCTTCCCTGCCTGAAAATCGGATCGTCCTTCTCGTAGCCGAGCACGGCATAGACATGAAAGTCGAATGCCGTCAGATGGATGCCCTTCGCCGGTCGGAACGCATTGATCGAGTTTGCTTCGACATGCATCGGCTCCGGTTCGATATACAGGTTCTCCAGGAGCGGAGCGATGAAAGCGTGCCCGGTTGAGCGACAGTCGAGTTGCGCATCGAGCGGAACGGCGCGCGAAAGCACCGGCCAAAGTGCGACTGAAGCGGCCGCGCCGGTCAGCACGATTCGAACGACTCCTGCGATGCGCTTCATTGGCTTAAGACGCCCCGGTCGATGCGCTCACGGTAACGGGCTTTACCGGTTGAGGAAAAGAGACTTTAACGGCAAATCGAGAATTTATCCTGAACGTCGCGTGCTGTCCTGGGCCAACCGCGCGCGAAACCAGCAAATCAAGTGGACGAGGCGTCCAGCGCGCCGTCGGATGCACTGTGAAACGCAAAAGCCCAGGACCAACGACCTGGGCATTTTACATTTGCGTTTCCGCGTCAACCTGCGTCGGTCGACGCGCGAAAATCCGGCAGCCACATCTACGCGACAACAACATCACGCAGCACTTCCCCGCACCTCACAATGCGCCCGCGTACGCCGGCTCCGACAAGCCCGACACGCCCGCCCGGACGGCAAAGACACATCCATCGTCCTCAGTCGCCCCACTGGCCGGACGAATTGAAGTCACGTACAACGTGTCGAACTCGCGGCCACCAAACGCGCACATCGAAGGCTTCACCGCTGGCACCGCAATCTGCCGGTCGAGCTTTCCTTGCGGCGTAAAGCGCAGCAGCACACCTGCATCGTTGGCACAGGTCCAATAACAACCGTCTGCATCCACGGTTGCGCCATCCGGTCGACCCACGTAGTCGTGCAGATCGGCGAACACGCGCCGATTGTGCGGCGTGCCGCTCTCGACGTCGAAGTCGAAAGCCCAGATCAGGCGCCGCGATGGGTGCGAGTCGGACAGATACATTGTCGTGCCATCCGGCGACCATGCGAGGCCATTCTGTGTAATCAGACCGTCGACCACGGGCGCCGAGAGTTCGCCATTCGCATCGAACCTGAATAGCGCCCCGGCCGGATTCGCCTGCGACATGTCCTGCACCATCGTCCCGGCCCAGAATCGCCCTTGACGATCACAGCGGCCATCGTTAAAGCGCATGTCCGGCGCCGGAAACACCGGCGCGGCAAGCTTGCGGGTTCGAGGCACCGCAGCCTGCGGACCCGCGGACGCCGGCAGCGTCACCGCGAACAATCCTGTCTCGAGCCCCGCCAATCCGACACCGGAGGCGTCGAACGCAATGCATGCGACCTTTTCCGGCAGCGTCCATTCGGACCTCATACCCGAAACAACGTGCAACCGCACGATCTTGCGTGCGGGAATGTCGACCCAGTAAAGCGCCTCTTCCGCCGCTCGCCAGACCGGACTTTCTCCAACCGAAGCCTGCCCTGCCGCCACCACCCGCTCGACCGATACGCCGACGCTCATTGACTACGCTCCATCGGCTCGCCCAGCACGAATGCGCCGCCCTGGTAAAGTTCCGCCGGATCGTTGCGATTGTCGGTCGGCGCGGCCGGCGGAAAAAGACCCGCAAACTGCTCCGAACTGTCCTGCGGATTGAAACCGAGGAACGCCGCCTTCGTGTTGTCCCACCACTTCACCGGATTGTTCGACGCGCCGTAGACGATCGCATGCCCCACGCGGTTCGTGAACAGCGAGCAGCGCACCAGTTCGATGAAGTCGCGATAGCTCAGGTACGTGACGAGCATGCGCGGGTTCTTCGGCTCCTCGAACGACGAGCCGATCCGCACGCAGACCGTTTCGAGCCCGAAACGGTCGTAGTAGTAGCGCGACAGCGATTCGCCAAAGCACTTCGTCACGCCGTACAGGCTGTCGGGCCGCTGCGGTGAGTCGGCGTCGAGCACCGAAGTCGTGGGATGAAAACCGATCGTGTGATTCGAGCTTGCAAATACGATGCGCTTCACGCCGTGCTTGTGCGCCGCCGAGTACAGGTTGTAGAGTCCGCGGATGTTGGCTTCGAGCAGGTCGTCGAACGGGGCGTCGACCGAGATGCCACCCAGGTGCACAATCGCATCGACACCTTCAACGAGAGCGTCGACCGCCGCGCGATCGGCCAGATCAAGCACCGCCAGTTCTTCGTGCGGCGCCGCGTCGTCAAGCGGTGCGATGTCGGACAGGCGCACGATATCGGCCCAGTCAGCGAGCGCGCCTCGCATCTGGCGGCCGAGATTGCCTGCCGCGCCGGTCAAAAGAAGGCGCCGGAAAGGCTTGCGTTGTGCCGCTGGTTCATTGCTCATGTTGGTGCGTCCCTGATATGCGTATCATCGATAATCGCCCTGCTTAAGGAGAAGGACGAGAAAACGTTTTCCTAATATAGAATTGGAGCAACCCTGGCGTCAATCGTTTTGACCGATGCCGAGACTCCCGGATGACATTCTGTCGATGGAATTCCTGCCTTTTATGACGTACTGTAAGCTGACATCATGACATCCAGACGTGCCTCGCAATCAGGCGCAGTTCATACAAAAAGAAAACGTTATCCTCCGTAAATGAAAAAAGCTACGATTCGCGATGTCGCCGCTGCCGCCGGGGTGTCTGTGGCAACGGTCTCGAAATACATGAACGGCGCGCAACGCTTTTCCGCGCCCGTCGAAGCTCGCCTCAAAGCCGCGATCGAACAGCTCGGGTACCGCTCGAACCCGTTGGCGCGCTCGATGATCACAGGCGTTACCCGCACCATCGGCCTTGCCATCCTCGATATCCGCAATCCGTATTTCACGAACATCGTCAAGGGCGCGAACCGGATCGCGCTGCGGCACGACTACACGCTGCTGCTCGTCGATACCGAAGAAAACCAGGAGCGCGAACAACCGCTGATCGAGGCGCTGGCGCAGCGCGTCGACGGCGTGATCATCAGTTCGCGGATGCAGGAAGACTCGATGCAATGGATGACCGAGCTGAACAAGCCCGTCGTCCTGCTCGGCCGCAACGAGCTGTTCCCGATTCCCAGCGTCAGCAACGACAGCTATCTGGCAGGATACATGCTGGCCCGGCATCTGCTGAACCAGGGCCATCGCCGCATCGGCTACCTCGGTTTCGCCCGCTCACGCTGGGACGCCGAACGGATCCGCGGCGCACGCACCTGCCTGTCCGAAGCCGGCCTCACCCTCGAGGTCCACGAAGCGCATGCGCCGTCGGCGCTTGCCGGAAAAAACGCGTGCTCGTCGGTCATGCTCGGGCCGCACCGGCCTGAAGCACTGATCTGCTACAACGACCTGATCGCGCTGGGCTTCATGAAAGAAGCCGGCGCTCTCGGCTTCAAGCTGCCCCAGGACCTGTCGGTGACGGGTTTCGACAACGTGCCGTACGGCGAATATGCGGTCCCGGCGCTCACAACCGTTGACCTGCAAAGCGAAAAGATGGGCGAACAGGCGATGCTCAAGCTGATTGACGCCCTCGCCGGCAAACGCGACATCGGCCATGTGACGCTGGAACCGCGCCTGATCGTCCGCGATTCGACCATCCCGCGCGACAACCCACGCTGATTGACGGCGTGCGCCCTGCGCGACCGCCGGCGCAAATTGCGCGATATACGATGGCCGATCCCGGACGCACCTCCATGAGACGCGTTACAGGCGGGCTGCGCACGCGACGACAGCGTCGCCACGCAGTACCTCATTTCTGGGGGGACCATCGATCACAAACTTGCGTGTCCCGTGTGCCGGCGCGCGTCATGCCCTGGCCGTTGCAAAGACCCAATATAAAAACAGCCGATATCCTGCGCGAATATCGGCTTTTTTATGCAGCGGGAGATCAGCTCTCGAGCGTCGTGGTCTTCATGTCAGGCACGAGCAGATGCATGATTGCCAGCGCGATCAGATAACCGCAGGCGCCGATCGCAAACAGCACCCAGTACTGACCCGTACGCTGCAGCACCTGGCCGATCACTTCGGAGAACAGCACCCCGCCGATCGAGCCAGCCATGCCGCCAATACCGACCACGCCCCCAACGGCACGCTTCGGGAACATGTCCGATGCCGTCGTGAACAGGTTCGCCGACCAGCCCTGATGCGCCGCCGCGGCAAGCCCGATGATCAACACAGCAAGCCAGAGGTTCTCAACCTGGGACACAAACGCGATCGGCAGCACGCAACACGCGCAGATCAGCATCGCGGTCTTGCGCGCACGGTTCACCGTCCAGCCGCTGCGCAGCAACGCCGACGAGATCCAGCCGCCGCCGATACTGCCGACCGTCGTCAACGCGTAGATGGCGACGAGCGGCGGCCCGATGTGCTGCAGATCCATGCCGCGTGCCTCGTTGAGCCACTTCGGCAGCCAGAACAAATAGAACCACCAGACCGGGTCGGTCAGGAACTTGCCGACGATAAACGCCCACGTCTCACGTTTTCTCAACAGCACGCCCATGCCCGGCGCGCCTGCGCGGGTATCCGTATCCTCGTCTTCGTCGACGGCGGCCACGCCGTCCACTTCTTCAGCACGTCTCTGGTCGGCAGGCTTGTAGATCGCCATCCAGACGGCAATCCAGACGATGCCGAGCGCGCCGATCACGATGAAGGCCGAGCGCCACCCAAGGGCAATCGCGAGGGGCGGAATGATCGCCGGCGCGAAGACCGCGCCGATGTTGGCGCCTGAGTTGAAGATGCCGGTCGCGAGCGCGCGCTCACGACGCGGAAACCATTCGGCCGTCGCCTTGATAGCGGCCGGGAAGTTACCGCCTTCGCCGATGCCGAGCAGCGCGCGCACCGCCGCGAAACCCGCAACCGACCCCACCGCGGCGTGCAACATCGCCGCCACGCTCCAGATCAGCATGGCCATCGCGTACGACACCCGCGTACCGAGCCAGTCGACCACTCGCCCGAAGCCCAGCAAACCCAGTGCATAGAACGCGGAAAACGCAATCACGATCCGGCCGTACTGAACCTGGCTCCAGCCGATGTCGTGCTGCAAGACTGGCGCGAGCAGACCGAGAATCTGCCGGTCCATGTAATTGATGACTGTCGCGAAGAAGAGCAGCGCGCACACAGTCCAGCGATAGCGGCTGGCTACACGCGCAACGCCCAGAACGGCAGGTTGCATGTTTTGTCTCCGTGCCCGGCGTGGCTCGTCACGCGGGGCCTATGTTGTTGATATCAGGTACGAACACTGGGGCGACGAAGCAGATACCTCACTGCACGGCCGCCCGGACTGTCGTTCCGGTAAAGAGTAAAACGTTTTCCTCCTCGATCATTCTATAACCCATTTTGTCTTGAGGTTCACAAAAAATGCCCTGGCCAGGATAAACCCCGAGAGAGCGGAGGGGACGCGCCTCGCCTGGGGCATGAGGAACAAACTGGGAGCGCGCTGGAATGCGCAGTGAAGGTTGACGCCATGCGGCGCAGACATCAAGGCGGGGCGGGGGATCGTGCGTCGCGGCGATCCGGACGGGCAAATACGAACCGTCGCTTGCGGCCACGAACACCGGCGATTGATCGTTAACCGTTTTCTTTCATTAGGTAGAAAACGGGCATCACGAAGCAGGAAAGCCCTGCCCTCAGTCTGGCAACCCCACTCCCCGCGCCATCCCTGAAGCGGCGAACACCATCACGATCAGCAAGATCGTCTGGACCGTACCAATGCGCGCAAAATGGGCCGCGCGGCTGAGATCCGGCACGCGGCCCTGTCTGACGGCGGCACGCCAGCGGATGAGCGCCATCATCGGCGCGATTTCGAGCAGGAGAATCAGGATCAGCGCCGCCATCTTGAGGTGAAAGAGCGGCTCATGGAGATAATATCCACCGCCTTTTTCATACCCACCGAACGCGCGCATGCCGCCGGTGATGATCAGGACGAGCGCCGAGAGCCCCCACCCGGCGTCCGCCTGAAAGATCGCAGACACATTTGCGGGGCTCGAGGTGCGACGCAGCGCCCACGAGCGGCCGAGAATCGAGGCAAGCGCGAGACCGAACGCGAGCAGGTGAACAGCGGCAAGCGACCAGCGAAACAGCATGGCGACTCCTTCGAAGCGTGCTAAACGATCGCTGTACTTCGTTACGTTTCAAACGCCGGGCCGCCGCTTTGACCACCGATGTGCGGCCGCTCTGGGCAACGCGAATCGCGCCGGCCCGGAATCCAGCGGCTCAGGCCTGCCGGAGCATGGAGTCAAGCGCGCGGGCGGCGACCCGGTCGCCTTCCGTTATGAGCGGCGCGCTAAAGACGGTCTGCCGGTTATGCCCGGCCGCAGCGGGCGAATCCCACAGCAACTCGACCTTCGGACGCCGCCGCAGACCCGCAAGCCTCGGGCTCCGAGCGGCGAGCGCCACGGCAGGACGCGTCGCCTGCGAGTCCACCCCAGGTTCGTCCATTGCGGGTGGCGGCGGGTCTGCACCCGCGGCACCCGCATCGTCCTGCATGGCAGCCGGCCAGCGCACCGACAGTTCGCGCGCATCGTATTGGCCAACCTTGCGGCTCTCGACCCAGACGATTGCGGTACGGGTAGCCAGATCGAGCGCCACGGCGTAGCGGCCGATCGCAAACCGGCGCGCGGCGATGTTCGTGCGCCATAGCGCCCGCGGCCGACAGATCCGCAGGACCGCGGCATAGAGCGCCGGCGCCGCCACCAGCCAGCCGTTGGTCGTCGCAATCGCATTGATCGTACGGCGCCAGCCGGCTGTCCAGACGAACGCTCCCACCGACCAGATCGCAAACACAAAACCAAGAAGAGCAAAGAGCCGCAACGACTGCCGAAGCCACTGCGGCAGCGGATGAAACGGCCGCTCGGCCCGGGCTTGCGCGCCGGGCAGGACAATCACGAGGAAGATGAAAACGAGGTTGATGCACGCCCATGGCGACGACACCATCGCGAGGAATGTCGTAAGGCTCAACCCCATCTCCGACATCGAAAACAGCCAGCGAGCCAGAATCACGAGACCGATGGCGCGCAGCGCGAAAATCGTTCCGGCGCCAGGCGCCGCGTTCGCACGCGTTTCTTTCGTTCTCGCCAAGGGATCCTCCTGTCGTCGGCAGCACCGCTGGGGGAATTTTGCGGCACGGCCATTATAGGGACATTGCCGCGACGGCTCACCGTTCGCGACGTCGAATCAGCGCTTCGGTCATGAAGACGCGGCGCGCATGCAACAACGCCCTGCATGCCGGTGGCATGCAGGGCGTTGCTGGGGAACGGCTTGTTTGCGGGCCGCGGGAGCGGCCCCAGTTGAAGCGCTTATCCGGCGTTCACTTCGCGCAGCACGGTGCGGCGCTTCTGGCGCAGCAGCTCTTCGTACGAAGCAATGTAGTTCTGCGCCATCACCTTCGACGAGAAGCGTGCCTCGAACGCCTTGCGCACGGTTTCGCGCGGCAGCGTGTGCAGACGCTTCACAGCTGCCACAGCGCTGATTTCGTCTTCGACGACGAAACCGGACACACCATTTTCGATCACTTCCGGTACCGAGCCGCGCTTGAACGCGATCACCGGCGTACCGCAAGCCATCGCCTCGATCATCACCAGACCGAAGGGCTCCGGCCAGTCGATCGGGAACAGCAGCGCGTGTGCGTTGCCGAGGAACTCGGTCTTCTCGGCTTCGCAGATTTCGCCGATGTATTCGACGTGCGGCAGCGACATCAGCGGCTTGATGACCTCGTCGTAGTACGCGCGGTCGGCCTTGTCGAGCTTGGCTGCGACCTTGATCGGCATGCCTGCCTGTTCAGCGATACGGATGGCCGTGTCCAGACGCTTTTCCGGCGAAATGCGGCCGAGGAACGCGAGATAGCTCGGCTTCACGTCCTTGATCGGCTTGAGCAGGTTTTCCGGCAGGCCGTGATAAACGGTCGACAGCCAGTTCGCCTGTTGCAGCGGCGTACGCTGGTTGTCCGAAATCGAAACGACCGGCACGTCGCTGAACGTGTTGAAGATCGGCTGCAGTTCCGGCAGGTCGAGACGGCCGTGCAGCGTGGTCAGATGCGGCGTCGGCTGACGCGAGAAAAGCGAGAACGGGTAGTAGTCGATGTGGAAATGCAGCACGTCGAATTCGTCCGCGCGGCGGCGCACTTCTTCGAGCAGCAGCATGTGCGGCGCCATCGTGTCGCGGATCGTCGGGTCGAGGCGCAGCGCCTGCGGCCAGAACGCTTCGAGTTTTGCCGAAGTCTGCGAATCGCCGCTCGCGAAGAGGGTTACATCGTGTCCCAGCTCGACCAGTGCCTCGGTCAGGTACGAAACCACACGTTCCGTGCCGCCATAAAGCTTGGGAGGAACCGCCTCGTGCAACGGAGCGATTTGAGCGATTCGCATAGTGGTGAACTCCTGAAAAAAATTCAAAGACTGCTGTTTGTTTAAAGCGACTCACCCGCTCGCCCCGGGCAGTCCGCAAGCTTTTCGGCTCCGGCCTGTTTCGTTCGGGAAATTCTGCGATTGATCGCTGGTAAGGATGCCCAGACTGGTCATCGTCACCAGGCGGCACATTCGGCGTAAACGCACGGGAAGCGCAGTCGTTGACAAACTGTCAGATTTTCGTGGGCACAACCGAGTCTGCATTATCGGTGCCGGGAGCCTCGCGCGACCCCAAACCTTTCAAAGTCTTTATCTTGTTACAAAGGCGAAACACTTTGCAAACCCTTGTTTTGTAAGACAGTTTTACATTGAAAGGCCTGCCATCGAGACCAGTATCCGCGGACCATTCCGATCCCCCAGCTTCCCCGGCCACATCGCCTTGCGTCACCCGTGCCGGGACTTGACTGAATGCAATTTGTAATTATATCTCGAAAAAAATCGCCCACCGGGTGAACCACCGTCTTACGGACGGGTCGAGCAAGGCATACATTGGTGATATGCGTCGCGCGAAAACGATGGCCCGTCTTTTGTTCATCGTTAGTCTGAACCACTCTACGTAACGGTATTTGCATGTTTACAATGCCGGGACGCGCGCATTTGTCGCAATTTTTGCGGCGGTTGCCAGTTCAGCGATCAACCGCTCTAACACGACCACACGAACACATTGGAACATCTGACCATCGCCCAGCGTAATGCCCACAACGCAAAGCTCGCGAGCTATGCGCACCGGCCGCTTGCGTTCCTTTTCCGCTTCATCCGCCGCCACCCGGTCGCCCACACGATCGTGCTGTGCAGCGTATTTGCGGCCGTGGGTTGTGCGCTCGCTTCGCAGTACGCGATCAAGCACCTCATCGACGTGCTTGCCGGGGGCCGGCATCACCCGGGCCCGCTATGGGGCGCTTTCGCGATCCTCGTCGGCCTGATTGCAGCGGACAACCTGTTGTGGCGTGTAGGCGGCTGGGTGGCCGCGCATACTTTCGTCGCCGTCACCGGCGATCTGCGGCGCGATCTGTTTCAGTATCTGAGCGGGCACTCCCCCACGTACTACTCGGAAAAGCAGCCCGGCATGCTGGCGAGCCGCATCACGGCGACCTCGAACGCCGTCTATACCGCCGAAAACACGATGGCCTGGAACGTTCTGCCGCCTTGCATCGCGGTGCTCGGCGCGATCGTGATGATCATTACCGTGAACCCGCTGATGGCGTGCGGGCTGATGCTGTGCTCGGCCATCCTGTCAATCGTGCTCTACAAGCTCGCCGGGCGCGGCTCGGCGCGGCATCATCATTTCGCGACGAAGGCGGCGTCCGTCGACGGCGAACTCGTCGACGTGATCAGCAACATGGGCCTCGTACGCGCGTTCGGCATGACGCTGCGCGAGCAGGCGCGCTTTGGCGCCACCGTCAAGGCCGAAATGGACGCGCGTCAGCAGAGCCTGCTGTACCTCGAGAAGCTGCGGCTGCTGCATGCGGTGATCACGGCGCTGCTGTCGGCCGGCCTCCTCGGCTGGGCGTTGTGGCTGTGGGATCAGGGCCGCGCGACCTCGGGCGACATCGTGCTCGTCAGCTCGCTGGGGTTCACGATCCTGCACGGCACGCGCGATCTGGCCGTGGCGCTAGTCGATGTGACCCAGCATATCGCGCGGCTCGCCGAGGCAATCAGGACGCTGCTTGAGCCGCACGGCATGCCGGACCGGTCCGACGCAGGCGAACTCGTGCCGCAAGGCGGGCGCGTGGACTTCGAACGCGTCACGTTCGCGTATCCGCGCCGCCGGCCGATTCTCGATCACTTCGATCTGCATATCGTAGCGGGGCAACGCGTCGGGTTGATCGGCAAGTCGGGGGCGGGCAAGTCCACCGTGCTCGCGCTGTTGCAGCGCTTCTACGAGACGCAGGCCGGCCAGATCAAGATCGACGGTCAGGACATCGCCACGATCACGCAGGACAGCCTCCGTCACACGATCGCGCTCGTGCCGCAGGACATTTCGCTGCTCCATCGCTCGGTGTACGAGAACATCGCGTACGGTCGCCCGGAGGCGTCGCGTGAAGAAGTGCTCACCGCCGCCCGCGAGGCGCGTTGCGCCGACTTCATCGAGGCGATGCCGGAGGGCTATGACACGATCGTCGGCGACCGCGGCGTGAAGCTGTCGGGCGGCCAGCGGCAGCGTATTGCGATCGCGCGGGCCATCCTGAAGAACGCGCCGATCCTGCTGCTCGACGAAGCGACCTCGGCGCTCGACAGCGCTTCGGAAGAAGCGATCCAGAAGGCGCTCGACCGGCTGATGGTTGGCCGGACCGTCATCGCGATCGCGCACCGGCTGTCGACGCTGCACAACTTCGACCGCATCATCGTGATGAGCCAGGGCAAGGTGATCGACGACGGCAGTCCGGAAGAGCTGCGAAACCGTCCGGGGTTGTACCGCGACCTGCTGTCCAAACAATACGGCAAGGGAACCACGCTGCACGTGGGCGGCAAGAAAGTCGACGAGCAACACGTGGCTTGAGCGCAGTCTCTCTTTTCCGCGCCCTCGAACAAAAACGCCGCTTCGGATCGAAGCGGCGTTTTTTCATTGCCTGCAGCAGTTAGCGATCCGGCGTCGCCTCAACGGGTGAAGTGGCGGCCGCGCGCGTTCCGGCACGCCGCCCTGCTCCTGCGCTCTGCAGGTCGCGCATGAAGTTGTCGCGCCACACCGACACATTGTTCTCGCGCAGTTGCGCAATCATGTCGCGATAGCGCGCCTGGCGTTCCGCGAGCGGCATCTCGAGCGCTGTGGCCAGCGCCTCCGCCATGCCGTCGATATCGACAGGGTTCACGATGAGCGCGCCAGTCAGCTCCTGTGCCGCACCCGCGAAGCGCGACAACACCAGCACGCCGGGATCGTCGGGATCCTGCGCCGACACATACTCCTTCGCGACCAGATTCATCCCGTCGCGCAGGGGCGTCACGTAGCCGACGTGCGATGCGCGAAACAGCGCAGCCAGCACCGGCCGTTCGTACTGTCGATGGATATAGCGGATCGGCGTCCAGTCGAGTTCGGCAAAGCGGCCGTTGATACGGCCCGACTCGCCTTCCAGTTGCAGCCGGATGTCCTGATAGGCGTGCATGTCGGCGCGCGTCGGCGGTGCGATCTGCAGGAACGACACGTTGTTGCGTTGCGCGGACGAATGTTCGAGCAGCCTTTCGAAGGCACGGAAGCGCTCGACAAGCCCCTTCGAGTAATCAAGCCGGTCGACGCTCATGATCAGCTTGCGCGAATGGAGCGTCGCCTTCAGCGTGCGCACCGGCTTGCCGCTCTCGCCCGCTTTCGCGAGTTCGGCGATCTCGTCGGGATAGACGCCGATCGGATAGGCCGCCGCGTGCAGGGTCCTGCCGAACGCGTGCACGGTCATCGGACTGCCAGCCAGCGACGCTTCGACCGAGCCGTTCGCCTCGTGGACGATGTAGTCGCAGAAGGAGCGCAGATCCGGCTCGGTCTGGAAGCCGAGCAGATCGAACGAACACAGCGCCTCGACCAGATCGCGATGCGGCGGCACGGCCAGCAGCACCTGCGAAGCGGGAAACGGAATGTGCAGAAAGAAACCGATGCGATTCTTCACGCCCGCGGCGCGTAACGCCTGCGCGAATGGAATCAGGTGGTAGTCGTGGACCCAGATGACATCGTCGGCCTGCAGCAGCGGCACGAGTTGCTGCGCAAGCCACGCGTTCACGCGGCAATAGCCTTCGAAATCGTGACGGTCATACTGGACCAGATCCGCGCGATAGTGGAACGCAGGCCACAGCGTCGCGTTCGAGAAGCCGCGATAGTACTGATCGTAATCGCGCCGCATGAGCCCGATGGTCGCGAACGTCACCGGACCGCGTTCTTCGACGCTGATCTGCGGCTGACCGGACGGCAGCACGTCGCCGCTCCAGCCGAACCACATGCCGCCGGTTTCCTTGAGCGCGTCGTAGACGCCCACTGCCAGCCCACCTGCCGCGGGGCCGCCTTCCGAGATCGGTGCGACCCGGTTCGATACGATGATCAGTCGACTCATGAAGCGCAATTCCCATGCTGGAAGAGATAGCCGCTGACGGCGTGCCACACGGGCGTCACGCTCTGCCCCCAGCAGCCACAATCGATGCGAGCCACTGGATCAGTCCGTTCACCGATTCGATGCGCGATTTCGCGATCGTATCCCCGCCGCCGACCTTGATCGACAGGCCGCCGTACTCGTTGACGACGGCGAAGCCTTTTTCGTCGGTCAGGTCATCGCCCGCGAACACCGGCTTGCGGCCGGCGAACGGCGGCTCTCCGAGAAAGGCCCGCAGCGCGCGGCCCTTGTCGACGCCCTTGGGCTTGATCTCGTAGACCATCTTGCCGGGCTGCAGCACGTAAGCGCCGGGATAATCGGCAACGAGCCGGGTCGTCGCCGCGCGCGCGACCGGTTCGCGATCCGGCGCATTGCGGTAGTGCAACGCGACCGCCGCCCCCTTGATCTCCAGCAGCATGCCGGGATTCAGGCGCACGACCTCCGCCAGATCCTGTTCCATCCGCAGGAGCCGCTCGTCGTTGAAACCAACGCGCTGCGTGTCGCCGTTCGCGTCGCGCCGCTCAGCGCCATGCAGACCGGCGATCGGCAAATCGGGCAAACCGAGAAACGAATCGATGCTGTCGATGCCGCGGCCCGACAGGATCGCCACCGCGCCGTTCGTCTGGTGCCGCAGTGCGCTCAGCAGATCGATGACCTGGGGTTGCACCAGCACGCCATCAGGCGTCGGCGCCAACTCGACGAGCGTGCCGTCGAAGTCGAAGAAATATGCAGTCTCGCTGGGAGACAGGACAGCCGGAAGTGCTTGCATCGTTTTATCTTGCCTTTCAGCCGCTTGCAGCCGGAAAAGTGTGCGCATCTTACCGCGCATCCGCCTTTTTTTCGAGAAAGTAAGACTGGACGCCCGGCTGGACGGGCCGTCGCGCCGGTCGAGCCCCTGCATTCCGTTCAAAAACAGAACAATCGGGCTTCAGCCAGCTTTCAGTCGCATGCGGCAAATTGCCCCGCTTACACCATGAGCACGGCCGTGGCCCGACGTGGCCGGCCGAATTGCGATACAGTCGCAGCCAACCGCGCGTTGCCGGTATGGGACCGATTCCCTCTGAACCTGCAACGGCGACCGCCCTGATCAATCGAGTCATTGACGCCGCCTTTGTTCCCCTTCCCCCCGTCCACGCGCCAGAAACGAGGCGAACCGCTACATGATGCGCCGTATCGGCGACAGGCGAAATCCGCCGCCCGCGCCGGACTGGCAGGGCTGCTCGCGGTGCTGGGCGCGCTCACCCTTGCCGCCTGCTCGCACCACGACACACCGTGGCAGCTCACGAACGTCACAGGCCACCTGCCGGATCTCCAGTTCTCGCTAACCGCCGACGATGGCAAGCCCGTCACCGGCGACTCGTTCAAAGGGCGCGCGTCGCTCGTCTACTTTGGCTATACGCATTGCCCGGACGTCTGCCCGGAGACGATGGGCCGTCTGATGCAGGTGCTCGATAAACTGGGACCCGAGGCCCGGCAGGTGCGCATCCTGTTCATCACGGTGGATCCGGCGCGCGACACGGCTCAGGCGTTACGCGACTACGTCGGCGCATTCGACGCACAGCATGCGCGCGGCCTGACTGGCAGCGACGACCAGATCGAATCGCTCGCAAAACGCTACCGCGTCGCGTACCAGATGGAGAAGCGCGATCCGAAAGGCAACTACGAGGTGACGCATAGCTCTGCCGTCTACGTCTTCGACGCGCAGGGACGAGCACGGCTGCTCGCCACCGATCGGGATTCGCCCGACACCATCGCGCAGGATCTGCGCCGTATCATCGAAACCCATTCCTGATCCCTATCGTAAGTTCAGTCATGTCGATCCAGATGAAGAACAAATCGCCCGCCGCACTGGCTGCTGCTTTCGCGCTCGCCTGCTCGCTTTCGTTCAGCGCCACCGCGCAGGCGGCTGGCCCGCAGGCAATCACGGCGCAGAATGCGTGGGTCCGCTGGCTGCCGAACAACCTGCCGGCCGCCGCCTACGTCACGCTCGTCAATGCCGGCGACAAACCCGTCGACCTCATCGACATATCGAGCAGCGACTACGGCGGTGCGATGCTGCACCAGACCGTATCGAACGGCTCGACACAAAAGATGGTGATGGTCGACAAGCTGACCGTGCCCGCTCGCGGCACGGTATCGATCGCACCGGGCGGCTATCACGTCATGCTCGAAGATGCGAAGCACAAGATCGCCCCGGGCGACACCGTTCATCTGCAGCTGAAGTTCTCCGACGGCGAAACGCTGGACACACCGTTCGCCGTGAAGCCGCCATCACAGACGAAGTAGCGCAACGCGATGAACCTGCTTTACTGGCTCGATCCCTGGGAGTTTTCGCCGACGGTCGTCGTCGCGGTGCTGGTTGCGGCCGTGCTGTTCACGCGTGGCGTGCGCAAGGCGAGGGTGTCGTTCGCCCGTCAGCTGTCGTTCTGGTTCGGTCTTGCCGCGCTATACGTCGCGCTGCACACGCGGCTCGATTATTTCTTCGAGCATGAATTCTTCATGCACCGCGCCCAGCACCTGGTGCTACATCATCTCGGCCCGTTCTTCATTGCGCTTTCGTATCCCGGGGCGGCGCTGCGCGCCGGGATTCCGTTCCGCTGGCGGCAACGCTTCGTGCGGCCGGCACTGAACGCCCGCGCGGTGCGGGCGGTGCTCGGTGTGCTGCTGCACCCGGTCGTCGCCGTTGTGCTGTTCGTAGGGCTGATCTATTTCTGGCTGCTGTCGCCGATTCATTTCATCGCGATGCTCGACTGGCGGCTTTATCGGGTGATGAACTGGAGCATGGTCATCGACGGGCTGATGTTCTGGTGGCTCGTCCTCGATTCGCGGCCGGCGCCGCCGGCGCGGCTGTCGCCTGGGCGGCGCGTTCTGGTCGTGGTCGCGGCGATTCCGCCACAGATCGTGCTCGGCGCGTTCATTTTCTTTTCGCCGCGCGAACTGTATCCGGTGTACTCGATCTGCGGCCGCGCATTTACCTGGCTAAGCCCGCTGCGCGATCAACAGATCGGCGGCCTGTTGCTTTGGATTCCGGGTTCGATGATGAGCGTGATCGGCGCCGTGCTTGCGCTGCGTCACCTGATGCGGCTGTCGGCTCGCGCCCGGCTGCGCGATGAGCGCATTCCGGCTCCGGCCGGTTTGACGGGTGCGACGAATCCGGAAGGTGAAATGGCCGCGCGTTCAGGTTCGATCCCCGCGCGGCAGAGCTGATCCAGTGGGCCACGCCAGCCGCTGCGGCGCTGACACCCGGTGTTGCCCGATCTCGCCCCTACTCTAAGCGACGAAATCTCAGGCGGAGCGCATCCACACGTGCGGAATGCCATCCTCGTCGTGAACCTCTGAAATCGGTTCGAAACCGAACGCGCCATAGAAAGGCTGCAGGTGCGCCTGCGCATGCAGCCGCACGGGGATGCCTGGCCACTGAGCGTAGATATGGCTGAGCGCCCGCTCGAGCATCGTGTTGCCAAGCCCCTGACCGCGAAACCCTGCAGTTGTCAGCACGCGGCCAATGCGAATGTCGGTTTCCTCTTCGTCCGGCAGAAGTACCCGCAGATAACCGGCCAGCGGCGCCCGACCCTCGCCTGCCTTGTCCACGCCATAAGCGAACAGATGCCACGCCACCGTATCGAGGCCGTCGACATCGCCGTACACGCAGTTCTGCTCGACGACGAACACCGCGCTGCGGGCCGCCAGCATGTCGTAGACCTCAGCGGTCGTAAGTTCGTCGAATGCTTTCCAGCGCCATTCGATTTCCGGTTGTTGCGAAGGGGGCAAAGACTGAGTCATGGAATCTGCTTCTGAAGGGGTACGCAAGTGCCGGTGCAGGTGTGCACGCGTCAGTGCCGAATTATGCCGCGACGCGCCGCCAAGGCCAATCCCGGTCCTAACGCCGGTATGGCGGCATCCGCAGCGATGAGGTCGTCACGCCGCTCGAGCAGCACATTCTCGAGACGAAGCGCGAAGTGCTGGCAGCGGCCTGGATGGCGGACAGCTACCCGGGCAGAGTAACAGCGCCAGTGCGTCTCGACGTCCCGCGGGGCGCGCCCTGCTGATCGAGTCGGACGCGCGCGCGGTTGCCCAACCGGGCGCAAAACGGGACGCATAACCGGCATGCAAACCGGTCAATCCATGACGAGCGCCGCTTCGCCTGTCACTCCGGATGGCGCACAATGATCGGAGCGGCCGCTCGATGCCGGAAAGGGGTCGGGCCACACGGCGAATCAAATGGGAGCCCATCATGCTCGATGTTGCAGCAGAGATCGCAAACTTCAACACCGGACGGGATCCCGAACGACTCAGCATGAAATACAAGTTGATGCGCACGTCGGCGTTCGTCTTTCTGCGCGGTACCTGCCACCTCTTTTACGCACGGCTGCCATCGGGTAGCGTGATCGCCGGCACGCCGGCGACCTGGATCTGCGGCGACATGCATCTGGAAAATTTCGGTAGCTACAAGGGCGACAACCGCCTCATCTATTTCGACATGAACGACTTCGACGAGGCCTGTCTCGCGCCGTGTCTCGCGGAGCTCGTGCGCCTTCTGACGAGCGTGCTCATCGCCGCCGACAGTCTGCAGGTCAGCCGCGCAGAAGCGCTCGCGCTCTGTCACACGGCGATCGACTCGTACAGCGCCGTGCTGCGTTTCGGCAAGGCGCGCTGGATCGAAGAAGAAACCGCGGAAGGGATGGTGCGCGAGTTGTTCGAGGCATTGCACGAGCGCACGCGCGTCGATTACCTTAACCGGCGCACCGATCTGAAAGGCAAGCAGCGTGCGTTGAAGATCGATGGAAAAAAGGCGCTTCCTGTGAGCGATACGGCGCGTCTCGCCGTGACTGCCTTCATGAAGAAATTCTCGGCCGGCGAGCCGAATCCCGCATTCTTCAACATGCTCGATGTTGCACGCCGAATTGCGGGAACGGGCAGCCTTGGCGTCGATCGCTACGTGATTCTGGTCGAAGGAAAAGGCTCGCCCGATGGTAACTATCTGCTCGATCTCAAGGAGGCGTTGCCGTCCTCTGTCGTGCCGCATGTGAAGACGAAGCAACCCAAATGGGACACGGAGGCACAACGCGTCGTGGAAGTCCAGCACCGCGCGCAAGCTGTCTCGCAAGCGTTCCTGCACGCCGTCCAGATGGATGGCAAGGCATATGTGCTGCGCGGGCTGCAACCGTCCGAAGACCGCGTCGCGCTAGCCAACTGGAACGGCAAGCTCTCCCGACTCGAATCCGTCGTCAACAACATGGCGGAACTGAGTGCATGGTCGCAACTGCGCAGCGGCGGACGCCAGGGCTCGGCAATCGCCGACGAACTCATAGCGTTCGGCAGTCGCCGCGACTGGCAGATGCCGCTGATCGAACTCGCGACTGAGTGCGAGACGCAGGTCAAGACCGACTGGCGCGCGTACTGCGAGGCGTACGACAGTGGTCGATTCGGGCCGCCGGTGAAGGGTTAGATACGCGCGTCACCAACGCTGTCGCGCTGCCGATCTAGCGAGCCGTCGTTGGCTGCGGCGTTAGAACAGACAGTCTGTCAAAGAGAGCCTGGACCGGCGGCGCTGTGCAGTGCAGGGTCTGTTTCCAGCACCACTGTTCGCAGCCAGAGATGACCTTCATTGCGACGGGACAGGCGCAGACGGCTATCGGCCTCGGCGCCCGCACAGGATTTGATCTCAAGCCTTCACCAGCACCTGCGCTTTAGCGAGCCGGCGATAGACATTGCGCTGCCGGACAATCGGCCACCAGTCATAGAGGAAGATCTCCATCGGTCGCCAGTTGGCAACCCAGCCGAAAATGATCAGTCCCTCCGCGACAAGCTTGGGAAATCGTTCGCCCGGCAGATTTTCCGCAAACTTGCCGCCGAGGAGACATACGGCAAGCACAGCAAGACCGATTGCGAGCGGGCGCCGACCATCGCGGAACAACGCACGAAGCGAGCGTTGCGCGGCGTCGGTGCGATCGCTGCTGAAGTGGCGGGTGATGGCCTGCTCCAGTTGAGTCGCCGCCTGAGAGGCGGCCTCCTGCGGCGGCAGATGCACAATGAGGTGAACCGGCCGGCCAGAGGGCAGATTCTCTGCCTGGCCGACGATATAGGCCTCCGCCGCCTGATCGAGGCTACGTTCCCTGAAAGGATACGGATCGTGAGTCTCGAAAAGTTGCGTTACCTGCTCGACGCGTATCTCGACGGTTTCGGCTTCAGGAATCGTAGACGTTGTGTACAACACCTCGCTTGACGCGCCGGTTCTTTTTCCAATGTTTTGATCGCAATGTGCATCCATTCTAGTTGACGCGCGCCGGTGGAGGTCGCTGCAAGTCGATGCAGTTTGCCGCGGCGATGCTTGCGCAGCAGTCGATGCAAAGGTCGAGTCTTGTCAATCGATTGAAGGTGGCCTTCAACCGATGCAGATGCCAGCATACGTGTATGCCATCCATCAGCTGACGACTCACGCGGCGACCTGGAGGCTGCAATGCTTCCGGATCCTGAAGGTATCCCCGCTATCGTTATCCTGACCGTGCTGTCGTTGATACTGGCACGGGTCGTGGCCAGACCTCGCCGTCGTGATGATCACATGGACAGGGCTTGACCAATGATGACTGTCTCCGTGACGCCGACTGTCTCAATGTGAGGATAAAACCACCGGTGACTGCTTCAGTCGGCGGAAGCGCCGCAGAAAAAAGAAAAGCCCCGACTCGTCGGGGCTTTTCTTTAACTGCTGGAGGCGCGAACCGGAGTCGAACCGGTCTAAACGGCTTTGCAGGCCGCTGCATAACCGCTTTGCTATCGCGCCGTAAGCGGACTGTCGAGCCGACATGACAAGTTACATCACGCAACGGCTCGCAGATTTGTGCGATGGCCAACCGGCCTGCCAAACAAAAAGGGAAGCTTTGCTTCCCCTGTGTCTGGAGCGGGAGACGAGTCTCGAACTCGCGACCTCAACCTTGGCAAGGTTGCGCTCTACCAACTGAGCTACTCCCGCATTGTCCTGCTTTTCATTCCACTACCGCAAAACGCTGCTTCGAAATCTGGAGCGGGAGACGAGTCTCGAACTCGCGACCTCAACCTTGGCAAGGTTGCGCTCTACCAACTGAGCTACTCCCGCGTTTTGCTACTACCGGTTGCTAATCACTACTGCTTCCCGCCTTCCGTTGCAGAACCGCGTGCACCGGAGAGACGAGATTATGTATAAAGCGCTGAAACGTGTCAACCCCTTTCACGCAACCAGATGAATCCGCTTCACACGATGCCGCCCCGCTCACGAATCTGCGGCCATGCAAGCTTCATGTAGTACAGCATCGACCAGATCGTCAGTATCGCGGCAAGATAGATCAGCCAGGCACCCCACACGCGCGTGTCGATCGACAGCCCCGCACCTAGCGGCACCGTTTCGTACAGAAGCAGCATCGGAATCGCGACCATCTGGCAGGCCGTCTTGAACTTGCCGAGCGAATTCACGGCGACGCTCTTCGATGCACCGATCTGCGCCATCCATTCTCGAAGCGCGGATATGGCGATTTCACGACCAACGATCACGAGCGCAATCGCCGCATCGAGTCGCGCCAGCTGCACCAGCACGAGCAAAGCGGCGGTCACCATCAGCTTGTCGGCAACCGGATCGAGGAACGCGCCGAACGCCGACGTCTGATTCCATCTGCGTGCGAGATAGCCGTCGAACCAGTCGGTCAACGCCGCCAGGATGAAGATCACCGCAGCCGCCAGATTGCGGTGCGCGGGAAGCATCATCGTGTCGGGCAGATAGAACACGCCCACGACCAGCGGGATCAGCACGATCCGCAGCCACGTCAGAAAGATCGGAAAATTAAACGGCATGGGCGGAGGCCACGTCTGACAAGGGAGATGCAATTGTGCCGTGTCGTGGGGCCTGCTACAAGCAACGAAGGCAAAGCGGCGCGCACGCCTGCAGGGTTGCGGGGCCACGCTGCGCGGGTCATGTGCTCACATCAATGCAATTGCCGGTAGATTTGCTCGGCGAGCGAACGCGAAATGCCCTCGACGCTCGCCAGATCGTCGACGCTCGCCGCCACCACGCCGCGCAAACCACCGAAGCGCGCCAGCAGCCGCTGACGACGTTTCGCGCCCACCCCTTCCAGTTCTTCGAGCCGCGATGTCTGCCGGGTCTTGCCGCGCTTCGCGCGCATGCCCGTGATCGCAAAACGATGCGCTTCGTCGCGGATCTGCGCGACGAGCATCAGCGCCGCGCTTTCCTTGCCAAGTTCGAGCGGGGTGCGGCCGTCGGCAAAAATCAGGGTTTCGAGACCGACCTTGCGGCCCTCTCCTTTTGCCACACCGACCAGCATGCCGGTGTCCAGCCCGACTTCAGTGAAGACCTGGCGGGCGATTTCGACCTGACCCTTGCCCCCGTCGATCAGCACGATATTCGGCAATGTGCCGCCCGCAGCGACGGGTTCAGCGGCCTCCGCAGTGACCGCCGGGTCCGGTGCGTCTTCGGGTTGCAAGGTAGCCGCTTCATCCGCGGCGTTCTGCGCGGCCTGCGCGACCATCTTTTCGTAGCGGCGCGTGAGGACCTGGCGCATCGCGGCATAATCGTCGCCGGGCGTGATGCCCGTGATGTTGTAGCGCCGGTATTCCCCAGACTGCATCTTGTGGTGGTGATACACCACGCACGAAGCCTGCGTCGCCTCGCCCATCGTATGACTGATGTCGAAGCATTCGATGCGCAGATGCGCGAGATCATCGCATTCGAGGCCGAGTGTATCGGCGAGCGCACGCGTGCGCGCCTGCTGCGAACCCTGCTCGGACAGAAGACGCGCCAGCGCAAGCCGCGCATTCTGTTCGGCCATTGAAAGCCACACGCGCTTCTGGCCTTGCGGTTGGCGCAGCAATGTGACCTTGTGGCCGGCCTGCTCAATCAGCAGATCGACCAGTTCGCGATTCGACGGCGCGTGACTCACGACAAGCACCGGCGGCACCCGGTTGCCCAGGTAGTGCTGCGCAATGAACGCTTCAAGCACTTCTGCTTCGATGCTTGCGATACGTGTGCCGGGTTCGGCCGCAGCACCGGATGCGCCGTTGGCGCCCGGTTCGGCGTCCGCGTCCATGTCCGCGTCCGTCTCTGCGGGAAGATCCTGAGCGATCGCGAGTGCGTCGGACGCATCAGCGGCGTCGGCTGCGGCCGCCGCGGTGGAGGTAGGTTCGGCGAGCGCCTCTGCCTCGTCTGCGTCGAGCCCGCCCTCATCGGGTGTCAGCGCCGTCTCGACGTGAGCAGGGAAATACGCCTTGTCGCCGAGATGCCGGCCACCGCGCACCATTGCCAGATTCACGCAGACGCGCCCGCCCAGCGCGACGACCGCGAGAATATCGACATCACTGTCGCCACCCACTTCGATCGCCTGCTGATGCAGCACGGTCGACAGCGAACTCATCTGGTTACGCACCGCCGCGGCCTGCTCGAACTTAAGTTCTGCCGCGAATGAGTGCATCTTCTGCTCGAGTTCGTTCATCACTTCGTTCTGCCGCCCGAGCAGGAAACGCGACGCGTTGGCGACATCGCGCGCGTAGTCTTCCTCGCTGATCGCCTTCACGCATGGCGCGGTGCATCGCTGGATCTGGTGCAGCAGACACGGCCGCGTGCGGTTGTTGAACACGGAATCCTCGCACGTGCGCAGCTGGAACACCCGCTGCAGGATCTGGATGCTCTCGCGCACGGCCCACGCGCTCGGGAACGGCCCGAAGTACTGATTCTTCCGGTCGACGGCGCCGCGGTAGTACGCCATCCGCGGATACCTGTGCCCCGTGAGCTTCAGGTACGGGTACGACTTGTCGTCGCGAAACAGGATGTTGTAGCGCGGCGCGAGTGCCTTGATCAGATTGTTTTCGAGCAGCAGCGCTTCGGCTTCGGAGCGCGTGACGGTTGTCTCGATGCGCGCGATACGCGTCACCATCATCGCGATGCGAGGCGACAGCAGCGTCTTCGTGAAGTAGCTCGATACACGCTTTTTGAGGTCGCGCGCCTTGCCTACATACAGCACAGCACCGTGCGCATCGTAATAGCGGTAGACGCCGGGCAGATGCGGCAGTTGGGCCAGTACCCTTTTGGGCTCGAAAGCGTCGGAATCGGTCATGCAGGATCAGGCTGGGCACCGCGCACGCGGCGCGGAAACGGTGGCAAGTGCTTTAGAATCGCCAGTTTAGAACATTCCGCGCGCGTCCGGCCTCCGGATGCCGGCCATCATGTCCTCGCCCGTTCCCCCCGCCACCGCTTCGGCCCCAGGGCCGGTCGCCGATATCGCGTGCGATATATTCTGCGCGGTCATCGACAATTTCGGCGACATCGGCGTCTGCTGGCGCCTCGCCCGTCAGCTCGCGGCTGAGCACGACTGGCAGGTGCGGGTATTTGTCGACGATCTGCACGCGTTTCAGAAACTCTGCCCGACCCTGTCGGTCGACCGGGCGCGGCAGAGTGTCGAGGGCATTGTCATCGAGCACTGGCACGAGCCCGCGCACGCCGGCGACACGCTCGAAGTTGCGGACGTCGTCATTGAAGCCTTTGGGTGTGAGTTGCCACCGGTCTACATTGCGGGGATGGCGCAACGAGAGCGCGCGCCGGTCTGGTTGAACCTTGAATATCTGAGCGCCGAAGACTGGGTCGCGGATTTTCATCTGCGGCCGTCGCCACACCCGCGCTTTCCACTCACGAAGACTTTCTTTTTCCCAGGACTCGGCGCCGGAACTGGCGGCGTATTGAAAGAGCGCGGACTGGACTCCGCGCGCGCCGCGTTCGAAGCGTCGCCGGATGCGCGCGACGCGTGGTGGCGCAAGACCGCCGGCGCGCCCCCACCCGGCCGCGATGCCACCGTCGTTTCCCTCTTCGCATACGAAAATCCCGCGGTGGACAGCCTCCTCGAACAATGGCGCGATAGCACCGGAGAGATTGTCCTGCTGGTGCCTGAAGGCCGGATTTCGGGCGCCGTCGCGCGCTTTTTCGGTCTGCCTGCCTTTGCGGCGGGTTCAGACGCCCGCCGCGGCAACCTGACGGCCTACGCCCTCGCCTTCACCGACCAGCCCGGCTATGACCGGCTGTTGTGGGCGAGCGACCTCAATTTCGTGCGCGGCGAAGACTCGTTCGTGCGGGCCCAGTGGGCCGCCCGGCCGTTCGTCTGGCATATCTATCCGCAAGCCGACGACGCCCATCTGCCCAAGCTGGACGCCGCCCTCGCTCACTATGCGGGCCCGCTCCCCGCCCGCGCCCGCGCCGCGCTTGCGCGCTTCTGGCACGCATGGAACGGCGTGGGCAAGCCCGACTGGGCGGATTTCCAGCGTCACCGCGCTGCATTCGAGGCACGCGCGGCGAAATCGGCCGGCGAGCTCGCAAGCGTCGGCGACCTCGCTGGAAATCTGGCCGAATTCGCAAAAAGTCAGTTAAAATAAGCGGTTATCCAACGGCCGACGACTCAAGCGCGGCCCGATCGCTACGGCACCGCTGGCCACTCCGGGTCCTCGGCAGTTTGCCCCGCGCATCGGCGCCATTCGCGTGTGCGCCCGCAATGATGGGTAAAAGCGGGTAAAACCAGGTAAAGCCAGGTAAAGCCAGATAAGCGCGCAGGCACCGAATCCGCTTGCGTCGTATGCCGTTGAGCAAAAGTTGAAGCTACTCATTTCGTACAGGACAGTTTTATGAAGATCGCACAGGAACTCCGCACCGGTAACGTCGTGATGATCGGCGCAGACGCGATGGTCGTGCAAAAGGCCGAATACAACAAATCGGGCCGTAACTCCGCCGTCGTGAAGATGAAGTTCAAGAACCTGCTGACGGGCGCAGGCATGGAATCGGTCTACAAGGCCGACGACAAGTTCGACGTGGTCCTGCTCGACCGCAAGGAAGTCACGTACTCGTACTTCGCCGACCCGATGTACGTATTCATGGACGCCGACTACAACCAGTTCGAAGTCGAAGCCGAAATGATGGGCGACGCGCTGAACTACCTCGAAGACGGCATGGCTTGCGAAGTCGTTTTCTACAACGAAAAAGCGATCTCGGTTGAACTGCCGACCACGCTGGTTCGCGAAATCATCTACACGGAACCGGCCGTCAAGGGCGACACATCGTCGGGCAAGGTGCTGAAGACCGCGAAGCTGAACACCGGCTTCGAACTGCAGGTGCCGCTCTTCTGCAACATCGGCGACAAGATCGAAATCGACACCCGTACGCACGAGTACCGCAGCCGCGCCTAAGCCACGCTTAAGTACCGGACCTGCGAGCCGCCCCGTTTTCCCGGAGCGGCGACTATAAAAAGCGCCCCTAACGGGCGCTTTTTCTTTTTTGCACGACCGTGTATGGTGGAAGAAAACTTTACCGGATCGACGCCCGAATTTTCCGGCGCACTTGCAGTTTGTTCCCGTCTTCAACCGGCAAATCATTGATAACTCTTGGTTTTCTCCTAATGGCACGTTATCTGCTCAAGTAAAAGTAAGCCGCGAGGATTTTTGACCACGAGGTTTGAGATGAACAACGATATTGCTGAAGGCAAGTGGAAGCAGGTTATCGGCAAGGCAAAGACGGCGTGGGGCGAACTCACCGACGACGAGCCGAAGAAAGCCGAAGGCCGCACCGACAGGCTCGCCGGACTGATTCAGGAGCGCTATGGCAAGACGCGCGATGAAGCCGAACTCGAAGTACGCCGCTTTTTCGATGCCAACCGGAAAGATCTGTTCTGATCGCGCATCCCGGCGCGACCGACGGTCCGCCCGGGCGGCGATGCCGCGCGGCCAACCGACAGAACGGTTGTTACGTCAGCGCCCTTTTGCGCTTCTTTTTGCACGTCCTTCCAGGACAAAGGCCGGTGTGGTTTGCCTGCCTGCCGGTCTGTCTGCAGCAGTTGCGCCTGCGGCGCACCGTGAACCGGTGCCGCAGCAGCGCTTTCCGATCAATTGAACCATGCGTCCACCATGCCACACGCCCTGATTGTCGAAGACGATCCTAACAGCCTGTCCGGCCTGTCCGCGATCCTCGCCGCCGACGGTTTCTCCGTCGATACCGCCACTACACTCGCCGAAGCACGGGCCGCCCTGTCGCGCTTCATTCCCGACGTCGTGCTGGTCGACCTGAATCTACCGGACGGCAGCGGGCTCGACCTGCTGCAGCATTTGCCCGCGCAGCCGCCTGGTGGCGCATTGCCTGTCATCGTGATGACGGGCAACGCCACCGTCGAGAGCGCGATCGAGGGTTTGCGGCACGGCATCTGGGACTATCTGCTGAAACCGGTCAATATTCCCCGTTTGCGCAGCCTGCTCGCGCGGATACCGCGGCCATACGAACTGACTGAAGAGGTCCAGACGCTGCGCGCCACGCTGCGCCGGCTCGGCCGGTTCGGCGCGATGATCGGCCGCAGCAATGTGGTCCAACACCTGTATGACACCATCGAGCACCTCGCGCCGACCGAGGCAGCCGTGCTGATCTCCGGCGAAACCGGCACCGGCAAGGAAATCGCCGCGCGCACCCTCCACGAGATGAGCCGCCGCCGCAAAGGTCCGTTCGTCGTTTTCGATTGCCGCACGGCCGCGCACATGGCAAGCGATCGTCCGCTCGACAGCCAGTTGTTCGGCCACGAACGCGGCGCATTCACCGGTGCAGAGCAGCGCGAACCCGGTATTTTCGAGCAGGCAAGCGGCGGCACGCTCTTCATTGATGAAATCGCCGAACTGCCGCGCGCGCAGCAGGAAGCCCTGCTGCGCGCGCTCGATTCGCAGACCTTCATGCGCGTCGGCGGCACAAACCAGCTGATGACGGATTTCCGCCTGATCGCGTCGACCCGTAAGGTGCCGCGCTCGGCAGTTGCGGACGGCTCGTTGAACGAAGACCTGTGGTTGCGCCTCGACGCCGCCGCACTCACGCTGCCGCCCTTGCGCGAGCGCGGGGACGATGCTGCGCTGTTCGCGCAAGCCACGGTCGACGAGCTCAATCACGAAGCGCACGCGCGTGGCCTGACGGGCACAACGAAGCTGATCGCGCCGAACTTCATCAGCGAATGCCTCACGTACGACTGGCCGGGGAACGTGCGCGAACTGCAGGAGCGCGTGCGGCGTGCCTATCTGGCGTCTGGGGACGTACTGGAATCGCTGCACGCCGATGAGCCGGGCACACCGGGCACGCGCGACCTGAATGGCAGCCGGGTGCAGGTGACCGTCGGCACACCGCTCGCCGATGTAGAGGAAATGCTGATCCGCGCGACACTCGACGCGGTAGGCGGCACGCGGCATCGCGCGGCGTCGCTGCTCGGGATCAGCCCGAAAACGCTTTATAACAAGCTGCAGCGCATGCGTCTGAACTGAAGACATCTGAAAAAGCCGTACTGAAAACGACGAAGGCCGCAGAAATTGCGGCCTTCGTCATTTGACTTGGGATATTCAGGGAAACGCGTTGCGCAGCAGCGTTCTGGCCTGCAGGTATTCCGGTTCGGCCATCAGCTTGCTCCACTTCAGCGCCTTGCCGCGCGGACGCATGCCCTTCAGCCGCTGGCGTGATTCCTTCGACGGCGTGAAGCGCAACGCGTCGAGCACCTTTTCCGCTTCTTCCGGCTGGTTGCAGATCAGCACCATGTCGCAGCCCGCTTGCAGCGCGGCCGTCGCGGCTTCGGTGAGCGTGCCGCCCTGGCGCGCCGCTTCCATCGACAGGTCGTCGCTGAAAATCGCGCCCTGAAAACGCAGCCGGCCGCGAAGGATCTCCTGCAACCACACGCGCGAGAAACCCGCGGGCTTCGCATCGACCTGCGGGTAGATCACGTGCGCCGGAATCACCGAGGCCAGAGACATCCCAAGCCAGTCATACGGCGCGACGTCGTCGGCAAGGATCACTTCGAGCGAACGGTCATCGGTGGGCATCGCGACGTGCGAATCCGCTACCGCAAACCCGTGTCCCGGAAAATGCTTGCCGCAGTTGGCCATGCCGGCAAGCGCAAGGCCGTGGTTCAGACTCTTCGCAAGCAGCGTGACGACGCGTGGGTCGCCATGAAACGCGCGATCGCCAATCACCTGCGATTGTCCGTAGTTCAGGTCCAGCACGGGCGTAAAACTCATGTCGATGCCACAGGCCCGCAGTTCCGACGCGAGGATGTAACCGACCGCCGTCGCCACCTTGGTTGCGTACAGCACGTCTTTGTCCCACAGCGCGCCAAGCTTGCCCATCGCGGGCAGAACCGTGAATCCGTCGGTGCGGAAACGCTGCACGCGACCGCCTTCGTGATCGACGGCGATCAGCAGATCGTCGCGTATCGCGCGGATGGCGTCAGTGAGCGCCACAAGCTGCGCACGGCACTCGAAATGGCGTGCGAACAGGATGACGCCGCCCGTCATTGGGTGAGCGAGGCGGCGTACATCGTCATCGGTCAGCGTCTTGCCGACCACATCGAGCATCACGGGTCCGGGAGGGTATTTCATCGAATTCGGGAATGGAGGAGAAGCGCGGCGTGCACCGCGTCGGAAGTATTCGGGTGGACTACGATGCGGTGGAAGCCGTGGAATCGGCAATTTCGGCGATGACAAACGACACTGCGTAGTCGCGCTCATCGCTGACCGTCACGCGCGCCGTGATGCCGCGCGCGTCGAGCCATTCGGCCAGCTCGCCTGAGGCGACCACCATAGGCTTGCCGCTTGCCTCATTGAGCGTCTGCAACGCGCGCCACGTCATCGGCCAGCGCATGCCCAGGCCGATCGCCTTCGAGAACGCTTCCTTCGCCGAGAAACGCGTGGCGAGAAAAGCGAGACCGCGCGCCGCCGATCGTGCGTGGCGCGCGTGATAGACGCGCAGTTCGTCAGGCCCGAGCACCTTCTCCGCGAAGCGCCCGTTGGTGCGCTCCATTACCGCTGCGACGCGGCTGACCTGAACAATGTCGGTACCGATGCCGTAGATCGTCATGCCGGTTTCGCCGCGTTCCGCACTATGCGCGCGCGGCAAGACGCGCGGCGACCATGATCGCCTTCATCTCGCGCACCGCGTTGTCCCAGCCGGCGAAGATCGCATGAGCGACGATCGCGTGCCCGATATTCAGTTCGACGATGCCGTCGATCGCCGCGATCTGCTGGACGTTCGTGTAATGCAGACCGTGACCCGCGTTGACCTTGATGCCAAGCGACACGCCCAGTTCGACGCCACGCACGACGCGCTCGTATTCGCGCTGCTGCTCGCCAGGATCGTGCGCTTCGGCGTAGCGGCCCGTGTGCAGCTCGATCACCGGCGCGCCGGCTTCGTGCGCTGCACGGATCTGCGTTTCGTCGGCGTCGATGAAAAGCGAGACGCGCGAACCCGCATCGGCGAGCTGCCGGCACGCGGCACGCACGGCTTCGAACTGGCCGGCAACGTCGAGCCCGCCCTCGGTCGTCAGCTCCTGACGCTTTTCCGGTACGAGGCAAACGTCATGCGGACGCACTTCGCACGCGATATCCAGCATCTCCTGCGTCACTGCGCATTCGAGGTTCATGCGCGTTTTCAGAAGCGGGCGCAGCGTGCGCACATCGGCGTCGACGATATGTCGGCGATCTTCGCGCAGATGCAGTGTGATCGCGTCGGCGCCGGCTTCCTCAGCGGCCAGCGCCGCGCGGATCGGGTCCGGATACGAGGTGCCGCGCGCGTTGCGCAGCGTGGCGACGTGATCGATGTTCACGCCCAGATCGATCACGTTCGGCGACGTCAGGAAGAAGCTCATAGGTTCTGAAGGTCAATCAGGATCTGGCGCGTCGCGAGCGGCGTGCCGCCAAGGTA
This sequence comes from Paraburkholderia sp. GAS448, assembly GCF_050435685.1. Taxonomy (NCBI): domain Bacteria; kingdom Pseudomonadati; phylum Pseudomonadota; class Betaproteobacteria; order Burkholderiales; family Burkholderiaceae; genus Paraburkholderia; species Paraburkholderia sp. GAS448. The sequence continues at coordinate 62,859 of NZ_JBNDKT010000022.1, forward strand.
AGTGTTCAGGAGGAAGCGCATCAGCGTCTTGCTCTGCGCGACCGTCTGGGTTCGATGGTAATCGTCTTGCTCCATGTCGAGCAACGTCTGTCCCGCGAGGACCGGCCATTGCGCAGGCAGATCGTCAGACGCTTCGCGCACGCCGCGTTCGGGATCGAACACGTAGCGTCCCTCGGGCACGACCGCCCGCCGCGAAACCGTGCGGTCGAGCGCCATCGCGTAACCGGTCTCGCGCAGCAGCACACGCTCGAAAGAACGCAGCACCTGGACGGGCGGTTCATCGTGAGCAAGACGCGTCAGCGTGACGACGTAGTGATGGAACAGTTGAGGATGCGGATCTTCGCGCGCGCAGAACTTGACGAGCAGTTCGTTCACGTAGAAGCCACACAGCAGCGCATCGCCGGCGAGCGGCAGCATGCCACCGACCCACTCGGCACCCGTCAGCGTACGCACTTCGGATTTGCCGGACCACGACAGCGAAAGCGGCTGGAACGTCTGCAGCACGCCTCGCAATGCGGAGTGCGGGCGCTTGGCACCCTTCGCGACGAGCGCGAGCCGGCCGTGATCGCGCGACAGCACGTCGATGATCAGACTCGTCTCGCGATACGGATAACTATGGAGCACGAAGGCGGGCTGCTCGGCGATCCGGTAGTCGGAAGCAGGCGTGCGCGCGGGACGGCGCGCTGCCGTCTTGCGCGTCTCGCCGCTGCTGGATGAAGAGGATTTTCTGGCCCGGGCCGGCGCCGGCGCAGCCGGTTCGCCGTCGTCAGGTTCGGCGTCGGCGCCGGGTTGCAACGTCACCCAGGCGTCATTCGTACCCATAGGCGCGAAGTCCGGCTTCGTTGTCGGCCCAGCCACTCTTCACCTTGATAAAGGTTTCCAGATACACGGGCCCGTCGAACAGTTTTTCCATGTCGAGGCGTGCTTCCGTGCTGATCTGCTTCAGCTTGGCGCCCTTCTGGCCGATGATCATCGCCTTGTGCGTGTCGCGTTCGACCAGAATGGTCGCGAAGATACGGCGCAGGCGCCCTTCCGTCTCGAACTTGTCGATCAGCACGGTGCTCGTATAGGGCAATTCGTCGCCGGTCCAGCGGAACACCTTTTCGCGCAGGATTTCGGCGGCCAGGAAGCGCTCGCTGCGATCGGTGAGGTCGTCTTCGCCGTAGATCGGATCGCCTTCTGGCAGATACGGCTTGACGGTCGCCATCAGCCGCTTGATGTCGTCCGGGTTTTTCGCCGACAGCGGCACGATTTCGTTGAACTCGCGCAGCGCGCTCAGTTCCTGCATGAACGGGTACAGGCCGTCCTTGTCGGACACACGGTCGAGCTTGTTTGCAATCAGCAGCGTCGGCACCGACGGCGGAATCAGGTCGAGCACCTTCTGGTCGTCGGCGCCAAAGCGGCCGGCTTCGATCACGAACAGGATCGCGTCGACGGATGTCAGCGTCGAGGTGACCGCGCGGTTCAGCGACCGGTTCAGCGCGCCACTGTGCTTGGTCTGGAAACCGGGTGTGTCTACGAAGATGTATTGCGCGTCTTCGAGCGTATGGATGCCGGTGATGCGATGGCGCGTCGTCTGCGCCTTGCGCGACGTGATACTGACTTTCTGGCCAACCAGAGCGTTCATCAGCGTCGACTTGCCGACATTCGGGCGGCCGACAATCGCGACCATGCCGCAGCGAAAACCAGTGGGAGTGGAAGCGTTCATATTCGGGCTACGGCAGTTTCGAGTGGACGCGCGCGCCAAAGCGCGGCGCGTCAAAAGGCATCAATGGCCGGCATCGGCGGCGCGTGTTTGCACCACGCCGGCAACGCCGGGTTCGAGTTCGGTTTCGTCACGCGTGCCGGCTACAGACTCACGGGCGCGGGGCGTGGGTTTGTCGCTCGTGCGGACGAGGGTGTCGGCTTTATCAGCTGGCTTTTCGGCCGGCTTTTCAGCGGCTTTTTCGGCGGCAAGGGCGGGTTCGGACTTCTCGGTGGGTTTGTCCAGTTTCTCGGACTTATCGACTGCCTTTTCCACCACTTTTTCCGCCGCCTTTTCCTTATCTGCAGGAAGCTGCCCGTGCTCGCTATATTCGACGTGCGCCGCGCGGATCACGGCGAGCGGCACAGGCAAGGGGATGGACGTCGTTGCTGGCACCGAGGCGGGACGTTCCGCGACCGCTACGTCAGGTGCGCTGCCGTGCTTCTGCTCGCCGCGCGCGGCCCGATCGACCTTGCGGTGGTCTGGCGCGCGCAGGTCCAGCGCCGTCTGCACGCCGGCCACGCCGGGAACGATCTCCGGCTCGGCATGTTTCGCTGCCCGTGCAGCCTTCGACCGCTTCGGCTTGGCCACCAGTGCCGGCGCGGCCGCGACCACTTCTTCCAGCGCCTTCTTGGCTGCAGCCTGTTCAGCCGCGCGGCGGCTTGCACCCGAACCTGACACTTTCACGTCGAGCTTGGGCACCGTACATTCGACTTCGAACTGTTGATTGTGCGCCGCACCATGCGTCGCCACCACGGTATACGTGGGCAACGCGATCTTGTGACCCTGCAGATATTCCTGCAGCAATGTCTTCGAATCCTTGCCTAACGTGCGCGGATCGATGTGATCGAGGATCGGCACATAGAGCCGCTTGATGACGGTCTGCGCGGCCTCGAAGCCGCCATCGAGAAAGACCGCGCCCAGAACGGCCTCCAGCGTGTCCGCGAGGATCGACGGACGCCGGAAGCCTCCGCTTCGCAGTTCACCCTCGCCGAGCCGCAGACCTTCCGAGATATTCAGGGCCTGAGCAATCTCATAAAGCGACTGCTGCTTGACCAGATTGGCTCGGACCCGCGACAGATCGCCTTCGTCCAGCTTCCCGAAACGTTGGAACAATAGCGCAGCCACCGCGCAATTCAGAACGGAGTCGCCGAGAAACTCGAGCCGTTCATTATGCGTGGCACTGTGACTGCGGTGAGTTAAAGCCTGGCGCAATAATTCCGCATTGCGAAATTCGTAGCGCAAACGGCTTTCCAACGGAGATTGGGGCATGTGCAGAGTATAACGCGGGCGCTTGCCCCGGCGAAAACGCGGGGCGCCCGACGAAAAAGCATAGTGAAGCGACGTTACCGCGCGTTCTTAAAGTGGCGTGCTAACACGCCGCGCGATGTGTATGCGACCGCGCGGCATGCGTGGCGTGCGAGATGTGTTGACGCGATCAGTTGAATGAACCGATGCGCCTCAGGTTGCTGAAGTTCATCCAGATGAAGAACGCACGACCGACAATATTCTGGTCCGGAGCAAAGCCCCAATACCGGCTGTCGGCACTGTTGTCGCGGTTGTCGCCCATCATGAAGTAGTTGCCGGGTGGCACCTTGCAGATGACGCCCTGCGCGTTGTACGTGCAGTTGTCGCGATACGGAAAGTCTTCAGCACCGACGATGAACGGCGGCACCGCAGGATTGTTCAGTATCGCGTTCTTGCGGTCGCCGAGGTCCTCTTCGAACTGCTTCGCGTAGCCGATCCGTTCCTCGTCGAAGTAATCCGGCAGCGGCGTCTCCGGCACGGGCTTGCCGTTGATCGTGAGCTTTTTGTCCTGATAGGCAACGACGTCGCCCGGCAGACCGATCACGCGCTTGATGTAGTCGACCGACTCGTCTTTCGGGTAGCGGAACACCACGACATCGCCACGCGCGACTGGACGACCCTGCGTGATCTTCGTGTTCGAAATCGGCAGACGGATGCCGTAGTCGAATTTGTTCACGAGAATGAAGTCACCGACCAGCAGTGTCGGCACCATCGACCCCGAAGGAATCTTGAAAGGCTCGACAACGAACGAGCGCACGACGAACACCACCAGAATCACCGGGAAAAAGCTGGCCGAGTATTCGAGCCACCAGGGCTGGCGCAATTTTTCGTCACGCAGACGGGCGCGCGTTTGCGCCGCGTTTTCATCGGCGAAACGCTCGCCGACCCGTGCCTGCTGACGGTCGAATTCGGCAACCGCAGCTTCTGCGGCGCGACGCCGTTGCGGGATGAAAACCAGTTTGTCTGCGACCCAGGCGATGCCCGTTACGATGACGAGCACAAAAAGAATCAATGCAAAATTCATGGGGTTCCGTTGTTCTCTTATTTGTCTTCGACACGCAGGATCGCGAGGAAAGCCTCTTGCGGGATCTCGACGGACCCGACCTGCTTCATTCGCTTTTTGCCCGCTTTCTGTTTTTCCAGCAGCTTCTTCTTACGCGTGATGTCGCCGCCGTAGCACTTCGCCAGCACGTTCTTGCGCAACGCCTTGATGTTTTCGCGTGCGATGATATTCGCGCCGATCGTCGCCTGAATGGCCACGTCGTACATCTGCCGCGGAATGAGCTCGCGCATTTTCGCGGCGACTTCGCGGCCCCGATACTGGCTCTGTGAACGGTGGACGATCACCGACAGCGCGTCGACCTTGTCGCCGTTGATCAGCATGTCGACCTTGACGACATCCGCCGCACGGTATTCCTTGAACTCGTAGTCCATCGAAGCATAGCCGCGCGACGTCGACTTCAACCGGTCGAAGAAGTCGAGCACGATCTCGCCCATCGGGATTTCGTACGTGAGCTGAACCTGCCGCCCGTGGTACTGCATGTTGATCTGGCTACCGCGCTTCTGCTCACACAGGGTGATCACCGAGCCGACGTATTCCTGCGGCATGTACAGGTTCACGGTGACGATCGGCTCGCGCACTTCCTCGATCCTCGACGGATCGGGCATCTTGGCGGGGTTTTCGACCATGATGGTCGTGCCGTCACGCTGCAGGACCTCGTACACCACCGTCGGCGCGGTAGTGATGAGATCCATGTCGAATTCGCGTTCGAGCCGCTCCTGCACGATCTCCATGTGCAGGAGACCCAGGAAGCCACAACGGAAGCCGAAACCCAGTGCCTGCGACACCTCGGGTTCGTACTGCAGCGACGCGTCATTCAGCTTCAGCTTTTCAAGCGACTCGCGCAGTGCGTCGTACTGGTTCGCTTCGACCGGATACAGCCCGGCGAACACCTGCGGCTTGACTTCCTTGAAACCAGGCAGCGGTTCGGCTGCGGGACGGTTCAGGAGCGTCACCGTGTCGCCCACCTTTGCCGCCGCCAGCTCCTTGATGCCCGCGATGATAAAGCCCACCTGCCCCGCAGACAGCACCTCGAGATTCTTCGACTTCGGCGTGAACACGCCGATGTGCTCCACCGGGTATTGAGCGCCGGTCGCCATCATGCGGATCCGGTCCTTCGGCCGCAGCGTGCCGTTGACGATGCGCACAAGCATCACGACGCCAACGTAATTATCGAACCACGAGTCGATGATGAGCGCCTGCAGCGGCGCTTCGGTGTCGCCCTTCGGCGACGGCACCTTGGCGATCAACGCCTCCAGCACGTCCTCGACACCGAGGCCGGTCTTCGCGCTGCAACGCGTAGCATCGGTTGCATCGATGCCAATGACGTCTTCGATTTCCTCGATCGCGCTTTCCGGGTTGGCCGCTGGCAGATCGATCTTGTTCAGTACCGGCACGACCTCGACGCCGAGTTCGATCGCCGTGTAGCAGTTCGCGACAGTCTGTGCTTCGACGCCCTGGCTGGCGTCGACCACCAGCAGCGCGCCTTCGCACGCTGACAGGGAACGGCTGACTTCATATGAGAAGTCGACGTGCCCCGGCGTGTCGATCATGTTGAGGTTGTAGATCTTCCCATCGCGCGCGCGATAGGACAACGCGGCCGTCTGCGCCTTGATGGTGATGCCGCGCTCGCGCTCGAGATCCATCGAGTCGAGCACCTGCGATTCCATCTCGCGGTCGGACAAACCACCGCAGAGCTGGATGATGCGATCGGCGAGCGTCGACTTGCCATGGTCGATGTGCGCAATGATCGAGAAGTTACGAATATGATCCATTCAGTACCGATCAAGCGAAAAAGGCGCGCTCGGACGATTGCGGAGCACGCCTTGTAAGTAGGTGAAAAACCGGACTATTTTAGCCGAAAAGGCCTCCGCCCGGCGTTTTTTGCCGGGACGCCCTGCCGGTCGGCCAACGTTCATGCGGGTTGATGTCGCCCTTTGCTGCGTGCTAAGGGGCAGGCGCGGCACACCTGGCGCGCGCAACGAGCGCAGCCCGGACGCTGTCGTCGTCAAGGCGATAGTGGCACAGTTCGATGCCGTCACAGACCAAAACCGGTACGAACTCGTTGTAGCGCGCCTCCAGCGCCGGATCGGCATCGATATCGACCACCTCGACCTGCACGCCGAATTCAGCCAGCAAAGGCTCGAGCGCAGCGCGCATGTCATCGCACAGATGGCACCACGTGCGCCCGTAGAGCGTCAGCGGCGCCGTCATCGTCACTTCTGCGCTGGCGCGACGCGCGGACGGATCGGCACAAACTGCGTGTTGTCGCCGCGACGCACGAGCAGCGCCACCATCTTCTGCGGATCGACATGCGACGTAATCTCGTCGAACTGTTTCGCGCTCGTGATATCTGTGTCGCCGACGCGCAGGATGACGTCACCCTTCTGCAGCCCAACGCGCGCGGCCGGCCCTTCAACCGCGTCGACCTGCACGCCGCCATGTAGTTTCAGCGACTTCAGTTCGTCAGCAGGAATATCGCTGACCGCAACCCCAAGCGAGTTCGTCGCACGGGGTTTCGGCGGCACCGGCTTCTTCTCGTCGACACTCGCGGTCTTTTCAGGCTGCATCTCGGTGATCGTGACCGGCAGGTCGCGCGTCTGGCCCTTACGCCAGACGGTGATCGTCGCCTTCGTGCCCGGCTTCGTATCGCCAACCATGCGCGGGAGATCCGTCGCCGTATCGACCGAGTGGCCGTTGAACTTGAGGATGATATCGCCCGGCTGTACGCCTGCCTTGTCGGCCGGACCGCCCGGCTCGACACTGCTGACGAGCGCGCCCTGCGCCTTCGGCAAACCAAGTGAGTCTGCGACGTCCTTCGTCACCTCGCCTATCGCCACGGCAATTCGCCCTCGCACGACCTTGCCCGTCGACTTGAGTTGATCGGCCACGCGCATCGCTTCGTCGATCGGAATCGCGAAGGAAATGCCCATGAAACCGCCCGTGCGGCTGTAGATCTGCGAATTGATGCCGATCACTTCGCCCTGCATATTGATGAGCGGCCCACCCGAGTTGCCCGGGTTCACGGCTACGTCAGTCTGGATGAAAGGCAGATAGTCGCCGGTATCACGCCCCTTGGCACTGACGATACCCGCCGTCACGGTGTTTTCCAGGCCGAAAGGCGAGCCGATGGCCACCACCCATTCACCCACGCGAACCTTGTTCGAATCCCCGATCGTCACGACAGGTAGATTCGACGCGTTGATCTTCACGACGGCGACGTCGGTGCGATCGTCGACACCGATGAGCTTCGCCTTGAACTCGCGCTTGTCAGTGAGCGTGACGTAAATGGTATCGGCGTCGTCGATCACGTGCGCGTTCGTCATCACGTAGCCATCGGCGGACAGGATGAAGCCAGAGCCTACGCCGCTGTTCTGTTCGGAGTCGCTGCCGCTGTCAGGCGCATCCTGACTGCTGCCTCCACCACCGCCGCCACCGCCACCACCACGAGGCGGCGTACCTGGCTGTTGCGGAGACTGGGGCATGGGAATGCCGAAGAATCGTCGGAAAAACTCAGACATATCGCCGTCGTCCATGCCGGGCGGCAAGCCGCGCGTGGAATTCGACACGTGAGCTGTGGTGCGAATATTCACAACCGCGGGGCCGACCTTGTCGACGAGATCGGTGAAATCGGGAAGGTTGCTTGCAGAGGCCGCCGACGCCGTGTGCGGCAAGAGCGGCAAGCAAACCGCCACCACCGCGGCTGCAAAAAATTTGCGCACCGAGAAGTTCGTCATATCGTGGTCGTAAGCCGATGGATTACCTGGAAGCTTTATATTCTATGGCAGACGCAAATTGCTGCAACGTTGCCTGGGGCACTTCCCCTAGCAAAGTGATCCAGAAATCTCCGTGGCGTTTCACGAGCACGTGCGTCGCGCCGCTACTGCCCGAACCTTCCTTGCGTGTGTTCTTCTCGGCGGGTTCGATAAAAATCGACACGGCTGCGAGCCCATCAGAAAACACAGCCTGATCGACCGGAATGGGCGGGTCGCCGGCATCGCGGGCCGCCATCGGACGACGCAGCTCGCGAATCTTGCGGAAGCCTGGCACGGCCGGCGGGAATTGCCAACCCTGCGCTTCCATGTCGACAGACTCAACCAGCGGCCGCACCACCGTCCAGCCCGCCGTATTGCGGATCCCGTTCACGATCGGCGCCTTGTCGACCGGCACACCGATGCGGATCTGCGAGAACGAAAGCTGTTCGAGCACCTGCCCGTTCGGATCCAGTGTCTGCGCGCGTAACAGGAGGCCCGTTTTCGCGTCCGCCCACAGCTTGTAGGCGAAGCGCCAGCCGTCCTTGGGATCGAGCTCGACAACCTGGCTGTCGATGCCCGCAACGCGATCGGTTCCCAGCAGCTTCGGCTCATAGACCGATAACACCTGCTCACCCGTTCCTGCCAGCAACGCGGGGAAGGAATCCTTGTTCTGGCGCTTCTCTACGACGCACAGACGCCGTTCCGGCACGAAGGTATAGAGCTCGTCGTTGTGACGCAGCATCTTGCGCGGCTTGCCGTCGAGACTCTCGAGCTGCTCGAACTCGCCGTCGTTGCGGGTGGCGAAGTGCGCAATATGTGAAGTCTGGACGAACGCGCCGCGCTGATAGACGAACGCGCCTTCGTAATTTTGCTGCTGGGCGGCCTCGTGGATCCGGTCGAGCCATTCGGCCGCCGCGCGGCGGGCGGCGACAGGATCCCCGGATTGCGCAAAAGCGCGCGACGTGGCGGATAACAATACGGCTGCGCAGAACAGAAATGCCGGCAGCCGCCCCCAGTTAATCGTTTTATTCAACCGCAGGTTCTGCATCAGACTATTGGCCTTGCGTGGTCACAGCAGCAGCGGCACGGATCAGCGGCATCGAGCCCGGCACGACTGGCTGTTGCGCAAATTGCTGATGGGCTTCCAGATACTGGTCGAGACTGGCGTCACGAATGATGTTGGCGTCCTGAATGGCAGGCTGCGCGGTTGCGACCGGCACCGAAGCCATTGCGATGCGCTGCACCGCATCCCCATGCGACGAAACTGACGCGACCTGCGCGCCACCCACGCCCGTACCGCCTACGCCCTGCAATTGCGGCACGACGATCCATGTCAGCGTGGCCGCGGCAGCCGCGACGGCGAACGCCGGCACCACACGGCGACGAAGCGACAGAAAACGCTGCGCGACGGGCATCGCGGCGGGCGCGAGCACGTGCGCTTCAGCCTCGAAGCGGGCCGCGAAACCAGCGAGGAAGGCATTGCTGGCTGAAGGGCTCACCGCCAGATCGTCGGAGCGCAACGTGTCGCCGATCAGGTGATAGTGCGACCAGGTCGCACGATCCTCGTGATCGAGATCCGCAATAAACTTGTTCAGATGCTCTTCGCCGAACAGCTCACCGTCGACAAAAGCGGACAGACGCTCGCCTCGCGAGCTTGCTTGCGATTGCATCGAGACCGACCCCATGATGCTCCCCATCTTACAGACATCCCGTAGTGACACCACCTAACCCAGATATTGCATCCATGCCCCGCCCGGCCGGCCAGTGACTTACCAGCGCTTGCCTTCGGGTGTGTCAAGCAACGGACGCAATTTTGCCGCAATGGCTTCGCGAGCGCGAAAAATCCGTGATCTGACAGTGCCGATCGGGCATCCCATCATCTCAGCGATTTCCTCGTAACTCAAACCCTCAATTTCACGAAGAGTAATGGCGGTACGCAGCTCTTCCGGTAAAACCGCCATCGCAGCATTGACCGTCTCAGCGATCTGCTTGCTCATCAACATCGACTCAGGCGTGTTGATATCCCTTAGTTGGTCGGCATCCGAGAAAGTTTCAGCTTCTTCAGCATCCGCTTCGGTCGAAGTGGGCGCGCGACGGCCCTGGGTCGCAAGGTAGTTCTTTGCCGTGTTGACCGCAATCCGGTACAACCACGTATAAAACGCGGATTCACCGCGGAATTGGGGTAAGGCCCGGTACGCCTTGATGAATGCATCCTGGGCCACGTCCTCGACCTCAGCTGGGTCCCTCACGAGGCGCGAGATCAGCCGGAGGATCTTGCGGTGGTATTTGGCGACCAGAAGCTCGAACGCGGCCTTGTCACCCTTCTGCACGCGCTCGACCAGCACCTGATCAATTTCTTTTTCGCTCACCTGATAAATCCGTTAACTTGGGGTGAATGGCGGGGCACCATTGTAGCGTCCCCATCATCGCGTCACGTTACTGCGGTAACAGCGGTTACAGTCTTTACAGGACGGACGAGCCGCGTCGGCCAAGCACCGCCAGTTTGCGGAATATGTCGTCAGGCAACTCGTCGGCGGCAATGACCAGTCGCCTGATCCGCCCACCGTCGTTGGCGACAGCAAGAATGAGAAGCCAGCCGCCCCACCAGGAACAGCCCACGATCGGACCGTGAGCAAGCACTTCGCCCCCAAGGCCCCAGACCGACAGGTCATCTGGCCCGATTTTCAGCGCGCAAGGCTGGGCAGACGCGTGTGCGGTCGCGCCTGAGGCGAGAAGTGCAAGAACGGCGAGTGCCAGAGGAAGTGCGTGCCAGTCACCAAGCCGAGGAGCGAGGCATAGATAGACTGCCGCCGTGGCAATCAGGATGAGAGCGGCCGTGAGAACACGAATGACCAGGGAACGCCGCAGCGCTATGCGCGGCGGCGTTCTATCTGGTGATGCCGCCCCGTCCTGCCAGGACGGATCGGCGGTCCTGATTTGATCCGTCAACCGGTCAGGTGCGCTTGAAGACCAGCGTGCCGTTCGTACCACCGAACCCAAAAGAGTTCTTCAGCGCGACGTCGATCTTCATCTCCCGCGCGGTGTTCGCGCAGTAGTCGAGATCGCATTCCGGATCCTGGTTGAAGATATTGATGGTGGGCGGCGAGATCTGGTGATGCACGGCCAGCACGGTGAACACCGATTCAAGCCCGCCCGCGCCACCCAGCAGGTGCCCGGTCATCGACTTGGTCGAATTCACAACGATGTTCTTCGCGTGGTCGCCGAACGCGCGCTTGATCCCGGTCGTCTCGGCCAGGTCGCCGAGTGGAGTCGAGGTGCCGTGCGCATTCAGGTAGTTCACCTGGTCTGCATTGACGCCCGCGTTCTTCATGGCGGCCAGCATGCAACGCCGCGCGCCATCGCCGTCTTCGAGGGGCGCGGTCATGTGGTAGGCGTCTCCGCTCATCCCATAGCCGGACACTTCCGCATAGATCTTCGCTCCGCGCGCCTTCGCGTGCTCGTACTCTTCGAGCACCATGACACCAGCACCCTCGCCCAGCACGAAACCGTCGCGATCCTTGTCCCACGGACGGCTTGCCGTCGCCGGATCGTCATTGCGTTGCGACAGCGCGCGCGCCGCCGCAAAGCCGCCGATACCGAGCGGAGACACAGTCGATTCCGCGCCGCCCGCGATCATCACGTCGGCGTCGCCGTATTCGATCAGACGCGATGCTTCGCCGATGCAGTGCAGGCCAGTGGTACATGCGGTAACGATCGCGAGGTTCGGGCCCTTGAAGCCGAACTTGATCGACAGATGGCCGGAAATCATATTGATGATCGACGCCGGCACGAAGAACGGCGAAATCCGGCGCGGGCCGCGATTCAGCAACTCGGTCTGGGTGACTTCGATCATCGGCAGACCGCCGATACCAGAACCCACCACGACACCGACGCGTTCGGCGTTTTCTTCGGTGATTTCCAGACCGCTGTCCTGCATCGCCTGGATGCCTGCCGCAACGCCGTAATGGATAAACGTATCCATATGGCGCGCTTCCTTGCCGGGGATGTAGTCCTCGATATTGAAGCCCTTCACCTCGCCAGCAAAGCGAGTCGAGAAGTTCGATGCGTCGAACTTCGTGATGTCGGCAATACCTGACTTGCCGGCGACCAGATTGGCCCAGCCGTCGGCAACATTATTGCCAACAGGCGAAATCAGCCCCAGGCCTGTAACAACAACACGACGGCGGCTCACGGTAACCCCTTTTTCATAGATGACAAAAGCAAAAGCCACAGCGACCACAGGAATCAGTCCTGTGAGCCCCTGTGGCTGTTAGCCTGGCGAATGTGCTGAAAATGCTCGCACATGCGCTGACGATTGCGCCCGCAATGGCGGCAGCCCTGCTTGCGTCGACTGACGGGACAGGGCGTCATACGCTGCCAACGCAGAAATGCAGGCGCGAATGACCTTAGGCCTTGACGTTCGCGCGAGCGTAATCGATCGCTTGCTGGACGGTCGTGATCTTCTCGGCTTCTTCATCCGGAATTTCCATGCCGAATTCGTCTTCGAGGGCCATCACGAGTTCGACGGTGTCGAGCGAGTCAGCGCCGAGATCGTTCACGAACGATGCTTCGTTCTTGATCTCCGCTTCGGCAACGCCCAGTTGTTCTGCGACGATCTTCTTGACGCGCTGTTCGATATTGTCCATTACCCCTCCAAGGGAAAAAAGTTCAAAAATACAGGTGCGCGCATTTTATCAGGTTTGACTCTGTAAAAAAGCGGCGCGCACGGTTGCCGATCGGCTATTCGCGAAGCGCTTTGGCAAACGCATCAAGGCGCGGATGGTAAACGAAATTCTTTACGACATGTACATGCCGCCATTCACGTGCAGCGTCGTGCCGGTGATGTAACCGGCTTGCGGCGAAGCAAGGAATGCGACGGCGTGAGCGATGTCGTCGGGACTACCCAGACGTCCCAGCGGAATCTGCGACTTCAGCGCAGTCTGCTGCTCTTCCGGCAGGCCTTTCGTCATATCGGTATCGATGAAGCCCGGCGCCACACAGTTCACTGTAATGCCGCGGCTACCAATCTCGCGTGCCAGTGCGCGGGTCATGCCAGCCACGCCGGCCTTCGCCGCCGCGTAGTTCACCTGCCCCGGATTGCCTGCCGAACCGACCACCGAAGTGATGTTGATGATGCGGCCACCACGCGCTTTCATCATCGGGCGCAGCACCGCACGCGACAGGCGGAACACCGACTTGAGATTGGTGTCGATCACCGCATCCCAGTCTTCGTCCTTCATGCGCATCGCGAGCTGATCCTGTGTGATGCCAGCGTTGTTCACGAGCACGTTCAGCGCGCCGAATTCCTTGACCACGCCGTCGATCAGCGCTTCCAGGGCGGCAGCATCGTTCACGTTCAGTACGGCGCCGCGGCCGTTCACGCCCGCCGTCCTGAACGCCTCGGTGATCGCATCCGCGCCCGATTCGCCCGTCGCGGTGCCGATCACGATGGCGCCCTGACGCGCAAGTTCAAGCGCAATTGCGCGGCCGATGCCTCGGGAGGCGCCCGTCACGATCGCAATCTGTTTGTCGAGAGTCTTTTCCATCTTGTTGTCCGGATTGCCCGCGCTCAGCGGGCTGGATTCATTGAACGCCTGCCGCGCGGATTACGCTGCTACGAGCTTGAGCGCTTCGTCGAGCGATGCCGGGTCGACGATCGATACGCCGACGAGATTGCTGTCGATCCGCTTCGTCAAACCCGCCAGCACCTTACCCGGGCCGCATTCGATGACGTGTGTAACGCCCTGCCCAGCCATCGCCTGCACGCATTCGACCCAGCGCACGGCACCTGCAGCCTGACGCACAAGCGCATCCTTGATGGCGGCCGGCTCAGCAACCATCGCCACATCGACGTTGTTGATCACCGGAATCTTCGGCATCTGCACTTCGACACTGACAAGATATTCGCGCAACTGGTCCGAGGCGGGCTTGAGGAGCGACGAATGGAACGGCGCCGAGACCGGCAGCAGCAAGGCGCGCTTTGCGCCCTTTGCCTTGGCCACTTCGCAGGCCTTTTCGACCGCGGCCTTGTGGCCAGCAATCACGACCTGCGCGGGCGCATTGAAATTAACCGCTTCCACGACACCCACCGACGCCGCTTCCACGCACACGGCACGCACAGTACCGTCATCGAGACCGAGGATCGCGGCCATGCCACCCTCGCCCACAGGAACTGCCGTCTGCATGGCCTGCGCGCGGAAGCGCACGAGCGGCACGGCATCACGGAATGCGAGCGCGCCAGCTGCTACGAGCGCGGTATATTCGCCAAGGCTGTGGCCCGCCACGATCGCAGGCGCCGGGCCGCCCGCCGTCTGCCACGCACGAAAGATCGCGTAAGCAGCGGTCAACATGACTGGCTGGGTGTTCGTGGTGAGATTCAGGTCTTCAGCGGGGCCTTCGGCGATCAGCTTGCCAAGATCCTGACCGAGCGCGTCGGATGCTTCCTGAACCGTCTCGCGCACGATGGCGTGATCGGCGAATGCATTGAGCATACCGACCGACTGCGAGCCCTGACCAGGAAAAACGAACGCAAATTTCATATCGCCCTCAAATTCGGTGAATTCAGATGTGGGTGGCGCGACCGCGCTACGAGGGGCTACTACCGGCGACGGTGCGTCGCCGGCCCGAGCCGCTTCGTCAATAGCGGATAACCGACGCGCCCCACGTGAAGCCGCCGCCGACGCCTTCGATCAGTATGTTCTGGCCGCGTTTGATACGCCCGTCCCGGACGGCGACGTCGAGCGCGAGCGGAATCGAGGCCGCCGACGTGTTGCCGTGCTCGCCAACCGTCACGACCATCCGCTCCTGCGGAAGACCCAGCTTGCGGCACGTGCTCTGCATGATGCGGATATTGGCCTGATGGGGAATCAGCCAGTCGATCTGTTCTGGCGCGAGATTCGCCTTGGCGAGCGCTTCGATGGCCACTTTCTCGAGCACATTGACGGCGAGCTTGAACACCGCCTGACCGTCCATGTGAAGAAAGGCGCTGCCCTCGACCACACCGCCGCTTACATTGCCCGGCGTGCACAGAATATTCGAATGACTGCCATCGGCATGCAACGCGCTTGCGAGCACACCCGGTTGATCCGAGGCCGACAGGATCACCGCGCCCGCGCCGTCGCCAAACAGTACGCAGGTGGTGCGATCGTTGAAATCGAGAATGCGTGAGAACGTCTCTGCGCCGATCACAAGTGCCGTGCGATGCTGGCCGCTGCGAATAAAGCTGTCGGCGGTCGCGACGGCGTACGCGAAACCAGAACACACAGCCTGCACGTCGAACGCCGCGCCGTTGTTCTTGATGCCAAGCTTGTTCTGCAGCAGACACGCCGTGCTCGGAAACACGAAATCCGGCGTGGATGTGGCGACGATGATGAGATCGATGGATTGCGGATCGATGTCAGCGGCTTCGATCGCGCGTTGCGCCGCGACCAGCGCTAGATCGCTTGTCGTGACATCCGGTTCAGCGAAATGGCGCGCATGGATACCCGTGCGGGCAACGATCCATTCGTCGCTCGTCTCGACGCCTTGGCTGGCGAGGCGCTCAGCCAGTTCCTGATTGGTGACACGGCCGGGCGGCAGATAGCTGCCGGTGCCCAGCACACGGGAGAAAATAGTCGATTGAGCCATTATGCCTTCGAGGGTAACGCAGCGTAGGGCTCGGCTGGCTGGCCAGCGACCGGGCTTGCGTGACCCGCGCCGCCTGCTTCAGGGGTCACCCCACGCGCTGCCTGTTCGAGAGGACCCGCATTCTCTTCCATCGCGCGCGCAAGGCGTTCCAGCACGCCGTTTTTGACGGCATCATACCCGCGTTTGATCGCCCACTCAAACGCGTAGGCGTCCGCCGAACCGTGGCTCTTGATCACGAGGCCGCGCAACCCGAGGAGCGCGGCGCCATTGTATTGCCGATGGTCGACGCGTTTCTTGAAACGCATCAATACAGGCAGAGCCAGAAGAGCCATCAGTTTCGTCAGCCACGAACGGCCGAACTCTTCCTTGATGATATCGGAAAGCATCTGGGCAAGCCCTTCCGACGTCTTCAAGGCAACGTTCCCGACAAAGCCGTCGCAGACGATCACATCGACGGTACCTTTATAGATATCGTCGCCTTCGACGTTACCACGGAAGTTGAGCGTGCTCGCCCGCAGCAGTTCGCCGGCGCGCTTGATCGTGTCGTTGCCCTTGATCACTTCCTCGCCGATATTCAGGAGGCCGATGGTCGGACGATCCTTGCCTTCGAGCGCGGACACAAGTGCATGCCCCATCTCGGCGAACTGCAATAGATGCTGCGGTTCGCAGTCGACGTTGGCGCCCAGATCGAGCATCATCGTGTAACCGGCCGGATTCGGCAAAGCGAACGCAATCGCCGGACGTTCGATTCCCGGGAGCGTTTTCAGTACGTAACGTGAGACCGCCATCAGCGCGCCGGTGTTACCGGCGGAGATGCAGGCCTGTGCTTCGCCTTCCTTGACCCGGTTCAGCGCGACGCGCATCGACGAGTCTTTCTTCTTGCGCAAGGCGACTTCCACCGGATCGTCCATGGCGACGATCTCAGTTGCCGGCACGACCGTCAGCGCAGCGCTGTCCTGCGCCTTCGACTTCTTCAACTGGGCACGAATCGCGGTTTCAATGCCGACGAGCATCAGTTGCGCGTCGGGATGCGAACGGACGAAGTTGACAGCAGCGGGAACGGTCACGGACGGGCCGTGGTCGCCTCCCATGCAATCTATCGTGAGCTTTACAGTCATGGAGTGCGACGAATTTCAGGCACAAAAAAGCGGCAGTTGAATGCCGCCTTTTTGTCGAGCCGGGAAAATGTCAAGCGAGCCGATCGCCACGCGACACGCCACAGGGCGCAACGCGATGGAACGATTAGTCGTTCTTCGTCTTGACGACTTTCTTGCCGCGATAGTAGCCGTTCGGGCTAACGTGGTGACGCAGATGTACTTCACCCGTGCTCGGCTCAACAGCCAGCGGTGCTGCACCGAGGAAATCGTGCGAACGGTGCATGCCGCGCTTCGACGGCGACTTCTTGTTTTGTTGGACTGCCATGATAACTCCTAAAAATTTTCCGAATTCTAACACAGCCCGACCCGGCAACCGCCATTGGCCAAATGGCCAGGACGCCGTATCGCGCTCCCATGCAACTGTTTAGTGCTTGCCGCCGGGGCCCCTCCGCTTGAGCGCTTCGAGCTCCGCAAACGGATTCGGCCGCACGGGGCCACCATCCGCTCCGGTTTCATCCTGAGCGGCTTCCTCGCCCGCACCTTCCGCACCGCTCACACCCGAGACGAGACTTTCGTGAACCTCGGGGCAAACATCGTGCTTCGGCACCAGCGGGAGCGAAAGCAGCAACTCCTCTTCGATCAAGTCGACGAGATCGAACTGGCGCGAGCCCACGATCACCTCGACTTCATCGTCGTCGAGCGGAAATTCTTCCGCTTCTGCCTCGGTATCGACGATCCGGTACGTGGCATCGACATTGAACGCCTGGTCGTACGGCGTCAGACACCGCTGACAGACAAGCCATGCCGCACCGTGAATCGCGAGCCGCAGATAAGGCTGCGGGCCCTCGGTGCCGTCGTCCTGCAATTCCGGCTGCGCCGCCCCTTCGGCTTGCCACGTGAACGCGGTGTCGCGGTCTGGCGCGTCAATAGGGACTTCGTTTAACATGCGCGGCAGTTGCGAGACACGCACGACGCCCGCGGCCTGGCGCCCACTGCGCGCGAATTCGAAAAGATCGAGCTCACGCGGGTCGACGGGGCCAGCGGCCGGTCGAGCAGGGTTGCCAGGATGTTCAGTCATGTGCGCTCCCGCGTCGTATCGGCAAGGCTTTCAGCCGGAAAGAACCGGCATGCACCGAAGCGCACCCATTGCCCGTGCGCGAGTAGCATACCGATGAAAAGCCCAAAATCATATCCGTTTTGTCTTTTCGAGTCAAACACTTAAGCCCTGCGTGCGTCAACCCGTGCGCGGGCCGCTTCTCCATCCGTTAGTTTAGCTAGTTGAATATGCCGGATTACTCCAATTGCCCGCCGCGCCTGATTCTGGCGTCGAGTTCGCGGTATCGCCGCGAACTGCTCGAACGTCTGTGTATACCGTTCGACGTCATCGTACCCGCCGTCGATGAAGCGCCGCTGGCCGCCGAAACACCGGAAGCCACTGCGCTGCGGCTTGCCGAGGCAAAGGCGCGTGCGGTCGCGGCAAATCTCGCTGGCGACGCGCGCGCGCTCGTCATCGGATCGGACCAGGTCGCGACCTACGACGGCCTGCAGATCGGCAAGCCAGGCACCCACGAGAAGGCGCTCGCCCAGCTACGGGCAATGCGCGGTCGCGAAGTCCGGTTTCATAGTGCCCTGTGCCTGTTCGACAGCGGCACGGCCGCTGCGCAGACGGTGGACGTCATCACCGAGGTGCGCTTCCGCGATCTGCCGGACGCCGACCTCGACGCCTATCTGCGCGCCGAAACACCCTACGACGTGGCGGGCAGCGCAAAATCCGAGGGACTCGGCATCGCGCTCCTCGAAGCCATCGAATCCGACGACCCGACGGCGCTCGTCGGGCTTCCGCTGATTGCCCTGACCCGCATGCTGCTTGCGGCCGGTTACCCTCTTTTTGGTGCACGATGAGCGGCGTTCTATACCTGATCCCCAATACGCTTGGCGAAGGCGACGAAAACGCCCTCGCCTCCGTTCTGCCCGTCCCAGTGCGCGCGAAGGCGGCCGCGCTTAGCTATTACATCGGCGAAAACGCGAAGACGACGCGCGCGTTCCTCAAGAAAGTTGGCGCCGAGCGACCGATTCAGGAAATTGAAATTCGCGAGTTGAACGTGAATACGCCTGCGAGCGAAATCGACAGGCTTCTGGCACCGATCCTTACAGGCACCGACGCAGGACTTGTTTCCGAGGCCGGCTGCCCGGCAGTCGCCGATCCCGGCGCCCTGCTCGTGCGCCGTGCGCATGAGCGCGGCGTCAAGGTCGTGCCACTTGTGGGACCAAGTTCGATTCTGCTGGCGCTGATGGCATCCGGCCTGAATGGCCAGAGCTTCGCGTTTCACGGCTACCTGCCGGTGGACGCCACCGAGCGGGCGAAGCGCCTACGCGATCTCGAACAGCAATCGCGCAAAGTTAAACAGACGCAGATATTCATCGAGACGCCGTACCGGAACCGGGCCTTGCTGGACACACTCCTCGCGACCTGCGCGCCGTCGACGCTCGTCTGCGTTGCCGTCGACCTCACACTTGCAACAGAGACGATCGCGAGCCGAACGGTCGCGGACTGGAAAAAAGCGCCCGCGATCGATCTGCACAAGCGGCCCGCGATTTTTCTGCTGCTCGCTGTTTAATACCGGTTACCGGCAGATCGGTCAGACGGACGGGCACCCTAAGGCGCCCGTCTCTCCCTTCCGCCAGATTTCCGCTGCGCTTACAGAGCTCGGAAGCGGCGGACTGATTTCAGCGCAGACTCAGCTTCCCGCCCATCACCATCGCATGCACGCCCGCAGCGCCAACCGCTGCGCCGAACTTGCGCGCGACACGGTCGGTAATGCTTTCCTTCACCGTGTAGTCGACAATATCCGGCGCCTTTATCACCTCGCGCGCGACGTAATCGGTATCGCCGAGGCCGTCCGCGAGCCCTAGCTCGACGCTCTGCTGGCCAGTCCAGAAGAGTCCAGAGAAGACATCCGGCGTCTCATGCAGCCGCTTGCCGCGGCCCTGACGCACGGCGTCGATGAACTGCGCGTGGATCTGGTCGAGCATCTGCTGCGCATGCTCGTCCATCTTCGGCGTCTCGGGCGAGAACGGATCGAAAAACCCCTTGTTTTCACCCGAGGTGTGCAGCCGGCGCTGGATCCCGAGCTTGTCCATCAGGCCCGTAAAGCCGAAACCGTCCATCAGCACGCCAATCGAACCGACGATGCTCGCCTTGTCGACGTAGATCTTGTCAGCCGCCACAGCGACGTAATACCCGCCCGATGCACACATGTCGTCGACCACCACATACAGCGGAATCGACGGATATTTGCTGCGCAACCGGCGAATCTCGCGGTTGATGATGCCCGCCTGCACCGGGCTGCCGCCTGGGCTGTTGATGCGCAGGATCACGCCGGCTGTGCCGTCGTCGTCGAAGGCGTTGTCGAGCGCCGTGTTGATGTCTTCGGCGTTCGCGTCGGTATCGGACGAAATCTCGCCGTCCAGCGTGATGAGCGCCGTATGACGGCCGGTCGTCGACACCCGCTCGCCCGAGATGTCGAACACACCCCAGACGATCAGCAACAGCACGGCAAGAAACACAAAACGGAAAAATATCTTCCAGCGGCGCGCGGCGCGCTGTTCGGTGATCGCCGCGAGCGCGATGCGCTCGAGCGCCGCGCGCTCCCAGCCCGGCTCGGGCTCGGACGCGCGACGGCGATCCGGGCCGGACGATTCGATAGGATCAGGAGTTTGATTGTCGGCCATGCGTCGCAGAGGGAAAGATCAAGGGGTGACCGGACGCAGATCGTCGTCCGGCAGCCAGAACACCGCGCGGCCTTCGGCCGTGTCCCGCTCGTCAACCTCAACGGGACGCAGCCTGCCGCCACGGCACGGACCGCCGACACACTTGCCGGTATCCGGCGCATAAATCGCGCCGTGCGTGGCGCACATCAAGTATAAACCCGAGGATTCGAAGAACTGGCCTTCGGACCAGTCGAGTTCCATCGGCACGTGCGCGCAGCGGTTCAGATAGCCGTATGCCCGACCGTCGTAGCGCACGAAGAACACCACCGCTTCGCCGCCGCCATAAGTCGCCGCGCGCCGCACGCCCGCGCCGCCGTCGACCAGTTCATCCGACGCGCAGACCCACACGGGTTCCACCACGGCGTTGCTCATGGCCGTGCTCACCCGTGTTCGCGCAGCCACGCCGACAGCGAACCAATGCTGTCCGCGACGAACTTCGGCGTGAGCGCGGTCAGCGACGCGACCGGATGCGCCCCATAACCCACACCGATGCCGGCTATGCCTGCGTTGATCGCCATTTGCAGATCGTGCGTCGTATCGCCGATCATCACGGTTCGCGCGGGGTCCTGCCCCAGTTCGCGCGTCAGCTCGTGCAACATCGCCGGATGCGGCTTGGAGAAGGTTTCGTCAGCGCAGCGGGTACCGTCGAAAAGGCTGGTCAGCCGGCTCTGGTCAAGCGCCCGGTTCAATCCGACGCGGCTCTTGCCCGTCGCGACGCCCAGAAGGTAACCGGTATCGCGCAGTTCCTGCAGCATCTCGCGGGCGCCGTCGAACAGTTCCGTGTGTTGATCCTTGACCAGATAGTGGAACCGGTAGCGCTCGGCGAGACGCGGATAATCGGCCGGATCGAGCGTCGGCGCGGCGATCTGCAGCGCGTCGCGCAAGCCGAGTCCGATCACGTAGCTGGCGGCCTCGTCGGCAGGCACCGGGAGACCGAGGTCGCGGCACGCCGCCTGGATGCTGCGCGTGATATGCGCCGTCGAATCCATCAGGGTACCGTCCCAGTCGAAGACGATCAGGTCAAACTGCTGTCGAGCCATGCGTGTCCGTCTCGCTTTGAGGTTGCTGGTTACGTTGTTCGGAGAGTTGATTGACGAAGCGCCGGCAGTCGGCCGGCAGGGGCGCCTCGAATTGCAGCGTCTCGCCTGTGGCGGGATGCGTGAGCCTGAGCCGGTAAGCATGCAGGAACATCCGCTTCAGGCCCGGGTGGGCATTCGAGCGCGCCAGCGCCTTGTTCAGGCCAAAATCGCCGTATTTGGCATCGCCGACGATCGGCAGACCCAGATGCGCCAGGTGAACCCGGATCTGATGGGTGCGCCCGGTCTTGAGTTCGGCCTCGAGGAGCGCAAAGTCGGGCCAGCGGTCCACCAGATTGAACACCGTATGCGACGGCAGTCCGTCCGGCTGCACGCGCACGCGCCGCTCGCCATCCGGGGTCAGATACTTGTGCAGCGGCTCCTTCACCGCCCGGCGACGCCCCCAGTCGCTCGCCCATTCGCCATGGACGCACGCATAGTACCGCTTGTCCATGCGGTTCTCGCGAATCTGTTCGTGCAGGCCAACGAGCGCCGCCCTCTTTTTGGCGAGCATCAGCACGCCGGACGTCTCCCGATCGAGCCGGTGCACCAGTTCCAGAAACTTCGCCTGTGGACGCGCCTCGCGCATCTGCTCGATCACGCCAAACGCAACTCCGCTGCCACCGTGCACCGCGACCCCGGCCGGCTTGTCGATGACCAGCAGGTGTTCGTCTTCGAACAGGATATTGAAATGGGCCGCGGGGACCGGCGCATGGGCAGTGGCCTCGGGACCCTGTGCGATCCGGATGGGCGGTACGCGGACCAGATCCCCGAGTTCGAGCCGATATTGCGCGTCGACCCGGCCCTTATTCACGCGCACTTCGCCGCTACGCAGGATCCGGTAAATATGACTCTTCGGCACGCCTTTGCAGACGCGCAGCAGGAAGTTATCGATGCGCTGCCCGGCCGCGCCATCGTCGATCTCGATCATCGAGACCTGGTCACTTGCGACCGATTTCTGGGATGTTTTGCCTAACTCTTTCATTATGAATATAATTTGCCCAGCAGTCTGCGGCGGCCGGCGCATACGACCGGCGCATTAAACCGAATTGCGGGCGGATTGCGCAGGTGCAAGCGATAAAGAGCTATTTTACTTGTGCCGGGGGCTGGTTGCTCGCCCTAAAAATGAGATGCAACGAGTTGCACGCACGGAACCCACACCCGGCAGGGACGGCGCCCACAGGCGCGTTCGGTCACGGTCGGCTCCGACGGTAACGGAATTTTGGTAAAAAAGAATTTATCCGGTGAGCGTTGTTAGCGGGCGGTCTGATGGCCCCGCACGAGGCTCCCGGTTGCGAAAATACGGCGTGCGCCCGAGTGCGCTTTGCAGAAAGTGCAAAGCATGGCGACGTCGAAATAAGGTGAGACACCCGAGTGGGAAGTCGGGCGTTCTGTGCAAGCTTCCCGCTGCGGCATCGCCGCAGCCTTCGCCCTGCCGCTTTTGCGCCTGGTTGGCGCAGTGGCAAGGAGCATATGAAGGCGATGCAGGTCGTGCTGGCAGAACCCGCGGCGTGTCGTGCCGTTATTTGAAGCCGTATTCGCATGTGCCCAGCGGCTCCGTGTCCGGTTACCGGACCGGGGGGCGCTTTCTGGCAATTCTCCCACCATCGTTCCCGCTCCAGCGTGCTTGTGAAAACACAATAAGGCGCGGCATGCCGCTACCCTCGCCGTCCAGGCTGACAACCAGGACGTGGGCAGGCAGAGCCGCTCTGGAGCCGTTCAATGAAACGCATGCTGTTCAATGCGACGCAGCAGGAAGAACTGCGCGTCGCCATCGTCGATGGGCAAAAACTCATCGATATCGACATCGAAACCGCCGGGCGCGAACAGCGCAAAGGCAATATCTACAAGGGCGTCATCACCCGCATCGAGCCCTCCCTCGAAGCCTGTTTCGTCAACTACGGCGAAGACCGCCACGGTTTTCTCCCGTTCAAGGAAGTCGCCCGTCAGTATTTCCGTGACGGCGTCGACATGCGCTCCGCGCGTATCCAGGACGCGCTGCGCGAAGGCCAGGAACTGATCGTTCAGGTCGAGAAGGAAGAACGCGGCAACAAGGGCGCCGCCCTCACCACGTTCATCTCGCTCGCCGGCCGCTATCTGGTGCTCATGCCCAACAATCCGCGTGGCGGCGGTGTGTCGCGCCGGATCGAAGGCGACGACCGCCAGGAACTGCGCGAAACCATGGCGCAACTGCAACTGCCGGAAGGCATGAGCATCATCGCGCGCACGGCTGGCATCGGTCGCAGCGCCGAAGAACTGCAGTGGGACCTGAACTACCTGATGCAACTGTGGCGCGCGATCGAAGCCGCGTCACAAAGCGGCTCATCTGGCCAGCCGATGCTGATCTACCTCGAATCGAGCCTCGTCATCCGCGCGATTCGCGACTACTTCCAGCCGGATATCGGCGAAATCCTGATCGACACCACCGAAATCCATGACCAGGCACGCGCCTTCATGGATATCGTAATGCCGGACAATGTCAGCAAGGTGAAGCGGTATCACGACGATGTGCCGCTTTTCTCGCGCTTCCAGATCGAACACCAGATCGAAACGGCGTACTCGCGCACGGTGCCGCTGCCATCGGGCGGCGCAATCGTGATCGACCACACCGAAGCGCTCGTCGCGATCGACGTCAACTCGGCACGCGCCACCAAGGGCGCCGACATCGAGGAAACGGCCGCGCGCACGAACCTCGAAGCCGCGGACGAAGTTGCCCGCCAGTTGCGTCTGCGCGATCTGGGCGGCCTGATCGTGATCGACTTCATCGACATGGAATCGGCCAAGAGCCAGCGCGAAGTCGAGCAACGCCTGAAAGACGCATTGAAGCACGACCGTGCACGAGTCCAGATGGGCAAGATCTCGCGCTTCGGCCTGATGGAACTGTCGCGCCAGCGACTGCGTCCGGCCCTGTCGGAAGGCAGCCACGTGACGTGCCCGCGCTGCAACGGCACCGGCCACATCCGCGACACCGAATCGTCCGCGCTGCAGGTTCTGCGGATCATTCAGGAAGAAGCGATGAAGGAAAACACCGCGGCGATCCATTGCCAGGTGCCGGTCGAAGTGACCGCTTTCCTGCTGAACGAGAAGCGCGCGGAAATCAACAAGATCGAATCGCGGTTCAAGGTCAACGTCGTGTTGATCCCGAACAAGCACCTCGACACGCCGCATTACAAGCTCGAGCGCCTGCGTCACGACGATGCGCGCCTCGACGATCCGCGCGCGTCGTGGAAGATGGCCGAAGAAGCAGCCCGCGAACTGGAGTCGGAAACCGGCTACAGCAAGCGCACCGAGGAAGTGAAGCCGAAGCAGGAAGCGGCGGTCAAGGGCATTACGCCTGAAAAGCCGGCGCCGAGCGCGCCGGTTCGTCCGACGGCACCCGTTACCCCGGCCCCTGTCGCGGTAACGCCAGGCACCGGTGGTTTCATCGGCTGGCTGAAGAACCTCTTCGGCATGCAGCCCGCAACGCCTGCTCCGGCACCGGCACCGGTCGAAAAGACCGCCCGTCCGGCACGTGGCGAGCGCACGGAGCGCGGCGAGCGTACCGGTGAGCGCGGCGGCGATCGCAACCGCAACCGCCGTGGCGGCGCGGGCGGTCGCGATGCGGCCGGCCGTGGCGAAGCCGCTGTCGGCGGCCGTCAGGGTCAGCCGTCGCAGCGTCAGGAGCGCGAAGGCCGTGAGCCGCGTGAAGCGCGCGAAAGCCGCGAGGGTCGTGAGCAGCGCGAACCGCGCGAGGCACGCGAACCGCGCAATGCCCGTGAAGGTCGCGAACCGCGTGAGGGTCGTGAGCCACGCGAGGCGCGCGAAGGTCGTGACGCTCGCGCCGAGCGCGGTCAGGAGCGTGGCGAACGCATCGAAGCCAGCGAAGGTTCGCCACGCGGCGAACGCCAGGAGCGTGGTGAGCGCCGCGAACGTGGCGAGCGTGGCGAACGCCGCAACAAGCCGCAGCCGGAAGCCGCGGAAGCGCTGAACCAGGACGAGGCGTTGGCAGAAGACGTCACGTTGCCGGTTCAGGCAGGCGGCGCCGAAGATGGCGCGCCGGTCGATCAGGAAGCGGTCGCACGTGAAGGCGAAGAGCGTCGTCGCCGTCGCCGTGGCCGTCGCGGTGGTCGTCGCGAGCGCGAGGAAGATGGCGCGAATGTGAGCCAGACCGTCGATGGGGCCGAAGCAGAAGGTACTGCCGTCGGCGCGGTAGAAGATGCACTGGCTTACCCGCCGCAACAGCGTGTGGAAGAGGTCGCAGCGAAGCAAGCAGCGCCGGTGGAAACCGCCGTGGCCGCGGTCGCAACGCAAACCGTCGTCGAGACCGAATTGCATGCTGCTACCGAAACACCCGCCGTTGCGGTCGAAAATGCTGTGACGTCGGAACCGGTCGTGCCGGTTGCTGAAACTTCGGCAGCGCCGCTGGCTCCTGCTGTCGAGACACCGGTTGCATCTCCGGAAGCGCAGGCCCCGGTGGAAGTTACGGCGGTCGCCGAGGCAAGCGAGGTAAGAACCGTCATCAGCGAAACTGTGACCCCGGTTGAACCGGTTGCTCAAGCTGAGTCGGCGGCTTACATCCAGCCCGAACCGGTTCAGACTCCGGCACCGGTCAGCGAAGCGGTGGCTCCGGCTCCGGCAGCAGTCGTCGAAGCACCCGCAGAGGTGCCCGCACCGCAAGCCGAAGTCCACGCCGAACCGCAGCCGGTCGCCGCAGTCGAGGCACCTGTTGCCCCGGCGCCTGCCGCTGCACCTCAGGCGCCGCGCGCGAACGGCCTGTCGGCTGAGTCGTTGCAACCGGTGCTGGAAAAGGCCGGCCTCGTCTGGGTCAATACCGACGCTGACAAGCTCCGCGCTGCCCAGGAAGCCGCTGCGCAAACTGCGAAACCGGTCCGCGTGCCGCGTGAGCGCAAAGCGCTGCCGCCGGCAGACGCTACGCCAATGCAACAGGTCGAAACGGCAAAGCACTCGCAGTAAGCTGAACCGTAGTAATGCAAAAAACCCGCCCTCACCGGCGGGTTTTTTGTTTGTCGGAAGCCTCGCGCGCTCGCGGTCGGCGTCAGAACTCGCTACATATGTGAACCTACGATCGACAGTCTCAGGGAAATAACGCGCTGACTGCCGGGACCGCGAATCGCCATACCCCCACGCTGTCCCGGTCTCAGCCGGAAAGAGCAGCCGTTTCCGCTAGAATGAAGGTCTAGAGCATATAAAAGCGATCATGTCCCGACGCATCATCCCTGTCGCCGATGTCAGCTCGGTTCCGGATATTTCCGGACCCGCGCACGAGCCGCGCGGTCAGCTGACCGACACGCTCGCGCGGCCGCTACGCGACCTGCGCATTTCGGTGACCGATCGCTGCAATTTTCGCTGCGTCTATTGCATGCCGCGGGCGGTGTTCGACAAGGACTACCCGTTCCTGCCGCACAGCGCCTTGCTGACCTTCGAAGAAATCGAACGCCTCGCGCGCGTGTTCGTCGCGCATGGGGTCGAGAAAATCCGTCTGACGGGCGGTGAACCCCTGCTGCGCAAAAACCTCGAATTCCTGATCGAACGGCTTGCCGGGTTGAAGACGCCCGAAGGCCGACCGCTTGACCTTACGCTCACCACCAATGGCTCGCTGCTCGCCAGGAAGGCGCGCAGCCTGAAGGACGCAGGTCTGACACGCGTGACGGTCAGTCTCGATGCGCTCGACGACACGCTATTTCGCCGCATGAACGATGCCGACTTCGCCGTCGACGACGTGCTGGAAGGCATCGCCGCAGCGCAGGCCGTCGGCCTCGCGCCGATCAAGGTCAACATGGTCGTGAAGCGCGGCACCAACGACGCCGAGATCGTGCCCATGGCGCGCCACTTCAAAGGCAGCGGGGCGGTACTGCGGTTTATCGAATACATGGACGTCGGCACGTCTAACGGCTGGAACATGACCGAAGTGCTGCCCTCCGCAGACGTCGTCGCGCAAATCCATGCTCGCTTCCCGCTCGTGCCGCTCGAAGCGCACAGCGCAGCCGAAACCGCGCAGCGCTGGGGTTACACCGATGGCAGCGGCGAGATAGGCGTGATCTCCAGCGTCACCCGTGCCTTTTGCGGAAGCTGCACGCGCGCGAGACTGTCGACTGAAGGCAAGTTGTACCTGTGCCTGTTTGCTTCATCGGGACATGACCTGCGTGCACTCGTACGCAATGGCGCGAGCGACGCAGACATCGGAACCGCCGTCGCCCGTATCTGGCAGGCTCGGACCGACCGCTATTCGCAGTTGCGCGGCAGCGCAAGCGCGATGCCGGACGCGGCCGAAGGCCGGCGCGTCGAAATGTCGTACATCGGCGGCTGAGGCCGTCGTCGCCATGCCCATTGAAACCGGCCACATCACCGGGCTCGTGCTCGCAGGCGGGCGCGGCACGCGCATGGGCGGCCTCGACAAAGGCCTGCAGATGCTTCACGGCGAGCCCCTCGCGCTGCACGTGTTGAAGCGCCTCGCACCGCAGACAGGTCCCCTTCTCATCAGCGCCAACCGCCACGCGGATCGCTACGCCGAACTCGGCGCGCCGTTTGGCGCAATGGTGATCGCCGACACGCTCCCTGACTTCCCCGGACCGCTGGCAGGCCTGCTCGCCGGACTGCGCGCCGCAAATACCGGATTCGTACTAAGCGCACCGTGCGATACACCGAATCTTCCGCCGGACCTCGCCATGCGCCTCGCTGAGACGCTCGAAACGGTTCGCGCCGACATCGCCACCGTCACCACGCGCGATCCCCATGGCGAAATCTCGATGCATCCAGTATTCGCTCTTGTTCGCACGTCACTGGCGGACGACCTGTCAGCCTTTCTGGAAGCCGGCGAGCGCAAGGTTCGCGCGTGGTACGCGCGCCACACGATGGCCGAAGTCGCCTTCGCCGATGGGAGCGCGTTTTACAATGCGAACACTTTGCAAGAACTCGCCGACCTGGAACGTGCGTGAGGCAGCCCGAAATCTGCCTCCGGTCGTACGCGTCACCGACGAAACGCCGGATTCGCCTCCGGTCGCGACGCTTCCCCATTCATGACCACGTTTAAAGACTTTTCCAGTTGTGTCGCCCAGTACGACCCAGAGGCGCTGCCTGTATCCGCGGCCCAGGCGATCGTGCGCCAGTGGGCGAGCCCGGTTGCGGCGGTCGAACGCGTGCCGCTTCACGATGCACTCGATCGCGTACTGGCAGGCGACGTCGTGTCGCCGACCAACGTTCCCGCCCACGACAATTCAGCGATGGACGGTTATGCGTTCGATGGCACATCGCTTGTCTCCCAGCAAACGGGCATCGAACTGCGCGTGGCGGGCAAGGCGCTGGCGGGGCATCCATTCGGGCGCGCCGTCTCTGCCGGCGAATGCGTGCGGGTTATGACGGGCGCACTGATGCCCGATGGATGCGACACGGTCGTACCGCAGGAACTCGTGACACGCGAGGGCGACACTATCCGGTTCCCTGGGGACACACTGAAGCGCGGCGCGAACCGTCGCCGCGCCGGCGAAGACCTCACACAGGGCCAGCCGGCACTGCATGCGGGACGCATCCTGCGCCCATCTGATCTCGGCTTGCTGGCATCGCTTGGCGTTGGCGAAGTCGCGGTACGACGCCGTTTGCGGGTCGCGTTCTTCTCGACCGGCGACGAACTACGATCGCTCGGCGAGCCGCTCGATCCAGGCTGCGTGTACGACAGCAATCGCCACACCCTTTTCGCGATGCTGCGCCGGATGAATCTCGACGCGCTCGATCTCGGTGTGGTCCGGGACGAGCCTGCAGCGCTCGAAGCCGCGCTGCGCAGTGCAGCTGCCAGCGCCGACGTCGTACTGACTTCAGGCGGGGTATCGGTCGGCGAGGCGGACTTAACGAAGCAGTTGCTCCGGACATTCGGCGACGTCGCGTTCTGGAGCCTGGCGATGCGCCCTGGCCGCCCGCTTGCATTCGGCCGCGTGTGGTCGGGAGAGCGCCCCGGCGTCGGCCAGCCCGCGCTCTTTTTCGGCTTGCCGGGCAATCCGGTCGCGGTGATGGTCACGTTCTACCAGATCGTGCGCGCGGTGCTGCTCGTGATGTCGGGCGCGTCAGTGCAAGCTCCGCCCGCGATCACGGCGACCAGCACGCAGGCCATCCGCAAACGTGCCGGACGCACCGAATTTCAGCGCGGCACCGCCGCACGTAACGAGCGCGGCCAGTGGCAGGTCACGCCGACCGGCTCGCAGGGCTCGGGCGTGCTCAGCTCGATGAGCGAGGCGAATTGTTTTATCGTGCTCGCGCACGAACAAGCTGACATCGATGCGGGCGACACCGTCGATATCATGCTGTTCGACGGCCTCATCTGACCGACTCTTTTCCACGAAACCATCACGACTAGCGGGTTTGATTCAATGAAAAAACAGATCTCGTTCATTGCACCGGGACAGACCGCCAAAGCGCTCATTCTGGTCTACCTGACCTTCAGCGTGCCGATCGTCCTGCTCGGCGTACTGGTCGCGTTCATCCGGTATCGCTCGGTCGAACTGAGCACCGTGTTCAGCGCGCTCCTGCTGAATGCGATTCTCGGCTTCATCCTGCTGTGGATCGCGTGTCACGCGTACAACTGGGTGGCGTCGCGCTTCGGCGGGATCGAGATCCATCTCACCGACGCCCCGGAAGAAGCGTAATGGCCGCCCATATTCGCCCCGCTACACCCGCTGATGTAGGCGCGATCTTCGCGCTGATGCACGAACTGGCCGAGTTCGAAAAACTCACGCACCTCTTCGTCGCGACCGAAGACGGCGTGCACGACGCGTTATTTGGCGAGCGTACTTCATCGGAGGCGCTCGTCGCGGAAGCGGATGGACGCATTGTTGGGTACGCGCTCTTCTTCCACAATTATTCGACCTTCCTCGGCCGGCGTGGACTTTATCTCGAAGACCTGTACGTGCAGCCGACGCAGCGCGGCAGCGGCCTCGGCACGGCCATGCTGCGGCGCCTGGCGGCGCTGGCGGTCGAGCGTCAGTGCGGACGCTTCGAATGGTCGGTGCTCGACTGGAACCAGCCGGCCATCGATTTCTACGAGAAGTTGGGCGCAACCGTGCTGCCGGACTGGCGCATCGTTCGCGTGACGGATGAGGCGCTGGAACGACTGGCGGCGCCGGATAACGCCAGTTGATCGAAGGCCTCCGGTTTCGCGAAACCGCTCAATGAGGCGGTCACGCGAAACCACAGTACCTGCTGGCGCGAAAGCCTGAACGTCGGGCGCTGCCCGCCAGACGGCGCGCGAGAAAACACTCCTCAGGGTTCGTCCGCGTCCGCACCCGATAACGTGTCACCGAGCAAACCGATCGCCTGTTCACCGGGCAACGCTTCCACGTCGCGCAACTTGCGGTTCATCGCGCGCGTGCGCACCTCCGCCTGCTCGATCGAGCGTGTGACTGTTTCGAGCTGCGACTTCGTCTTTGCGAGCACATCGCCGAACTTGCCGAACTCCGTCTTTACCGCACCGAGCACCTGCCACACTTCGCTCGAACGCTTCTCGATGGCCAGCGTCCGGAAGCCCATCTGCAGACTGTTCAGCAACGCAGTGAGCGTAGTCGGGCCGGCAATCGTCACCCGATATTCGCGCTGCAGTAGATCCGTGAGTCCAGGCCGGCGCAGGATCTCGGCGTAGAGACCTTCGGTCGGCAGAAACAGCAGCGCGAAATCGGTCGTGTGCGGCGGCGATACGTATTTCTCCGCGATCGTGCGCGCCTCGGCGCGAATGCGAGCTTCCAGTGCGCGCGACGCTTCTTCTACCGCTACCGGATCGGCCCGCTCCTGCGCCTCGATCAGACGCTCGTAGTCCTCGCGCGGAAATTTGGCATCGATCGGCAGCCACACCGGGACCGCCACGCCGTCGACGGAGTCCTGACGCCCCGGCAGCTTGATCGCGAATTCGACGCGGTCGTTGCTCTTCGGGATCGTCGCGACGTTCTTCGCGTACTGGTCGGCTGTGAGCAACTGTTCGAGCAGCGCTTCGAGCTGCACTTCTCCCCATGTGCCGCGTGTCTTGACGTTGGTGAGCACCTTCTTCAGATCGCCCACGCCGGCCGCGAGCGTCTGCATTTCGCCGAGCCCGCGATGGACCTGCTCAAGCCGGTCCGACACCTGCTTGAACGATTCACCGAGCCGTTGTTCGAGCGTTGCGTGCAGTTTCTCGTCGACGGTGCGGCGCATCTCTTCGAGCTTAGTCGCATTGTTCGCCTCGATGTCCTTGAGTCGCTGCTCAATCGTCGCGCGCACCTCGGCGAAACGGCGGTCGTTGGCTTCGGTCAGTTGCACGAGTTGTAGCGTCAACGTGTCGCCGAAACGCTTGAGCGTGGCGCCCTGCTCTTCGCGGGCCTGTTGCGACTGTTGCTGCAGACTCTGTCGCACTGCTTCGAGCTGCTGCGCGTTCGACTCCGTCAGCTTGACGAGCTGCTGCGCGAAACCGTCTATCTGGCTGTTCTGCACAGTCGCGATGCTGGTGAGTTGCGCAGCGAGCGCCTGCTGGAACTGCGAAAAACCGCCGCCCAGTTCGAGGCGCGATGCGCGCGCCGTCTCAGTGATCTCGTTGCGCAACTCTCGTTCGAGTCTTTCATATGCGCGAGCCTGGGCGTTCGACGCATCAGTCACACGCTCACCAAGCTCGGCAAACCGCTCTTCCTGATTCGCGTCATTGCGGCCGCGCATGAGCACGAGCAACGCGACGACAAGCGCGACCGCCAGTATGACGACGGCCGCCAGCAAAATTTCGGTCATGAACGCGCTTTCCCCAACACCTCAGGATTGATCGGATTCGGCGGTTGTCCGGTCCGCGGGCCTTCCCCAAGCCCGGCAATCAGATTGTCCGCCGCAAGGTTGGCCATCGCGCGACGCGTTGCTTCGGTCGCGCTCGCGATATGTGGCGTGAGGACGACGTTCGGCACCGTCAAGAGACCAGGATTCAGGTTCGGCTCGCCTTCGAAAACGTCAAGACCGGCAGCGGCAATGCGTCTCGCGCGCAACGCTTCCACCAGCGCCGCATCGTCGACAATGCCGCCGCGTGCAATGTTGGTCAGCGTGGCGGTCGGCTTCATCAACGCCAGCTCGGCAGCGCCGATCGTGTGATGGCTTTCCTTCGTGTACGGCAGCACGAGCACGACGTGATCCGCATGGCGCAGCAGTTCTTCTTTCGACACGTACCGGGCGTTCAGCTCAGCTTCGATCGCCGGCGCAACGCGCGACCGGTTGTGATAGATCACCTGCATGTTGAAACCGCGCGCACGCCGCGCCAGCGCCTGGCCGATACGTCCCATGCCGATCACGCCGAGCGTCGAACCATACACATCGCCACCCAGAAAACCGTCGTAGCTCCACTTCTGCCAATGCCCGGCTCGCAACCAGTGTTCCGATTCGGCGATCCGGCGCGCCGTCGCCATCATCAACGCCCAGCCGAAATCGGCCGTCGATTCGTTGAGGACATCCGGCGTATTCGTGCCGAGCACGTTGGATGCGTTGAACGCAGCCATGTCGAAATTGTTGTAGCCGACTGCCATATTGGCCACCACCCGCAGACGCGGCGCCGCCGCCAGCGCCGCCGCGCCGACCGGATCGCCGGCCGTCAGCGCGCCGTCCCTGTCCGCGAGACGACGCGCAAGCTCGTCCGCGCCGAGAACGTCTCCATTGTTCCAGTCGACGTCGAAATACTGCTTAAGCCGGTCGATCACGTCCGGAAAGATCGGACGCGCCACGAGGATCTTCTGCATTGCGATTCTCCGAATTTCGCGCCGGGCTTGCGTTGCGAGCCGGCGTCGTCACATCACTACAGCGTCAAAAGAACAGCCACGTGCTTACGAGAAACACGGGCATCAATATCACCAGCGCCCAGCCGATGAAGCCGAAAAAGCTTGGCATGCGCACACCGCGAGATTCTGCGATCGACTTCACCATGAAATTCGGCGCGTTGCCGATGTAACTGTTCGCGCCCATGAACACCGCCCCTGCCGATACGGCCGCGAGCGTCGACGCGCCTTGCGTCATCAGCGTCTGCGCGTCGCCGCCTGCGAGATTGAAGAACACGAGGTAGGTCGGCGCGTTGTCGAGAAACGACGATAGCAACCCGGTCGCCCAGAAGTACATCGCGTCATCCGGCTTACCAGTGGCGTCGGTGACCAGATGGACGATGCCGGAAAAAGCGCCCGCCTCCCCCGCGCGCAGGATGATGATGACGGGCGCAATCGTCACGAAGATGCCGCCGAACAGTTTCGCGACTTCTTCCATCGGCGCCCAGTTAAACGCATTGCCCTCGCGCGCGGAGCGCGGCGTCGCAGCCAGCGACACCAGCGTGACGACGACCAGCGCGGCATCACGCACCTCGTTCTGTAGCGCGACGTGCGCACCGAACACGTTGAATTCGATGCCCGGTTTCCAGATACCACTCATCAGCACGAGCGCAACCACGGCGGCGAGCAGCACGAGGTTGATCTTTCCATCGAGCCACAGCCCAGGCGAATCGGGCGTCGGATCGAGAAACGGCTGACGCACCTCCTCGCGACGATGAAAATAGTACGTGTCGAGGGTGTAAAACAGGACAAGCAGCACAACGCAGACGAACAGCATTGGCAGAGCAAGGTGTGTCGTGGTCCAGAAAAAACTCACGCCATTCAGGAAGCCGAGAAACAACGGCGGATCGCCCAGCGGCGACAGCGACCCGCCCGCGTTCGCGACCAGAAAGATGAAGAAAACCACCACGTGCACGACATGCTTGCGGTTATCGTTCGCGCGCAGCAGCGGCCGGATGAGTAGCATCGCGGCGCCCGTCGTACCCATGACGCTGGCGAGCAGCGTACCGAGCGCGAGAATGCCTGTGTTGAGACGCGGCGTGCCGTGCAGGTTGCCCCGCACGCAAATGCCGCCCGCCACGGTATAGAGCGCGGTCAGCAGCACGATAAAAGGTATGTACTCATCGAGCAGCGCATGCACGAATGTGCCGAATGCAACATCGACGCCGAACGCGAAAGCGAAGGGCAATAGAAACGCGAGCGCCCACGCGCCGGCGATCTTGCCGAAATGGTGATGCCAGAAGGTCGGCGCGACGAGCGGAAACACCGCGATCGACAGCAGGATGCCGACGAACGGCACGCCCCAGAGCGCGGAAAGTGTCGCGCCGTCGGGTGTTGCGGCGGCAGCCAGTTGCGGGCACGCCGCCAGCATGGTAATGGCCGCCATGCCCGCGCACCACGCGGCGTGTCGTTTCATATTCAAATCCTGTTATGGGAGGAACGGGCAGACGCAAACAGCGCGGCAACGCACCGCGCGCGCGGCCCGCGCTCAGGCACCGCGCACGACAATGGCGTGAACCCGATAGGGCCCGTGTGCGCCCAGCACGATGGTCTGTTCGATATCGCCGGTGCGCGACGGTCCCGATACGAAATTGACGGCACGCGGCAGTTCGCCCCGCTCGGCGCGCATCAAACCGAACGCCTCTTCGTGACCCGCGACGATGCGCGACGCCGGCACGATGGCCACGTGCGTTTCCGGCAGCAAACCGGCCGATGCGTACGTTTCCGCCCCGGACAGCAGCACCAGCGTGCCAGTTTCCGCGGTCGCGCAGAAGCAGCCCGTGATGCCGACAAGATCGAGATCTTCCGGCTTGCGGAATTCGACAGTCACCCCCGCTTCGGCCCACGCAAAATCTCGCAGTGTCTGCCACGCGATCGCCTGCACCGGCAGACCGTGCGCCGTCAGGTAGCGATACACGGCCCCTGGGACATCGCCTGGCGCGTCCACTTCGTCGACGGTCGTCGACATCTTGCGGGCTTCTTCGATAAAGCGTGCCACGAGATCGTCCGGCATCGGCGGACGCGGCCCTTCGGGGTGACGCGCGAGGTAGTCGGCAGCGGCATCGCGCTCGGATGCGGCGGGCTCGGCCGGGCGGCCCTGGGCTGCGCGTATGCGCGCCAGGATGTTGCGGCGGGCAACCGATGTGTCCATGTGCAATCCTCGTGTCGATGACCAGAAACCGTTGCAGTATCGACGGGATTATACCGGCCGCATTACACGCAAACAGTTGGCCACACGGCCAGCAACAGACGTCCGGCGCGCCCTACTTCGAAGCTTCCTCTTCCGGCGTCTCGATGCCGAACACCTGCCGCAGATAGGCCAGATAGGCCTTGTCGTCGCACATGTTCTTGCCCGGGGAGTCAGACAGTTTCGCGACCGGCTGACCATTGCAGCGAACCATCTTGATCACGATCTGCAGCGGGTTGTAGCCGAGATCGTTGGTCAGGTTCGTGCCGACGCCAAACGCCAGCTTGCAGCGGCCGCGGAAGCGCTCATACAGTTGCAGGACCTTCGGAATATCGAGCGCATCGGAGAATACGAGGATCTTCGTACGCGGATCGCAGCGGTTCGCCTCGTAATGCCGCAGGAGCCGCTCGCCCCAGTCGAACGGGTCGCCGGAATCGTGACGCGCGCCGTCGAAGAGCTTGCAGAAATACATATCGAAGTCGCGCAGGAATGCCTGCATCCCATACACGTCCGACAACGCAATGCCGAGGTCGCCGCGATATTCCTTCGCCCACATTTCGAAGCCGAAGGTCTGCGAGTCGCGAAGCCTCGGCCCGAGCGCCTGACACGCCTGAAGGTACTCGTGTGCCATCGTGCCGAGCGGGGTCAGGCTGTGCTTCATCGCATAGAAGACGTTGCTCGTGCCGGCAAACTGCTCGCCGAGGCCATCTTTCAGCGTGAGGATCACCTCTTCGTGCCATTGCTTGGAGAAGCGGCGCCGCGTGCCGTAGTCGGCGATCTTGCAGTCGGAGAATTCCGGGCGCGCGCCCAGCAGCTTGATCTTGTCGCGCAGACGCTCGCGGCCTTCGCTGTAGTCCGGCTTTTGCTGCGTATTGCGGAAGTACACCTCGTTGACGATCGCGAGCATCGGGATCTCGAAGAGGATCGTATGCAGCCACGGCCCCTTGATCTCGATGTCAATTTCACCGTTGCCCTTGTCCGACGGCTTGATCGAAATGTACTTCTCGTTCAGATGGAAGAGCGCCAGAAATTCGATGAAATCGCCTTTGATGAAACGCATGCGGCGCAGGTAATCGAGCTCATCTTCACTGAAGCGCAAATGGCAGAGCTGGCGCACTTCGTCACGGATTTCGTCGATATACGGGACTAGGTCCACGTTCGGCGTCCTGCAGCGGAAACGGTATTCCACATTCGCGGCGGGGAAATGATGCAGAACCACCTGCATCATCGTGAACTTGTACAGATCAGTATCGAGCAGCGAATTAATAATCATGTTGTGCAAGCCGAACCGCAAATAATCGGGGAAGGCCAGTCATGTGGCCCGTTCGCCTCTGGCACGCCCCCGGCATGCCCGCCTGATTGCATGTTACCCGAATGCGCGTTCCTGCACGGTACGGCACGGCATGGCCACACGGCTAACGATGGAATCCAGGGCACGGCGCCACCGCCAGCGTCCGCCAGCCCCATAAACTAATCACGAAACGATATAAACTCGACGGTCCGCTGGTGCATGCGCTACTTGACGTTACGTTACAATATCCCTTTCGGCGTTTCGCCACCCCCAATACCGCATGCAGGAGCTGCCTGAATGACTCACGTTGTGACCGAAAGCTGCATCAAGTGCCGCTATACCGACTGCGTCGATGTGTGCCCGGTGGACTGCTTTCGCGAAGGTCCCAACTTCCTCGCGATCGACCCCGATGAGTGCATCGACTGTGCAGTGTGCGTCGCCGAATGTCCGGTGAACGCCATTTACGCTGAAGAAGACGTGCCGGGCGACCAGCAGGACTTCATCGCGCTAAACGCCGATCTCGCCAAGGGCTGGCCGAGCATCACAAAGACGAAGGCGCCGCTCCCGGAAGCCGACGAATTCAAGGACGTGAAGGACAAGCTGGAATTGCTCGCGCGTTGAGCGGCGCGGGTCTGCGTCCCGGCCAGTCTGATGTCGGTGCCGCCAGGATGGCCAATAGGTATTGACAGACCCTAAAGCACACCATACAATTTCGTCTCTCTGCTGTTGTTGTTCCCCGATAGCTCAGTCGGTAGAGCGCCGGACTGTTAATCCGTAGGTCCCTGGTTCGAGCCCAGGTCGGGGAGCCAAAATTCGAAGGCCCGTTAGCCATAACGGGCTTTTTTATGTAAGAGACACCCAGTAATACTGTTGCACTGCTGTTCCCCGATAGCTCAGTCGGTAGAGCGCCGGACTGTTAATCCGTAGGTCCCTGGTTCGAGCCCAGGTCGGGGAGCCAAAATTCGAAGGCCCGCATCTTTGCGGGCCTTTTGTTTTTGCACCTCGTTTTTGCACCTCGTTTTTGCACCTCGTTTTTGCACCTCGTTATTGCGCCGCTCATCTGCTCCTGGCGACCGGCAGCCTTGTCAGCGATCCGGCCCACCGTCCGGCAGCCACACCACCGTCAGCGAGCGCACGCCCTGCGCGCCGCGAATCAGCACCCCTTCGATATCCGCCGTCGCCGACGGCCCGGTCACGAGCACCGCATAACGGGCTTCGCGAAAATCCGCCTGGCGATAGACGTCCTGCAAACCATCGACCATCCGCGCCGGATCGAGCAGCACGACAAGATGCTGGGCGAGATAACCGAGCGCATTGACGACATACTCCTTCTCGCTGAACCACACCGAGCCGGTTTCGGCCACACCAAAGCGCCCACGCACGACACCCACATCGACATCCTGCAACGACGCGGGCGGCGTCTCTGCCTGCAACGCACGCGTACCCTGCACTTCCGGCGTCGCGCTGCAGATCACCGCATCCGCGCCGAAACTCGCTTCGAGCAGTGCACGCACGTCCGCGGCCGATGCCGCCTCGACACAGGTTCCACCCATCGCCTGCAGGGATGCAGCAAAACGCGCGCGCGGCCCGCCCACGGGCGTGGCGAACAGCGGCACGTCGGGAAGCGTGCGCGCCGCGGGCTGCGCCGCTCGCACCTTCGCCAGAAAAGCCTCACGCGTTGCCATCACGACCTCCGCGATTCTTCCTGTACCACTCGTGGAAAGTCATCTTCGGCGCATCCGGCAGTTCGCGCTGCCGCCCCCAGATATTAAGCGGGTTGTACAGCACGAAATTCGGCAGCCGGCGCAGCGCGCCACCCAGCGACGCGACCGTCGCACGATAAAGCGCCGGGCTCGCGAGCAGCCTCCCTGCCATTTTCAGCACCTCTTTCTTGACGAAGGGCACCTCGTGACGCACAGCGATCACTTCGCGCCACTTGTAGATCTGTTCGTGGATATTGATCTTCACCGGACACACGTCGGTGCAACTGCCATTGAGCGTCGACGCGAACGGCAACGCGCTGTAGCGCTGGAGATCGAAGGTCGGATTGATGATGGCGCCAATCGGCCCCGAATACGTTCCGCCGTACGACAACCCGCCGCTGCGGCGATACACCGGGCAGGTGTTCATGCACGCACCGCAACGGATGCACTTGAGCGAATACCAGAAGTCTTCCATCGCGAGCCGCTCGCTACGGCCATGGTCGACGAGAATGAAGTGCATCTCGGCGCCCGGACGCGGCGCGCGAAAGTGCGACGTGTACTGCGTGATGGGCGAGCCCAGCGCGCTGCGCGACAGCATCCGTACGAAGAGGCCAAGGTCGGAAATCCGCGGGATCAGCTTTTCGATCCCGATCGACGCAATGTGCAACGGCGGCACATTCGCCGAAAGATCCGCGTTGCCCTCGTTCGTGCAGACGACCACCGTTCCAGTCTCCGCGACCGCGAAATTGCAGCCGGTCATCCCGGCCGTCTTCTGGCGGACAAAGTACGGGCGCGTGTTCATCCGCTGGCTTTCGGCGAGATAGTGAATATCGCTGTTCGTCGGATCGGTGCCGATCGTGCGCCCGAACAGTTCAGCCACGTCGTCGCGCAGCTTGTGCACCGCCGGCACCACCATGTGACTCGGATCCTGATGATCAAGCTGCTGGATGCGCTCGCCGAGATCCGTCTCCATCACCGTGATACCGCGCGGCTCGAGATAGTCGCGCATCGCGCATTCGTCGGTGAGCATCGATTTGCTTTTCACGAGCGTCGTCATGCCGCGTTCAGACATGATCCGGTAGACGATTTCGTTATGCTCTTGCGCCGACGCCGCCCAATGGACGACCACGCCGTTCGCTTCCGCCGCGCCCGCGAACTGTTCGAGATAGTCGGCGAGATGCGACAGCGTGTGCTCCTTGATGCCGGAAGCCAGTTCGCGCATCGTTTCCCACTCGGGAATGCCGTGCGCCTGCTGATCACGCTTCTGGCGAAGGTCCCACAAACGCCGGTCGTGAAACGCGACGTGCTCCGTTTTGGCGATGAAAGCGCCGGCTGCTTTCGCGTGATCGATCCGCTTCATTCGCGCGCTCCGTTCAGCACCTGGGCGATATGGATGAAGCGCGCATCGGCTTTCATCCGTTCGGCGCAGCCTTGCTGATGCATCAGACACGACATGTCGGCCGACACGATGTATTGCGCACCCGCGTCCAGATGATCGCGCACCTTGTCCTGCCCCATGCGCACCGAGACCGGCTCTTCAGTCACCGAGAACGTACCGCCGAAGCCGCAGCACTCGTCCGGTCGCGTGGGACTGACGAATTCGATGCCCTTTACACCCTCCAGCAACGTGCGCGGCTTCGAGAACGGCGTCCCGGCAATCTCCGAGACCGAAGCTTCGCCCAGATGCCGCAAGGCGCTGCAACTGTTGTGCAAGCCGACCCGATGCGGAAACTCGGCCCACGGAAACTCGCGCGCGCCCACCACGTCGTGAAGGAATTCGACCAGTTCGAAGGCGCTCGCGCGCACTTTGGTCACTGCGGCGGTCTGCTCGATCGCCGTCAGATGGTCGCGCACGTGATTGATGCAGCTCGCCGATGGTCCCACGATGTAGTCGTAGCCCGCGAAGTTTCGCGCAAACACGCCTTCCGCACCGGCCGCCTCGACGTGGGCACCGCTGTTGGCCATTGGCTGGCCGCAGCAGGTCTGCTCCTGTGGATAGTCGACGTCGATACCGAAACGTTCGAGCAGTTCGAGCGTTGCGATGCCGACTTCGGGATAGAAGGCGTCGATAAAGCAGGGAACGAAAAGCGCAACTTTCATTGGAATGGTGAATGAGCGGGTGAAGCAACATCGCACTAACCTGCTACGCGCGAATCCCTGCACCTGTCCTCATTGGTAAAGTTGGTCAGACCATGAAATATAAAAGGGACGGTTACGACTGTCAAACCGCGCTACGCGACTCGCTGACGGTATAGGATGACGCTTTTTCCGTGGAACGACGATGAAACGCAATCTGTTCAGCGCGTCGCTGATGGCCGCTCTGGCCACTGTGGCCGCTCCGATGTTGTTGCTCGCGCCGCTGGCACACAGCGAGGAAATCGGCAGTGTCAACACCAATTTCCATCTGACCGGCTCGGACCGCGTGGTCGTCGAGGCCTACGACGATCCGGACGTGGCCGGTATCACCTGCTATGTCTCGCGGGCGCGCACGGGCGGCATCAAGGGCACGCTCGGTATTGCAGAGGATCCGACGGAGGCGGCGATCGCCTGCCGGCAAATCGGGGCAATCCACTTCAACGGACCGGTGAAACAGCAGTCAGACGTGTTCTCAGAACGCATGTCGCTCATTTTCAAGACGCTGCACGTCGTGCGCGTTGCCGATTCGAAGCGCAATACGCTTGTGTATCTGACCTACAGCGACCGGGTCGCGACCGGCAGCGCAAAAAACAGCGTGAGCGCTGTGCCAATGCCGGCCGGCACAACCATTCCCCTGAAATAACATGGACCGCCCATCGGTCCCCCGACCGCGTTAGACTGCTGGATCCAGCAGGATTTTCATCATGACGTCCACCCGTTTCCGCGATTCCGCCCGCTACTGGCGCACGCCGCTCTTGCCCGGCGCGGACATGCTCACTGCCGAATACCACGATCACGAGTTCACGCCGCACTGGCACGACGCGTACGCGATTCCCGTCATCGAAGCGGGTGCGGAAACCTACCGGTATCGCGGCGCCCACTATGTCGCC
Source organism: Paraburkholderia sp. GAS448 (assembly GCF_050435685.1). NCBI lineage: Bacteria > Pseudomonadati > Pseudomonadota > Betaproteobacteria > Burkholderiales > Burkholderiaceae > Paraburkholderia > Paraburkholderia sp. GAS448. Next base: position 104,296 of record NZ_JBNDKT010000022.1, read on the forward strand.
GAGGCAGGCAGCGTGCCGATCATCAATCCGGGCGAGTTGCACACCGGCTCGCGCGCAGTCGATGCGGGCTGGCGGTATCGCGTGATGTATGCGCCGGTCGATTTCATTCACGAGCTGGCAAACGATCTCGCCGGCAGGCCACAACCGTTGCCCTGGTTCGATCCTGAGGTCATCCGCGACCCGGATCTCGCGCAACGGCTGCGGCAGGCGCACCGCCTGCTCGAAGCCGGCGACGACCCGCTTGCCGCCGAAACCGCCATGCTCGATGCGCTGTCGACGCTGCTTGTCCGCTACGGCCGCACGCGGCCCGAAACGCCGCGGGTCGCCGCGCACGATCCCCGCGTGGCGACAATGCAGGCGCAACTGACCAGCGACCTCGCTGCGCCCCTCCAGCTTGCCGACCTGGCCAGCACGGTCGGCTTGTCGCCGTTCCATGCCGCACGCCTTTTCACCCAGGCGACCGGCCTGCCGCCACACGCATGGCGCAACCAGATCCGTTTGCAGCGCGCGCTCGGGCCTTTGCGGGCCGGCGCATCGGTCACGGAGGTCGCAGCGGCCAGCGGCTTCACCGATCAGAGCCATTTCACGCGGCATTTCCGCCGTATGTTCGGCGTGCCGCCAGGGCGCTGGCAAGCGGCATCGGCCTGAGGCTGAGCCGGGGCTGGCCGGGGTTGACTTGTGGGGGCTGCATCAAGGTTGACTCGAACCGGGCCTGAGCCCCGCCCACACTGAACAAAAGGGAACCGCAAGAACGTACAAGCCCTGATGGCGGCAGATGGCTACGCTCCTTGTTCAAAGGAGAAGAGAGATTGACCCAGCCCAGCCATTACCATGAATTCGTCGCGGGAGCCCGCGACACCATCCCGATGATGATCGGCGCCGCGCCCTTCGGCGTGATCTTCGGCACGCTCGTCACCTCCGGGCCGCTTCATCTCTGGCACGGCCAGTTGATGTCGCTTGCCGTATTTGCCGGCTCGGCGCAATTCATCGCTGTCGGACTCCTCGCGGGGAACGCGAGCTTCGTTGTGCTGTGGGCGACCACCTTCGTCGTCAACCTGCGTCACGTGCTCTATAGCGCGACGCTTGCACCCTATGTCGCGCATCTGCCGCTGCGCTGGCGTCTCGTGCTCGGCAGCATGCTGACGGATGAGGTTTTCGCCGTCGCGTGGGCGCACTACCGCCGGAGACCTCCCGGCTCGATCGGGCCGTACCATTTTCTCGGCTCAGGTGTGTCGATGTACGTGAACTGGCAGATGTGGACGCTCGCCGGACTGCTGTTCGGCGCGGCCTTTCCCGGCTTGCAGTCGCTCGGCCTCGATTTCGCGATGGTCGCAACCTTCATCGCCATTGTCGTGCCCCAGCTCGTCGCGTTTCGTTATATCGCGGCGGCGGCAACGGCGGGCGCGCTCGCGTTCTTCTGGCAGGGCTGGCCATACAAGCTCGGACTGCTCGGCGCGGTGCTCGTCGCTGTCGCGGTCGGCGTTGCGCTGTCCCGTCCGCGTGCGCCGCGCCAGCATGCCGTGGAGGCGACGCGATGAACTACGTCCTGATCATTCTCGGCATGGCCGCAATCACCTTGCTGATCCGCACGACTGTCTTCATCGTCGGCGAGCGGCTGGTATTTCCGCCGCTCGTGCGCACGGCGCTCGGCTTCGTCCCGGTTACGGTGTTGACCGCGATCATCGTGCCGATGGCCGTGTCGCCACATGGCAACGGCGCAGAACTGACCTGGCGCAACCCGCAGCTGGTCGGCGCGCTGGCCGCCGTTGTCGTCAGTGCGTTGACGCGGCGGCCCCTTCTGACCATCGCGGTCGGCCTCGCCACGTTCTTCCTGTGGCAAGGCGTCGTGCTCAAGTAACGGGCGCACGTCGGCAGATCCCGCCGCCCGCCTGAGCCATGGCGGCGGCTGGCGCACTCCCTGCCCGTCTCGCCTGCTGCGGGCCTTTTTTGTCGACTGGCCCCTCTGAGCCCGCAGCACATTACATCCGCGCGCAGAACCTTACACGCGGCTCAAGTTTCTCCCTCCCCCGCCGATAAACAGTCGAAGTCCGCTTGTCGGACCGGCATTTCCGCCGGTCGTGCCGGGAAGCAGGGACCAACGCGCGATGCGTCCGGCGTCGCCTCTTACGGGGCAGGTCGCAGCCGGCAACGCCCGGAGGACGCAGCGCGGTACGACCAATCGGGAAGAAGATATGGGCCAGATCACCCTTGCACTGAAGGACGAAACCGTCGCGTCGCTGCGTAAGGATTTCGATGCTTTCCTGCGCGTCTCGCTGAAGCTCGATCCGCAATTTGCGACGCCGTCGTTCGAGGATTTTCTGCGCGCCAAGCTGCTGGACAACATGGTCCCGCTAACGGAACACGCCGTGCAGCGTATGTTGCAAGGCGGCCAGTACGCATGGGCGAAGCGCACGCTCGACAAGGAATTCCCTGACGTCGTCGCGATCCTGATGCGGCAGGCCAGCGAATTTGGCTTCGGTTTCGCGGCCCGCTCCGAATGGACGCCTGAGGAGCTTGCGAAGCAATGCCGCGACTGGGCGACGGCGATCGTCAACGAGGCGCAAGGTGAAGCGTCGCTGATCGACCCGCTTGCGGCGCAGATCAAGTCAGCGGCGCAGGACATCCAGGCGCTGGAGGAGCAGATGCAGACGCCGGCGTGGCGGCTTGCGGAATCACTCCGCCAGCGCGTGTATGAGGCAAAGGTCGGCTGCGAGACGAGCGTCGGCAGCACTGCACGTGAAAAGCTCGGCGAACTGCGCGGTCTGTTGCGGCTCGGCCTCTCGCACGGCTCGTTCCAGAAACAGGAAGCGCAGCAGGTCATGGAGTATCTGCGCCTTCTGAAGCCGGAGATCTTCGTCGAAGAACCCCATGACGTGTTTACGCGGCTCGCCACGTGGCTACGCAATTTCTTTACGCCGCCGCCGCGACCACAGCAACGGCAGTCGCGCTAGCACCCAAAAACGCGACAAAAACGCGGCAAAAGCAAACATGAACGGGCGACCGCGGCGGCGGCGCCCGTGCGGCAAGCGGTCAATCCCACATCTTCCTCAGCTTCGCCGCAATCTCGATTCTCGCCTGCGCGGCCGCGGCAAGTCCTGCCGCTGTTGGCGCGGCGGCCAACGGTACGGGCGGCCATGCGTGCGCGTCGAAAAGTGGCATCAGATGCGCCGGAATGAAGCGCGTGCGCGACGCCCACACGTGACGGTCGCCCAGTTGCGTCTGGTTATGGACATAGAAACGCTGCGGCACGACGATATGCAGATCTTCCTTCGCCCGCGTCATCGCGACGTACAACAGGCGGCGCTCCTCATCCAGTTCTTCATCGCTACCGGTGCCGAGGTCGGACGGAATGCAGCCGTCGACACCGTTCAACACAAACACATTGCGCCACTCCTGCCCCTTCGCCGAATGGATGGTCGACAGGATCAGATAGTCTTCATCGATTAGCGGCACGCCGGATTCATCGCTGGTGGCGTCGGGCGGGTCGAGCGTCAGTTCGGTCAGAAACCGCTCGCGCGACGCATACGTGCCCGCCATGCTCTCCATCTGCAGCACATCGCCGTGGCGGATCGCGGCGTCCTCGTGATTGCGCTCCAGGTGCGGCTCATACCAGCGGCGGATCAGTTCGAATTCAGCTGGCCACGCCGACTGGCGGCCGCACAGGCGGGACATCAGCGCAACGAACGGTTGCCAGTCGAGCGCCGCACGCGCTGGGGGCGCGAACGACGCCAGCGCCGTGGGCGCGTGTTCCGCGCATGCACTGGCGCCTGCGCTGACTTGCCCGGCGACCTGATCGAGCACGCGCGCCGCCGTTGCCGGACCGATGCCGGGCAGAAGCTGCACGACGCGAAAACCCGCGACGCGGTCACGCGGATTCTCCGCCCAGCGCAACACGGCGAGCACGTCCTTCACATGGACTGAATCGAGAAACTTGAGCCCGCCGAACTTGACGAACGGGATATTGCGGCGGGTCAGTTCGATCTCGAGCGCGGCACTGTGATGCGCAGCGCGGAACAGCACCGCCTGCGCTTTCAGCTTCATGCCTTCTTCACGCGCTTCGAGCACCTTTTCTACGACGTAGCGCGCCTGATCGGCCTCATCGGCGACCGTCACGAGGCGCGGGCGCTGCGCTGACGCGCGATCGGTCCACAGATTCTTGGTGAAGCGCTCGGCTGCGAGATCGATGACCGCGTTCGACGCGGCGAGAATCGGCTGTGTCGAACGGTAATTGCGTTCGAGCGTGATCTGCTTCGCGGGCGGATCGAAATGCGCCGGGAAATCGAGGATGTTGCGCACCGTCGCGCCACGAAACGAATAGATTGACTGGGCGTCGTCTCCGACCACCGTCAGGCCGCGCCCATCGGGCTTCAGCGCGAGCAGGATCGACGCCTGCAGGCGGTTGGTGTCCTGGTACTCGTCGACGAGCACGTGATCGAAGCGCCCCGACAGGTCCGCGGCAATCGACGGCTCCGCTGCCATATGCGACCAGTAGAGCAGCAGATCGTCATAGTCGAGCACGCTTTGCGTCTGCTTGGCCACGACGTACGCGGCGAACAGCGCGCGCAGGTCGGCTTCCCATTCGCGGCACCACGGAAACGCACTCTCCAGCACATCCGTGAGCGACCGGCCGGTGTTGACCACGCGCGAATAGATCGAGAAGCAGGTGTTCTTCGATGGAAACCGACGTTCTTTCGCCGACAGCCCCAGTTCGTGGCGGACGAGGTTCATCAGGTCGGCGGAGTCTTCGCGGTCGTTGATCGTGAAGGCGGGCGACAGCCCGATCAGATCCGCGTATTCGCGCAACAGACGCGCGCCGACGCTGTGAAACGTGCCCGACCACGTCAGCGCCTGCGCGATTGCCGCGCGCGCGCCGAGCGCCGCACCCGCGATGCGCGTGACGCGCCGGGTCATTTCCTGCGCGGCACGGCGAGAAAAAGTCAGAAGCAGGATGCGGCGCGGGTCGGCGCCTTTCAGCACGAGATGCGCCACGCGATGTGCGAGGGTATTCGTCTTGCCCGAACCGGCTCCGGCGATGACGAGCAGTGCACCAGCGATACGTGCCGCATCGTCCGCGCCATATTCGACGGCCTCGCGCTGCGCGTCGTTGAGCTTTGCCAGGTAGGCGTGAACGTCGACGGCGGCATCGAAGGACGGGGAATCGGCGACAGGGGGCACGATGATCGAAGGAGGCAAAATGGGCGGCGATGCATACTGTATATCCATACAACCCACCGCGACAAGCGCCCTTTTTTCGGCCGATGCGCAACGAAGCAGGCACGCGGGCTGCGCGTACGACTCTTCTGGCTTATGATGCGAACCCTTCCCACGATGCCTCTTGCCGGCGCGCACCATGCCTAACCTCGATTTCACGCTGACCGGCGACTACGTCGAACTGCACAATCTTCTGAAGATCACCGGACTCGCCGACAGCGGCGGCTCAGCGAAGCTGATCGTTGCCTCGGGCGCGGTGACGGTCGACGGCCAGGTCGAGTTGCGCAAAACCTGCAAGATCCGCGCGGGTCAGGTCGTGCTGCTTGGCGACACGCGAATCGCGGTCCACGAAGCGTAACGACGCAGGGATCCCGAAAGCAAGCGCACCAAAAATGTGCCTGATGATCGACACAGGCACGCGCAAGCAATAAGCTCTCTGTTTTGGCAGAAAGCGATGCCGACGACATTCCGCGCCCCTCGTTCATGACCCAGTCTGGTTTTTCCCGCGTCGCCGCCCGGCCTCCCACGCTCACCCGCCACGCCGCCGATACCGCCCGCCTCGCCGCACCGCTCGCCATCGCCCAGCTGTCGCAGATGGCGATGGGCGTCACCGACACCATCCTGCTCGGCTCACTCGGCCCGGACGCACTGGCCGCCGGCGGCCTCGGCGCGAACCTGTTTTTCGTCGTCGTGACGCTGCTGCAGGGCGTGCTGACATCCGTCAGCGTGAGCGTTGCGCACGCCCGCGGTGCACAGGCCGAAGACCGTGTGCCCCATATCTACTGGACCGGCCTCGTGCTTTCGATCCTGCTGTCGGTGCCGGGCTTCGCGTTACTGTCCTTCGCCACGCCGCTCCTGAACGCATTCGGCGAGCCGACCGTGCTTGCCCATAACGTCGGCGAATACACCGCGGTGCTGCGCTGGGGCGCGCCGGGCAGCCTGATCGGCATCGGCCTGATGCGCTCGTTCCTGCCCGCTATCGGGGCCGCCAAGCGCCTGCTGTGGGTGTCGATTGCCGGCATCGGCGTCAATGCGTTCCTGAACTACGGCCTGATCCATGGCGCTTACGGCCTGCCGCGGCTCGGCTTCCTCGGCTCGGCGGCGGCGACGACGATCACCGTCTGGATGACGGCGATCGTGCTGATGGCGCTCCTGCATCTGCGGCCGCGCTTCAGGCATTTCGTGACCGCGACACGGCCCAATGTGCCGCTGATGGGTGAACTGTTCGGTATCGGCTGGCCGGTGGCGATCACTTACGGCGTCGAGTCGACGCTCTTTCTCGCGACCGGCCTGATGGTCGGACTGCTTGGCGAAGCGCAACTCGCCGCGCATCAGATCGCGCTGAACGTGGCTTCGGTTGCGTTTATGGTGCCGCTCGCCATCGGCCAGGCGGCGAACGTGCGGGTCGGATTCTGGGTCGGGGCCGGGCAACCCCTCGCCGCGCGACACGCCGGTTTCGTGGCGCTCGCGCTGGGCGTTGGCTTCATGACGATGTCGGGGCTGGTGCTCGTTCTGGCGCCGCATGCGATCGTGGGTCTCTATCTGCATCTGGATAATCCGGCGAACGCAGCGACCGTCAAGCTCGCGACTTCCCTGCTCGGTGTCGCGGCAATCTTCCAGATCGTCGACGGAATGCAGACGGTCGGGTCGGGCTGCCTGCGCGGTCTGAAGGACACGCGCGTACCGATGATGGTGGCCGCACTGGGCTACTGGGGCATCGGTTTTCCGACCGGCTATACACTCGCGTTCCATTTCGGGCTGGGAGCCCGCGGCCTCTGGTGGGGACTTGCGGCAGGTCTTGCCAGCGTTGCGCTACTGATGACGCTGCGCTTTCACCGCCTGAGCTTGCGGCAGGTGCCGGCGGCCGACGCGGGATTTACCCGGTAAACGCTGAAAAAACGCCTGAAAGGGCAGTTGAAAGCTGAGGTGTGCCGGAAGACGACCGGTAAAATAAGTGCCTGCTACATAGTGCAGCGCTTTTTACCGTCAATTCAGGCAACTGGACCTCCTTTCATGCTCGCCCGCATCACCCGCCTCTTCCCCCTGTGGGCCGTGCTCGTCTCACTCGCCGCGTACTGCTCGCCGGCGTCGGTGACCGGCATCGCCCCGCACGTCACGACGTTGCTCACGATCATCATGCTCGCGATGGGCGTCACGCTTTCCGTGACCGACTTCCAGCGCGTGTTCACGCGTCCGGCGCCGGTCGTCGCGGGCATCGTGCTGCACTATCTCGTGATGCCGCTGGCCGCCTGGGTGATCGCCCGTGCGTTGCGCATGCCGCCTGACCTGACCGCCGGCATGGTGCTCGTCGGCAGCGTCGCGAGCGGTACGGCGTCGAACGTCATGATCTATCTCGCGCGCGGCGACGTCGCACTGTCCGTCACGATCAGCGCGCTGTCGACGCTCGTCGGCGTGTTCGCGACGCCGCTTCTCACGCGTCTTTACGTCGACGCATCGATTGCCGTCGATGTGCACGGCATGCTGATGAGCATCCTGCAGATCGTCGCGCTGCCGATCATCGTCGGGCTGATCGTCAACCAGCTGTTCGGCCGCTTCGTGCGCCGGATCGAGCCGGTGCTGCCGCTCGTCTCGATGGTCGCGATCCTGCTGATCATCGCGGCCGTGGTCGGCGGCACGCAGAAGAGCATTGCGTCGGTGGGCCTCGTCGTCATGCTTGGCGTCGTGCTGCACAACGGCATCGGCCTCTTTGGCGGCTACTGGGGTGGCCGCCTGCTCGGCTTCGACGAAGCCGTCTGCCGCACGCTCGCGATCGAAGTCGGCATGCAGAACTCCGGCCTCGCCGCCACGCTAGGCAAGCTGTACTTCACGCCAATCGCCGCACTGCCCGGCGCGTTGTTCTCGGTGTGGCACAACCTGTCGGGCTCGCTGCTCGCAGGCTACTGGGCCGGCCGTCCGGCAAAGGGCTCGACGTTTGCCGACGACGCGTCCGCGCTCAACGTCGGCCGCGGCATAGAACGCGGCTGAGACCGGAGGCGCGCAGCCATCGCCCCGATGACTGCGCGAGTGCGGAGGCCGGAAATCTTCCTGCTGCCGACCTTGCACCCCATGCCGCACTTCGGCGCGAGCGGCGCCAGGTCGCAACACACCGCCGTCGCGTTTCCACGCAATCTGAATCGACGGCTGCGCCCGCGTCGAACCTGGTAAAGGGCAAGGGCACCGGCTCGCACGCCGGATTCCCCTTAGAATGTTTTCATGGACCGCGTCAGCAATATCGCCATGACGGCCCCGGCGCTGCGGCAAGCAGCCATCCGTGGTTGATTCAAAGGGAGAGAAGAAGGTGCCGGCCTGCGACAACAACAGCAAGAGCGACATGGCCCTGGCGCTGCGTCTGCGCGCAGGGCACACGACGTGGCGGGCGGGCATCCGGACTGTACTCGTGGGCGTCGTCGTCGCGCTCGTCAGCGCCTGCGCAACCCGCCCCCCTGCGACGGATTACCATAGCGACGTCACCCAGGCGCTGCCCGCTTCGGCGCCCACCGCGCTCGGCACGGCGCTCGCACCGCTCGAACGCGTGCATCCGGACGAATCGGGTTTCCGGGTGCTGTCCAGCGGCACCGACGCGCTGCAGATGCGCGTCGCGCTCGCCCGCGCAGCGACGAAAACCCTCGACTTGCAGTACTACATCGCCAACGAGGACACGACCGGCAAGCTCCTTCTCGGCGCCGCGCTCTATGCGGCCGATCGCGGCGTGCGGGTGCGCATGCTGGTCGACGACCTGAACTTCAAGGACATCGACGAGATCATGGCCGCACTGAACACGCACGACAACATTGAGATCCGTGTGTTCAACCCGTTCGGCTCGGCGCACGAAAGCATGTTCGAGCGGACCACGAACATCTTTACGAAGATCGGCCAGTTCACGCGACGAATGCATAACAAGGCGATGATCGTGGACAACCAGTTGTCGATCGTCGGCGGCCGCAATCTGGGCGATGAGTACTTCAGCGCGAGCGAGAGATTGCAGTTCCGCGACATCGATGTCCTCGCCGCGGGTCCGATTACCGCCGAGGTGTCGGCAAGCTTCGACGCGTACTGGAACAGCAGCGCGTCGTATCCGCTACGTGCGCTGAGCAGGCAGAAATTCGAACCGAAGGAACTGGACGAGGCGCGTGAAGAACTGCGACAGCACTGGCGCACGAACGCCGACCCATACAACGCGAAACCGTTGAACGCAACGCCGCTCGCCACGCAGATCGCGAAGAACGAACTCGGCCTCACGTGGGCGCACGCTGAATTCGAAGTCGACGCGCCGGAAAAGATCACGCAGCCGTCGCCCGACTACAAAAGCCCGCCGCTGCAGCGCCTGATCGAACTCGTTAACGCGGCGCAGAAGGAAATCCTGATCGTCTCGCCTTACTTCGTGCCACACGACGCCGGCGTGAAGGCAATCGCGCAGATCACGCACCGCGGTGTGCGGGTGGCGGTCCTGACCAACTCGCTTGCCGCGACCGACGCCATCGCGGTACAGGCAGGCTATAGCCCCTACCGCGTGCCGCTACTGCGCAACGGTGTCGATCTGTACGAATTCAGGCCGCAGCCGGAAGAAGGCCGCGCGCGGGTCAACTTCGTGGGTTCGAGTTCGCGTGCGAGCCTGCATGCAAAAGCCTATGTGATCGATCGCAGCACGCTCGTGATCGGCTCGATGAATCTCGATCCACGCTCGGCCAACCTGAACACTGAACAGACGCTTGTAATCCACAGCTCACCGCTCGCCGATGCGGTTGCCACCCTCTTCGATCGCGCGATGTTGCCGACGGTGAGCTATCACGTCACGCTCGCGACGCCGGAACAGCTTGCGGAGCTGCGAGCCACCAGTGCCCCGCCGTCGCAACTCGTGTGGACCGCCGATGAAAACGGCCAGTTGCGCACCTGGAACCTGGATCCGGAGGCGGGTTTCTACCGGAACGCGCTAACGGGTCTATTCTTGCTGTTGCCACTCGACAGCCAGCTTTGACATGGGTCGCGGCCCGACCCGGCGCCAACCCGGCGCGACGTGCGACAGAACCTTCCCAAGTGGAGTTTGACCATGACCGAAGACGTACGAATGGAGCGTGACACGTTCGGCGAGATTGCCGTACCGAACGCCCGTCTGTGGGGCGCGCAGACTCAGCGCTCGCTGCAGAACTTCAGGATCTCGACGGAAAAGCAGTCGCCGGAGCTGATCACCGCGCTTGCCACCATCAAGCGCGCGGCTGCCGAAGTGAACCTCGGCCTCGGCGTGCTCGACGAATCGAAGGCGCGCGCGATCATCGAAGCCGCCGACGAGATCATGAACGGCAGGCATCCCGATGAATTTCCGCTCGCGGTCTGGCAAACCGGTTCCGGCACGCAAACCAACATGAACCTCAACGAGGTGATCGCGAACCGCGCGAGCGAACTGCTTGGCGGCGAGCGCGGCGAAGCGCGCAAGGTGCACCCGAATGACGACGTGAACCGCGGACAGTCGTCGAACGACGTATTCCCGACCGCAATGCATATCGCGGCCGCCTATGGCATCGTCAAACATCTGCTGCCTGCGCTGACAACCCTGCGCGATACGCTCGACACGAAAGCGAAAGCGTTTGCCGATATCGTGAAGATCGGCCGCACGCACCTGCAGGACGCCACGCCCCTCACGCTTGGCCAGGAGTTCTCCGGCTACGTGGCCCAGCTCGACCACGGCATAAAACACGTCGAATCGGCGTTGCCGCATCTATATGAACTCGCCCAGGGCGGCACGGCGGTCGGCACGGGTCTCAACGCGCATCCGCAGTTCGCCGACCAGGTCGCGGCGGCGATCGGCAGGCTGACCGGCCTGCCGTTCGTGTCCGCGCCGAACAAGTTCGAGGTGATGGCCGCCGCCGACGCGCTCGTGTTCGCGCACGGCGCGCTGAAGACCGTGGCGGCAAGCCTGATGAAGATCGCCAACGACATACGATGGCTAGCCAGCGGCCCACGCTGCGGCCTTGGCGAACTGTCGATTCCGGAGAATGAACCCGGCAGCTCGATCATGCCGGGCAAGGTCAACCCGACGCAGTCCGAAGCGCTCACGATGCTTTGTTGCCAGGTGTTCGGCAACGACGCCGCCGTGAATTTCGGCGGCGCGAGCGGCAATTTCGAACTGAACGTATTCCGTCCGATGATTGCGCACAATGTGCTGCAATCGATCCGCCTGCTCGCCGACGGCGCACACAGCTTCAATGACAACTGCGCGGTCGGCATCGAGCCGAACCGCGAGCGCATCGAAACGCTGCTGAACGAATCGCTGATGCTGGTGACGGCGCTCAACCCGCACATCGGCTACGACAAGGCCGCAAAGATCGCGAAGAAAGCGCACAAGGAGGGCACGACGTTGAAGGCAGCGGCGCTTGCGCTCGGTTACGTCACGGAGCAGCAGTTCGACGAATGGGTCAAACCCCGCGACATGGTCGGCACCGTGAAAGTGTGATGCAAAAGCGGCAATAAAAAAACGCTGCGCCGGGAGTCTCCGGGGCAGCGTTTTTTCGTAGCATCGGCTCCTCGCACATCAGGAGCCACGCGCAATCTCAGACCTCGCCTTTCACCACTTCTTCCGGCTTCAGTTCGACGATCGCGTCGAGCGCTTCCTTCACGTCCATCGCGTATTTGGCCAGGCGCTTCTGCTCTTCGGTTTCCGGCACGAACGCCGGCACCGGCACCGGATGGCCGTTCTCGTTGACCGCAACCATCACGACGAGGCAGTCGGTCGTTTGCAGCAGCTCACCGCCCTTCGGGTCGCCCGCCTGCACGGACACGTGGATATGCATGCTGGTGCGCCCCGTCGCGACGACGCGCGCGCGCAGTTCGACCAGATTGCCGACGAGGATCGGCCGCCGGAAGCGGATGTTGCCGACGCTGACGGTCACGCAGTAGCGGCCCGACCAGACGGCTGCGCACGCGTACGCCGTTTCGTCGATCCACTTCATCAGCGCGCCGCCGTGCACCTTGCCGCCGAAGTTGACGGAGGTCGGCTCAGCGAGAAAACGGAACGTGGTTTCGGACCGGTCCAGTGGGGCCGAGGGGGGGCTTGTCTTGACTCTGCTCATCTTGACTCCGGTCGGACAGAGATATCGAAAGGAGCCGATTATACGAGCGTCAGAAACCGGTGTCCGTGAGCCTGACGCTGGCATGCTGGCCAGGCAGGCGCGCGTGCAGGCGCGCAAGCCCGCCGGGCGGATGCAGAAACGCGCCGTTCGGCAGCGGGAAGCAGTCGCCCGCACGGGCAAAGTCACTTCCGCGGGCGGGACGGCCGCCCTCTTTCACACCGCTGATGCAAACCGCTCGCGATAGTCGAGCGGCAACACCCCGAAACGTCGTACGAATGCGCGTCGCAGATTCTGCTCGTTGCCGAACCCGCAATCGAGCGCGATCCGCTTCAACGGGTTGCGCGATCCGGCGAGCGAACGCGCGGCCGCTTCGAGCCGCATCGCCGAGACGGTTTTTGCTGGCGTGCGGCCCACTTCGTCGACGTAGCGCCGCGCGAACGTGCGCGCACTCATCTGCGCGCGCTCGGCGAGCCGCTCCACCGACAGGTCGTCACGCAGATTCACGGCCATCCAGCTATGCAACGCGTCGAACGGACCGCCTGCGGACGCCTGCGCGGCTAGCGCCGCACTGAACTGCGACTGCCCGCCAGGTCGCTTCATGAACACCACGAGCCGCCGCGCCGCCTGCATGGCGACCGCGTGACCCAGGTCCTCTTCGATCAGTGCCAGCGCGAGATCGATGCCCGCCGTCACGCCCGCCGAGGTCCACACGGCGCGGCCGTCGCTCGCATCGCGAATGAAGATCGGGTCGGCATCGACATGGATCGCCGGGAAGTGGCGCGCGAGCAGTTCGACATCGCGCCAGTGCGTCGTCGCGCGGCGGCCGTCGAGCAGCCCCGCCGCCGCGAGATAGAAGGCCCCCGTGCACACCGAGCAGACGCGGCGCACAGCGGGCGCGCGCCGCGCAATCCAGGCAACCAGTTCAGGCTGCAATGCAAGCCGGTCGTCGATGGGCACGCCGGGCACGATCAGCGTGTCGACCGGTTCGTGGTCGAGTGTGTCGAGCCGTTGCGTGACGACCGGCAGGCCAGGAAATGTCTGCAGAACGCCGCCGTCGATCGACGCCACCGTAACGCGATAGGCAACCGGTGCTTCGCGCGGGGCGCGGGCGGCAGCGCCTCTCTGGCCACTTGCTTCGGCCATCGTCAGTTCGGCACGCCAGAACGCCTCCAGCGGGCCGCAGGCGTCGAGCAGCACAAGATCGGGCGCCACAGCGATAACGATGTGACGTACAGCGGAAACCGTGGAGCCGGAGGTCATGGATCTTTGATCGATGGAGAGCGGGTGATCAGGAAGAGGCCGCAGCGACGCGGCCACGCGAGCGCGACCATGCAAACATCAGCGTCGCCATGGCAGCGACCGCGAGCGGCGCAAAGATCGCCGCGTTGATGGTCTGCCAGCCGAAGCGGACCAGCAGTTGTCCCGCGAACAGCGAACCGAGTGCGGAAAACGCGAACGTGGTGAACTCGCTCGTCGCCTGTGTCTTTGCGCGCTCAGACGGCTGGTATGCCTGCGACAGCAACGTCGTGCCACCGACGAACATGAAATTCCAGCCGACGCCGAGGCAGGCAAGCGCGGCATAAAAGTGCGGCAGATCGGTCGAACGCAGCGCGAGCACGCCACACATGGCGGACAGCGCAATGCCGGCGCCGATCACACGCAGCACGCCGAACCGCTGGATCAGACGCGCGGAAAAAAACGACGGCGCGAACATGCCGACGAGGTGCCACTGGATGATCTGTGCTCCGTCGCCGATGGTGTGTCCGCAGGCGAGCGCCGCGATCGGCGTCGCGGTCATGACGAACATCATCACGGCATAGCCGAGTGCATTGTTGGCGAGCGCGGCAATGAAGATCGGCTGCCGGACGATCCGGCCAAGCGGACGCGCCGGCTCCACCGCGACGGCAACATTCGCTGGCAGCGCAACGTCGCGATACAGCAGCGCGATCAGAACGATCGACACCAGCCCGAAGACCGTCACGAGCGCATATGAGCCCGCGAACGCAACCGGTGCGAGCCAGTCGCGGCTCCAGGCGGCGAGCGCCGGACCGAGCACCGCGGCGACCACGCCCCCGGCCAGCACCGTCGAGATCGCGCGGCTTTTGGCGTGGACGCCGACGGCGTCTGCCGCAGCGAGCCGGTAGTACTGTGCGAACGCCTGGAATACGCCCACGGTCACGGTGCCGGCACAGAATGCCCAGAAGCTGTGATGAAAAATCGCGTACACCGAGATCGCACCGCCCGCCGCGCCGACGGCCGCGCCTACGACAAATCCCGCGCGCCGTCCGATGCGCGCCATCAGGAACGACGCGAAGATCGTCGTCAGTGCAGCGGCAACGGTGATCAGCGAGAACGGGAGCGTTGCGAGCGCCTTGTCATCGGCGAGCGTGTAGCCGACAAGCCCGGTCAAGGTCAGGTCGATCGAGACCGACGACGTGTAGAGCGCCTGACATACGGCCAGCACGCGCGCCGCCCGGCGGCCCGACGGATCATCGGCGGGAATGGCGGCGGGAGGAACGGCGGTCGACGACATGAGGGGCCTCACGCGGCAAGAGTGGCGATGTCGACATCGTCACATGACCGCTTATGGCAGAAATGACAACCATGCATCAATTTCCGCCATTTTCCGGACGTCCCGCTCGCTACTTGTGGAAAGTGACGCCTTCGTCGATCGTGCCGTACATCGTGATGCCGCTCGATCCCGTCTGCGATGGGGCGCCGCCCTGTGCGCAAGCGGCACACAGCACGGCCAGGGCGAACGCGCTAACAGCGAGCAAAAATCTCATGACTACTCTTTGCGATGTAGCTAACGGGGATTTCGATTCTAGCCTGGCGCCGGTTCTGGCCGCGAAACGACGGTCCCGCGGCACTGCACGCTGCACTCGATATTTCACGCCAGGATGAAACATGGAATGGTGAGTGCGGTCTACAGTGGCGTCATGGCGCGCCGTCATAGCCGCCGTCGAGACCACCTTACACGGAGACGCCCATGCCCGCTTCGCTTCCCGACGATCGGGACCAAAGCCACTTTCCCGGCCTGAGCCGCATCGGCGCCCTGCTTGCCGACCCGGGCCGCGCCGCGATGCTGTGGGCACTGATGGACGGCAGCGCGCGGCCAGCGGGCGAATTGACACTGATCGCAGGCCTGTCGCCATCGGCCGCCAGCGCGCATCTGGCCCGTCTGACCGACGGCGGCCTGCTGGCGCTGGAAGTCCGCGGCCGGCATCGCTATTTCCGCATCGCATCGCCCGATATCGCCGCTTCCATCGAAGCGCTCGCCAATGTCGCGCAGGCCACCGCCCCGCAACGGCCGGTGCCGCGCCCCGCTCGCACGGTGCCGGTCGACATGCGCTACGCACGCACCTGCTACGACCATATGGCCGGCGAACTGGCCGTGCGCGTGTTCGAGCGGATGGTCGGCCATGGCATGCTGACGCTGCGCGGAGACACCCTCGATGCGACGCCCGAAGGCGCCGCCCGCTTTGCCGACTGGGGCATCGAAGTCGACGCCCTGCAAACGCGCCGGCGGCGCTTCGCGTGTACCTGCCCGGACTGGAGCGAGCGGCGGCCGCACCTTGGGGGCGCGCTCGGCGCGGCAGTGCTCGACGCGTGCACGACGCAGGGCTGGGTCGAGCGGACCGGGCGGCCGCGCATCCTGCGGATTACGCCCGCCGGGCATCGTCATTTCGACGGATTTCTTACCGCCTGATCGCGGCAGGCGTACGTCGACACTTCACATTGCCGACAACGGCTCACCGGCGACCCGCGGGATAACTTTTGTTACACCGCGGCTTGGCGGGCTTACAAATCAGCGAGCCTTGATACAGGCCTGGCAGGTAGAGTGATCTCACGGGGACGCCGCCGGACGGCCGCGCCCGATGGAGAGAAAACATGAAAACACACACTACGTCTCTGCTGACATTCCGTCGTCTTACAGGCTATGCCCTCCTTGCAGTTGCCCCGTTCACGCTCGCCGCCCAGGCTGCTTTCGCACAGGCCGCGCCGCCCGACATGGCACCCGGCGCATCGGCGGCGGCCTCGCAGAACACGGATCCGCCGGGGCGCGTCGCGCGGCTGAACTACACGTCGGGCGCCGTGACGACCGAGCCGGCCGGCGCAAGCGACTGGTCCTACGCGCAGATCAACCGTCCGCTCACGACCGGCGACCAGCTCTGGAACGACAAAGGCGCGCGCTCGGAAATGCACATCGGCTCGACAGCCGTGCGGCTCGGCGAGTCCACGAGCCTTGACGTTCTCAACCTCGACGACAGCAACACCCAGCTGAAAGTCGCTCAAGGCACCCTGTCGACGCGCGTGCGTTCGCTTCAGCCAGGCTCGTCATATGAACTCGACACTCCGAATCTCGCCCTCGGTATCACGGCGCCGGGCGATTACCGGGTCGATGTCGCCCCCGACGGCAGCAGCACCACAGTGACCGTGCGCAGTGGCAGCGCAACCGCCTATGGCGACAGCGGGCAGGTGCCGCTTCAGGCGGGTCAACAGATCACGTTCGCGGGCACCAGCCTGCAACAGGCCGCCGACAACGGCGCGCCGCGCGCCGACGCCTTCGACCAGTGGGCCGCGAGCCGCGACGCCGCCGAAGACCGCTCGGTCTCCGCGCGCTATGTGTCGCGCGACGTGCCGGGCTATCAGGATCTCGACGCGAACGGCACATGGCGCAGCAGCCCGCAATACGGCGAGGTGTGGGTGCCGAACGCGGTGCCGGAGGGCTGGGCGCCGTATCACGACGGCCACTGGGTGTGGCAGGCGCCGTGGGGCTGGACGTGGGTCGACGACGCCCCGTGGGGCTTCGCGCCCTACCACTATGGCCGCTGGGCTTATGTCGACGACACGTGGGCCTGGGCCCCCGGGCCGGATGTCGTCAGCGAGCCGCCGGTGTATGCGCCCGCGCTCGTGGCGTTCGTCGGCGACAGCGACAGTTGGGGCGTCAATCTGGCGATCGGCGGCGCGGTGGCGGCAGGCGTCGCGTGGTTCCCGCTCGGCCCCGGCGAGCCGTGGCACCCGCGCGGCGGCGACTGGAGTCCGCACTACTACGAGCGCGTCAACCAGTCGATCGTGGCGAACAGCTATAACCGCCAGGTGAACATCACCAACATCAACGTCCACAACAACACGTACATCAACTACCGCGCGCCAGGCGCGGTGACGGCCGTCCCGGCAACCGCGTTCGTGCATGGCCAGCCGACCGGCCGCTATGCACAAAAGATCGACCCGCGCCAGTGGCGTAACCCGCAGATCAATCCGGGCGCCCCGGGCATTGCACCGGTGCGTGAAAGCTTCGGTCCGGGCATGCGCAACGCCAATTACCGGCCGCCGGCGAACGTAATGGCTCGCACGGTCGTCGCGACGCGCAATCCGGTTGTGCCTGCGGCGTATCGCGACAATCTCGCGCAGCATTTTGCGCAGAGCGGCGGTCGGGTGCCGGGCGCTGGCAATCCCGTTGTGCGGACTTCGATGCCGGCACATGTCGATTATGGTCAGTCGCATGGCGTGCCTGGGGTACCGGCGCAAAACGTGCGGGTAGTCCAGTCGCACGCGCCGGGCGCGATGCCGGGCCGCAACGACCAGGCTGCACAGCGGCCAGTCGAAGCCGGGCCGAACGGCGGGCATCTACCGTTTGCCGGCGTACCCAACGGCGTGCCCCGCGTGCAAGGTGCTTCGGGACAGCCGCGTCCGGAGGCGCCTGCACAGATGGCCAATACGCGGCCACAGCCGGGTAACGGTGTGCCGCGTCCGCCGCAGACCGGCGGCGGCATTCAGAACGGCGGACCAGAACACGGCGGACAGGCGGCCATCGCAGGACAGCACCCGGATGAACAGGGTCAGCCGCGTCGAGAGCCGGTTTGGACGCAGCAGCACACGCCTATGGTCCAGCAGGCACAAGGGCAACCGCAGCAGCATGGTGCGCCTCAGCAGCCGGGTAATCCGTCCTTTGCGCAACAACCGCGGCAGGAGCTTCATCCGCAGCCGCAGCAGGAGTTGCACCCGCCGCAACCCCAACAGGTGCGCGAGGTACCGCATCAAGCACCTGTGCCCCAGGCAGCCCAGCAGGCGCCACGCGCGCCGGAAGTCCACGCGCAGCCGCAGCCGGAACCGCGTGCGCAGGAATTCCGTCCGCAGCCTCAGGTGCAGGCGCAACCTCGGCCGGAACCGCGCCCGCAGCCTCAGGCGCAGGCGCAACCACGACCGGAACCGCGCCCGCAACCTCAGGCGCAGGCGCAACCACGACCGGAACCGCGCCCGCAGCCTCAGGCGCAGGCGCAACCACGACCGGAACCGCGCCCGCAGCCTCAACCGCGCCCGGAGTTCCATCCGCAGCCGGTGCAACAGGCGCAACAGCCGCGACCCGAGCCGCGCCCGCAACCGGCGCCTCAGCCGCAACCGCATCCCCAGCCGCCGCAGGTACAGCAGCCGCATCCCCAGCCTCATCCGGATCAGCATGCGAACGGCGGTCACGAAGAGCATCGCAAGAGCTAACCACGCTTCTTTAATGGCAGCAGGACGAAAAAAAGCCCGCAGTTCAACTGAACTGCGGGCTTTTTTTATTTCGACACAACCGGCCTACACGGCCATAGGCGCGGTCAGCGGCTCGTGGTGCCGGTAGCCGACGAGCGAAAAGTCCGACGGCTCGATCTTCTCCAGCCGCTCCGGCTCGTAGACGCCGGTCTGCGCATAGGCAGGCACACGGTCTGAAATCGCAAACGACGGGCTCTCGAACGGCTCCCGCGTGAGCTGCTGTTGCAGCATGTCGAGCTGGTTTTCGTAGATGTGCGCGTCACCGATGAAATACGTGAACCAGCGCGGCGTATAACCCGTCAGACGGCCCACGAGGTGCAAGAGCGCCGCGCCTTCGGTCAGATTGAACGGCGTGCCGAGTCCCACATCGTTACTGCGTATATACAGGCACAGGGAAATCTCGCGCTTCGTCGCATTCGGCAGGAACTGGTATAGCAGATGGCACGCGGGCAGCGCAATCTGGTCAAGCACCGCCGGATTCCACGCATGGAACAGAATGCGGCGGTCCGACGGGTTCTGCATGATCGTATCGAGGCACTGCCGCAACTGGTCGATCGCCTTGTAGAGCAGCACCTTGCGGCCGCCCTCTTCCGCGAACTCCGTGATCACGTGAAAACCGCGCGCCGTCGCGTCGTCGATCTGCGCCGCCTTGCTCGCATCCAGCACCTTGTAGGCAGGCCACTTGCGCCATTGCACGCCATAGACGTCGCCGAGGTCGTCAGGACCCTCGCGATAGGGATTCGCAAGCCAGTGGGGATTGTCGTTTGCGTTCGCGTCCCAGACCTTGCAGCCAAGCGCCCGAAACTCCGCCGCGCTGCGCGATGCGCGCAGAAACCCGACCAGTTCGCCCACGGCCGATTTGAAAGCCAGCTTTTTGGTGGTGACGGCAGGGAAACCCTGCTGCAGATCGAAGCGCATCATCGCGCCGGGCATGCTGATCGTGCGGATGCCCGTGCGGTTTTCCTGCCACGCGCCGGTATCCAGGATCTGGCGGACGAGGTCGAGGTATTGTTTCATTCGGGTTCCCTTCAGCCGGGCGCGACGCGCACCGGATTTTCTGGCGACAATCCCCGATTCTAGCAAGCGCGGCGGGCTCTCGCCGCGCCGCGCGCTTTTACCATCGGAGATGAGCCAGCCGTCCGGAACCCGATGAAGGCACAGGCCGCGCCTGGAGAGGCTCAGAGATGCGGAATCGTAGCGGGCAGATCGGGATGCCCCGTGAGCGGTTCGCCGTCCATGTGCCGCATGCCGTGCGAACACAACAACCGGTACAGCGTCACGCGCGAAATGCCGAGCTCCTGGGCGGCATCGCCAAGACGACCGCGATGCCGCAACAGCGCCAGTTCGATCGCCTGCCGTTCAGCCGCTTCACGGGCCTGCGCGAGCGATACCGGCACGATCTCGACATAGTCGGCGAGTTCGAGATCGCGCGCCGTGATCGCGCGTCCTTCGGACATCACGATCGCGCGCCTCACCCGGTTGATCAGCTCGCGCACATTGCCGGGCCAGCTGTAGTTATGCAGCGCGGCAATCGCGTCCGGTGAGAAACCGCGTAGACGCCGGCTCGCGTCCTTGCGGAAGCGTTCGAGCATGTGGCGCGCCAGCAGCTCGATATCCTTGCCCCGCGCGCGCAGCGGCGGCTCGTCGATCTGCAGGACGCACAGACGGTGATAAAGGTCAGCGCGGAAGCGCCCTTCGATCATCGCCGTATGCATATCGACGTGGGTCGCGGAAATGATCCGTACATCGACAGCAGTCGACCCGTGGCCGCCAAGCCGTTCGACCTTGCCCTCCTGCAGGAAGCGCAACAGGCTCGCCTGGCTTTCCATCGGCAGGTCGCCGATTTCATCGAGAAAGAGCGTTCCGCCATTGGCCGCTTCGACGCGTCCGATCTTGCGCTGGTTGGCGCCCGTGAACGCGCCGCGCTCATAGCCGAACAGTTCCGATTGCAGCAGATGAGGCGGAATCGCACCGCAGTTGATCGGCACAAACGGCGCGCTGCGGCGGGCCGAGCGCTCGTGAATGGCGACCGCCGTCAACTCCTTGCCCGTGCCCGATTCGCCCGAGATGAAAACCGGCGCGTCGGTCATCGCAACCTTGCGGATCGAGCGGAACAGCGCCAGCATCGCGTCGCACGAACCGACCATCTCGCCTTCGTTGCCGGTTGTGCCCGAATCATTCGAGGCAGGCTCGCCGAGCGAGATCATGCCGTAGGCGTGGCCCACCGAATCGACGATCCTGTCGCCGGAGTAAGGGACCGTTACGTAATCGAAACAGTAGTCGCGCACAAGGCGGCGCAGCGCAGCATCCTGCAGTTGCCCGGGTGTGGTCGCGGCGACCCAGCCGACATTGGGCATCGTGAGACAGGTTTCGAAACCGACAATCTCGTGCGGCTGGAAACGGCTCGACAGATCCAGCAAGCCACCCGCCGCCGACCCGGCGCGCACGGCACGACGGACATCACGAGCCGAGGTGACGACTTCGACATGCCAGCCTCGCTGGTGAAAGCGCGTGTTGAGATCCGCGCTGGGATCGCGAGTGACGTAAATCAATTGCCGCGTTGCGGGTTCCATTATTCAGATCCTCTCGTCAACGTACACGTTAAGGATGACGGCACGCACCTGAACAGTTTCCAGACACGCTGACTTAAGTTGGGATTTCGCCGTGTGGCAAAAACCGAACGGCCATTCCATTCCGTGCGGACAGCGGATCCCCGAAAAGCGGCGTGTGTGTATTGAGACGGCCCTGGACGGGCTTTTTTAAACTGATGCTATTTGTCGAAAGCTTACTATACGCGCGCCCGCCGGAAAACATTTATGCAAATTAAATCTGCAAATCCGCCACAGATAAGGCTCACCCGGCGGTTGACGTTGTCTGCAATCTGTTAATAAATCGTTTTCACAGACCAACTCACTCCTTTGGTCCGACTTTTCCGGATACCGCTTTTTTCAGAAATACAGGTATTTTCTTCCGCTCGTTTCAGGCCTGAAACATTTTTAGGCGATTTGCGTTTTCAGGCCTGAGTCTGACACAGAGCAGTCCAGACGTACCAATGGATTGCGGCTGATGGCACACGTTTCGCTAAATGTCCTGCACCAAGGAGACACATCATGCGACTCGCTTTCCGCATCGACACTAACTTTACTGCGCTTGGTGCCGCCCTTTGCGTTGCACTGGCGTCGATGGCATTGCCGATCGACGTCTTCGCCGCCGACGCGGCTTCCGTGCCCGCCACGAGCGCCCCGTCGGCCAGTTTTACGGGCTCCGCGGTCACAGCGACCCCTGCTCTCGAAGCCGCGGCAGATAGCACTGTGGCGGTGGATACGTCTGCGGAAAGTGGTGACTCGACCGCCCAGGCGCCAGGCGTTTCCGCCGATGCTGCATCCGTGAACGATATTGTGCTCGACGACCAGATGCTGTCCCGGCAGCGCGGCGGTGCCGCCGGCATGGTGATGGTCGCGGCGGCTCCGCAGCTACGCGGCGGCTCCGTCACGTTGTGGGACGAAATCGCGCCGCCGACGCCATTGCCGATTCCGGTGGATGCGGCACGCGCCCAGCAGAGCAACGTCGCAAGTTATGTCAGGAAGTGATTTGAACAGCAAGTGAATGAACGATGGACACGATCGCCGCGGCACCTGCTTCGGCACTTCGGTTCACGAACGGGGGCACTGCCATGACCGCTTCATTCCGGACGATGCGCGCGCGCGATCTGTACGCGCCACTCGTCGCCGCGCTCTTCGGCATGCTGGCGGCCAGCGCCGCGACGCTGGCAAACGCCCAGCAGAGCGTCAATCCCGGCGACATCATCGTCGAGCGCCAGGTCACCCCGCGCATCGCCTACGACAGCGTCCCGAAGAGCGACGACCCGGTGATGGTGCGGGCGACCACCTTCCCGGCCAACAGCTTCAATCCGGCGATCGCGATGCTGGTGTCCGACGCGGATCTGACGAACGCGCACGGCTCGACCGGCCTGGCTGACGGCAGCGTCGGGTCAGCCGGACTGCAGGCGGTCACGCGCATCCTGAGCGGCAATACCACGGGCAGCAACGTCGCGCTCGGCAGCGGCGGCATCGGACAACCGTCACCAGGAATTGGCGGCACGATTTCCTCGTCGGTATCGGGTGCGCTCGCTCCGCTGTCAACCGCTCTCGGTGGCGCCCTGGGAGGCCTGAAATGAGCCCGCGCCACACCCCCAGCCTACGGCGTGCGGTGCTCGCGTACGCCTGCGTGGCGGTGACCGCGGCCGCCGCCTTCGCGCCGCAGGCCGCGCACGCGCAGGCCGATCCACGGGTTCCACAAGTCAGCGCCGACGCGGCGATCGCCAACGGCGCCGCGGCAAACGTGCACGGTGCGATCGCGCTCAACGAAACCGCCGGCCTCGATAACGTCCAGGCCAACCAGATGACGATCACGACAGGCGGCGCAACGGCGAACGACAACGCGAGCGCGCAGGGTGCGGCAGGCGCGGCGAAGGTGAGAGCCGCGCGCGCCACGATCGAAGGCAATGCGTTTTCCAGTACGTCCGGAGCGGTAATGCTGAACCAGTCTGCGGGCGCAGGGAATCTCCAGCAAAACAGTGTGCAGCTCGGCACCGCGGCGCTCGGAGTCGAGACCGTCTCGGATGGGGTGCTATCCGCGACGGCCCCGAAAAACGGTGGTCGGGGTCAATCCATCGGGGTTGAGAGTGTTCGCGAGGCAAACATTTCCAGTGACGCCTTCAAGAACGCCAGCGGGATCGTCCAGATCAACCAGACTGCCGGTGCCGGAAATGCAACGGCAAACAGTTTTGTGCTCCGTCCCCCGGCGGGCACTCTTTTCTAAATAGCCACACTCGTATCGGAGCGAAAAAATGAAACGCACTATTATTGCAGCGGCAGTCTTTGCGGCAGCTACGGGTTCCGCCTTTGCCTCGCCACAAAATCCCTACATCTTCAATGCGACGATTGTGGGCGAGCGGGTCGGCATCGAAGGCTGGGTGACGCTGTTCGGTTGTGTGCAGGTGTCGAGCACAGCCGGCGCGGTGGTCAATAACAACCAGAGCATCTCCACCCATGCTTCGCTCGATCCGCAGGCGCAGAGCTATGTCAAGGGCGCCGTCACGACGACCTATAACGACAGCAACAAGAGCGTAGTGGGCACCGGTACGAACAGTTCCTACAACAACAGCTCGTTCGCGACGGCCGAACAGTCGGCCCACTCGCACACGTCGACAGAGTCGAACATGTCCAACTCGACCACGACGAAGAGCTACTCGAGCAACTACGCGTACGGCAATACGGCGAGCGCGTCGGAATCGAGCCAGGCGCACGAGACGAGCGACTCCGGCTGGGCCAGCAACAGCGCGTCGTCGAGCGACAAGTCGAAGTCGCACACCAGCAACTACGCGAGCACCGACGCCCATTTGAGCTATGCGACCGGCCACAACAATCAAAACGGCTCGGGATCCGTGACGGTAGGCATCTCTACTTCGAGCAGCGGCGACTTCCAGAACGGCTCCGCCAGTGTGACCCTGAGCGGCTCCGAACAGACTTCGAAGGGCTACGACAAGCTGCATAACAGCGGCAGTTCGACCACCGCTTCCGAGGGCTACAACTCGAACAGCACATCGAACTCGACGAAGAGCGCGGACGCCAATCACTCGGCCTACGCGGATGCCGCTCAAAGCTGGAGTGCAACCGCGTCCGACAGTGGCTCGGGCAACAAGTCGAAGAGCTCCACCTCGACGTATGCGCATAACGACTCGTCAACGCGCAGCGAAGCAAGCACCAGTTCGTCATCGTATGCAAAGCAGACGCAGTCTTCGCATGCCTGGGGCTATAGCGTGAACGACACGCTGACAACCACCGACGAGACGACCACGGGTCATATCACGCAGGTCTATGACACGCGCGTCGCCGGCACGCTGAATGCCACGACGGGCACCGGCGCGGCTTCAGGCGTATCGGGCAATCTCGGCATCAACATCGCCGAAGGCATCGACAACGCCCAGAGCAACGACACGTCGCTCGCTTCGGTGGACGTCGGCAACGTGTTCGGCAATGCGCAGATCTTCAACACGCAGTCGACTTCGGGCAAGGCGAAGATCAACAACTTCAACCTGAACGCGTCGATCGGCGATAACTCGCTGCAAGGCGTGTCGGGCAACGTTGGCGTGAACGTCGCGTCCGGTATTGGCAACGGCCAGAACAACAGCCTCGCGGGCGCGGTCACGACGACCAGCCCGGGCGCTGCGAAGACGACGGCCATGGTCGCCACGGACGAAAACTCGCAATCGGCAACGATGTCGGTGCAAGGTCAGTTCCAGGGCACCGCCATGCTGGGCGCCGGCGCACTGGCCGGCTCGACGGGCAATATCGGCGTGAACATCGCCGGTGGCGCTGGCAACCTGCAGCACAACGGTCTGGCGATCGCCGCGCTTAACAGCGGTCACTGATCGAATCACAGCGGGAAACGCGCCGGCCGCCACCGAAGCGGCCGGCGCGCATCAGCAGGAGACCAGCATGTCCGGGCTTGTCCCACCTCTCGCATCACGATTTGCCATTGCACTGGCAACTTGCACCTTGTGTGCGGCAGCCCACGCACAAGCGGTCATCGATACGTCTACTCTGACCGGCGTTCCGCTCACCAAAACGGTTCGCTCGATGAAGGACATCCGCTACGGCCACATCGTCAGCCAGCAGTTCGACTACAGCTGCGGCGCAGCGGCGCTCGCCACCCTTCTCAAGTACGGCTACGGCATCGACATCCCTGAGACGGAACTGATCCGCCGGATGATGGTGTTTTCATCGCCGGAGGTGGTTGTGAAGAACGGCTTCTCGATGCTCGACATGAAGAAGTTCGTCGAGACGATCGGTTTGCGGGGTAGAGGATATCGGGTCAATACGGAGGCGCTGTACCACCTGCAGATTCCCGTCATGGTTCTGATGAATATCGGAGGGTACGAGCATTTCGTGATCGTCAAGCACGCGCAGGACGGCCGCATTTTCATTGCGGACCCTGCCCTCGGCAATCGCATCGTGCTCGAAGAGGACTTCGCGCAGACCTGGAACGGTCTCGTGTTTGCGGTCCTCGGAAAACCGTTTCTGGAGGATTCACCGCTCTTGCAGAACAACGAGTCGCTGGCCCTGAAGCTGCGCGCGAACGCGCTGGCGAACGGGACGGCGGCGACTCCATTCGTGGAATACGGCTTGTCCAAGGCAGACCTGTTCTGACCCGACCATGAAGCAGATCTTCACACAGTTCGGCTTTGCGTTTTGCGCCTCGACATGCGCATTCGCGAGCGGGGCTTTTGCCGCCGACGGCACCGGTGGACCGCCGGTGCCCGACTTTTTGTCGGCGCATGACGTAGCCCCTCAACAACTCAGCTGGCAAGCGGTGGACGACGACCTACTCGCTCATCAGACCGGCAAATATGCCGGCGCAACGATGATCTCCGGGTTCGTGCTGAGCGTCCTTTCTGAATGGAAGATGCCCAACGGCGCGACCGCAATCGCGCAAGGCGCCCTCACCGTCGCGCAGAACATGCAAAACGAGATCACCGCAAAGGCGAACACGATGGTGAAGGTCACAGAAGACAGGGCCGCCGCCCAACACAATAACGGCGCCAATGCGGCCGCCCAACACAACAACGGCGCCAGTCCGACCGCCCACGCGACCGGGGGACAGGGCGTTTCGGTGAACGGGGTATCGCAGGTCACCCAGGTGGCAGGTGATGGCAATGTCGGCGTCAATGCTGCGCAGATCGATTTCAACAACAACGCGGCGCAGCTCGCCAACTTCGCAGGCGGCACGAATGCGCCGGCTGCGAGCGCCTCCAATTCGACCGGCACCATCAAAGCCGGCATTTCGTTCGGCACCGGCGGCGTGACAGTTGCCTTGCAGACGCCCGCCGGTCTTGCCACGCAGACGATCGCGCCAAATAACGCACAACAGGCCGGCTCGATCGCGCAACTGCTGCAGATCGCAGGTAACAACCAGCAGGTCGCCAACCAGTTGCAACTGCATCTGCAGACACAGCAGATGTCGCCACTCATGCAGCAGCAGCTTGGCGTTCTGCAAGCCCTGCAAAACTCAAGGAGATGAGTCGGGCAGCCACCCGCTACTGGAGACCGCAGACAGAAAAGGCTTTGACGACCGCGCGATGCACAAGGAGACCGGCACCGCGCGACTGTTTTACCGGGGGACACAAGAATGACGAACTATTCATGGACTAGAGGGCCGCGTAGTGCCCTCGCGGCCATTCCGGCCGCCGTGATGCTATTCGCGCTTTCGCAGGGGGCCGGCGCGCAGGCGCTTGCAGGCCAGTCGGTCGAAGACCGGCTGAATACGCTGATGCGCGTCGTCGACGAGCAGCAGAAGCAGATCCGTTCACTTGAACGCCAGGTCACGAACCTGGAAATGGCCCAGCGCGGGCGCGGCGCACCCGGCAACGGTGCGCCCGCCGGCTCGGAGGCCGTCGCCGACCAGCCGGGCGCGGATGGCCTGCCAGTGCCGTTGCCGCCGCTCGCGCAGGTGACCCCGGGCGCACCCGCGCCGGGCGGCGCAACGGGCACGGCAACCGGCGTGCCGGTCAATCCCCCTTCACCGGAGGCCGGCAGTTCCGCCGCCACCGGCGCACCGGAAAATCCCGACGGCACGATCGGCCAGACCCAGCGGGCAGCCGAGCCTGTCCGTACCCAGGCAGAACAGGCCGTCGTGCAGCGCGAACACGCACCCCTCTTCGACCATAAGCTGACTCTGGACTGGGGCATCAGCGACACGTACTACGACCGCCGTCAGCTGCAGCTGTCCGGGTTCCTCGCGCTCGACGCGATCTTCCTCGGCAACATCAACCTGGGACAGACGAAGTCGCACCAGGTGATGGCCGACCTCGACACGCGCTACGGCCTGACCGACCGGATCAGCGTCGACGTCGACGTGCCGTATATCTATCGCTACAGCAACTTTATCGTCGGGGGTGCGGGCGGAGCGGCCAATACGCTGTCGGATGCATCGGTCAGTTCGCATGCGATTGGAGACGTAAACTTCGGGGTCTACTATCAGTTCGTGAAGGAAACCAACGATATTCCGGACATCGTCGGCAGCCTGCGCGTGAAGTCGCCAACCGGTACCTCACCCTTCGGCATCAAGGTCATCCAGCTTGAACCGGACAACACGAATCTCGTCGCACCGACCAAGCTGCCCACGGGCACCGGCTTCTGGAACCTGACAGCCGGGATGTCGGTGCTGAAGACGTACGATCCGGTCGTGCTGTTCGGCAGTCTCTCTTACACGTACAACATCGCCCGTTCGTTCGCGGATATCTCGTCGGTGGTTGGCCAGACCGAACCGGCGACCGTCAAGCTCGGCGACATCTGGCAGTTCGGCGGCGGCGTCGCGCTCGCGTTCTCGGACAAGGATTCAGCAAGCATTTCCTACACGATGGCGATTCAACCGGCTTCGAAAACGAGAGCGCCGGGCGGCGACTACGTGAAGGTGCCGGGCAGCGAAACCACCGCAGCGGTATTGAATTTTGGCTTGAACCACGTAGTGAACAAGCATCTGACGATCAACGGCGCGGTATCGGTGGGCATGACACCCGACGCGCCGAACTTTGTCGTCGGCGTGCGCTTTCCCTACACTTTCTGACGTGCCAACGATACGAGGCCGATCGTGCGCGAATCACCCCATCTGACTACCGTCACTCCGCTTTCAGGCGCCGGCACGCACCTGTCGCTGGCCATCCCGAACGAGACGCCGCCGGGACTTCCGGACGAAACGCCGGTCGTACGACAGCCGGAAGGCCGACAGGAATTCATGAACGGCGCGGAACGCCTCTCCGCCCCGTCGGAACGCACGCTGGTGTATGTCGCGCGGGTGCCGGACGAAACGCTGAGCGCCCATCTGAAAAGTCGCGGCTGGACGGTGGTGGTCGCGCGTTCCGCACACGAACTCGGCCGGCTGCTGAAGCCGGACATGGCCTGCGCCGGCATCATCGATCTGACGAGCTTCGCCATACGCGACCTGCCGACGCTCGAAGGCAGTCTGCGGCAGCAGCAGGTGGGCTGGATCGCGCTCGCCACGGCGGACCGTCTCACGGATCCGGAAGCCCGGCGCCTCATCCGCCACTACTGCTTCGACTACGTGAAGACGCCGGTCGCGAACGCGACGCTCGACTATCTGGTCGGTCATGCATTCGGCATGGTGTCGCTGTGCGATCCCGACATGGTTGCGAGCGTTCCGGTGTGCGGCGACGACGAAATGGTCGGCACCTGCGAAGCGATGCAACAGCTCTTCCGCACGATCCGCAAGGTCGCCAATACCGACGCGAGCGTGTTCATCTCCGGCGAGTCGGGCACCGGCAAGGAGCTGACAGCCCTCGCCATCCATGAACGCTCGCCGCGTCGCAAGGCGCCGTTCGTGCCGATCAACTGCGGCTCGATTCCGCACCATCTGCTGCAGTCCGAACTGTTCGGCTACGAACGCGGCGCGTTCACGGGCGCCAACCAGCGCAAGATCGGGCGCGTCGAAGCGGCCAATGGCGGAACGCTCTTTCTCGACGAAATCGGCGACCTGCCGATGGAAAGCCAGGCAAGCCTGTTGCGCTTCCTGCAGGAGGGCAAGATCGAACGGCTTGGCGGCCGCGAGTCGATTGCGGTCGACGTGCGGATCATTTCCGCCACCCACATCGACCTCGAAAATGCGATGCGCGAAGGACGGTTCCGCGCGGACCTGTTTCACCGTCTGTGCGTGCTGCGCGTGGACGAGCCGCCGCTGCGCGCACGCGGCAAGGACATCGAGATTCTCGCGCATCACATCCTGCACAAGTTCAAGACGGACAGCGGGCGCAAGATTCGCGGCTTCACGCCGTCGGCGATCGAGGCGATGTACAACTACAACTGGCCGGGCAACGTGCGCGAGCTCATCAATCGCGTGCGGCGCGCCATCGTGATGGCCGAAAACAAGCTGATTTCAGCGGAGGATCTCGATCTCGCGCACTTCACCGAGCAGCAGACCATGAGCCTTTCGCAGGCGCGCGAAGCAGCCGAGAAGCGGGCAATCGAATCGGCGCTGCTGCGTCATCGCCACCGGCTGAACGAAGCGGCTGCCGACCTTGGCATTTCGCGCGTCACGCTATACCGGCTGATGGGCGCGCACGGTCTGCGCGAAGCAAACGGCCAGGACGACAAGGGGCTCTCTGGCGACGGCGAGCATCACGAGTGACGCGCATCCATGGCCGGGCTGCCTCGTGGCCGGGAGACGGGGCGCGCCCGTCAGGTAGAATCGGAACGACTACGTTTCCTTTTGACTCGATGACGACGCTCACCCTGATCGTCGCTCGCGCCCGCAACGGCGTGATCGGCCGCGACAACCAACTGCCCTGGCGGCTGCCCGAAGACCTTGCCTTCTTCAAGCGCACGACGATGGGCGCGCCCATCATCATGGGCCGCAAGACCCATGAGTCGATCGGCCGCGCGCTGCCGGGACGCCGCAACATCGTCGTCACGCGCGACGCCACGCGGCGCTTCAACGGTTGCGACACCGTCACGAGCCTCGATGAGGCGCTTGCGCTCGCCGCGCAGGATCAGGCGCCAGAGGCGTTTCTGATAGGCGGCGCGCAACTCTATGACGAAGGACTCCGCCTCGCCGACGAGCTGGTGATGACCGAGATTTCCGCCGATTTCCACGGCGACGCGACGTTTCCCGCGCCCGATCCGGTTTTGTGGGAAGAAGTCGCACGCGAAACGCATCGCGCGCATGCGCCGAACGAATTCGATTACGCGTTCGTCAGGTATCGGCGCAGGGGCGTCTGACGTTTGTCGTTTGTCGTTTGTCGTTTCCAGCGCTGCCAGCGTGGCACCGCTCCAGGATAAAAAAACGCCACGGTTTCTCCGTGGCGTTTTTCTTTTGCCGCCTGCAGCTAAGACGGTAGAGCAACCGTTTATTGCCCCGCGATCGTCATCCGCTCGATCAGCACCGAACCGGTCTGCTTGGTGCCGCGCACAATCGTGTCCGAGCCGATCGCGACGATGTGATGGAACATCTCCTGCAAGGTGCCCGCCACGGTGATTTCCTCGACCGGATACTGGATCTTGCCGTTCTCGACCCAGAAACCCGATGCGCCGCGTGAATAGTCGCCCGTCACGTAGTTCACGCCCTGCCCCATCAGTTCGGTCAGCAGCAGGCCGGTACCGAGCTTCTTGAGCATTGCCTCGAAGTCGTCTTCCGGGCGGGTCTGGGAGCTTCTGAGCGACAGGTTGTGAGAGCCGCCGGCATTGCCGGTCGTCTGCATGCCGAGCTTGCGCGCCGAATACGTCGACAGGAAATAGCCTTCGACCACACCGTCCTTGACCACCGACCGCTGCCGGGTGCGCACGCCTTCCTCGTCGAACGGCGCGCTGCCCATTGCGCGCGGCGTATGCGGATCCTCGACGATCTGCACGTGCGGCGCGAAGACCGGCTTGCCGAGGCTGTCGACGAGGAACGACGTCTTGCGGTACAACGCACCGCCGCTCGTCGCCTGGACAAATGCGCCAAGCAGGCCCGCGGCGAGCGGCGCTTCGAACAGCACCGGCACCTTGCGGGTATCCAGGCCGCGCGCGCCTGTTCTTGCGAGCGCCCGTTCGGCGGCATAGCGGCCGACGGCTTCCGGGTCCGCGAGTTCGTCGGCGCTGCGCTTCGAGGTGTACCAGTCGTCGCGCTGCATGTTGCGGCCGCTGCCCGCGATCGGCGCGCAGGCGATGTAGTGACGCGAATACGGATAGCCGGCGAGAAACCCGCGCGACGTCGCCAGCACAAACTGCGAATGCTGGGCGGACACGCTCGCGCCTTCCGAATTGCGGATCTGCGGGCTGGTGGCGAACGCGGCGTCCTCGGCCCGGCGGGCGATCTCGACCGCTTCGTCGGCGGAGAGATTCCACGGGTGATACAGGTCGAGATCGCGCGGGTCGGTTTCGAGCAGTTCGCGTTCGGCGAGACCGGCGCAGTCGTCCTCGGCGGTAAAGCGGGCGATGTTGTACGCGGCCGCCACCGTGTCCTTCAAGGCCTGTGACGAGAAGTCGGAGGTGCTGGCATTGCCGCGCTTGTTGCCGATGAAGACCGTCACGCCGACCATCTTGTCGCGGTTGTGCTCGATCGTTTCGACTTCGCCGCGTCGCACGGAGACCGACAGACCGTCACCTTCAGAGATTTCGGTCGCCGCGTCGGTGCCGCCGATCGCCTTGGCGTGGCGCAGAATGTCTTCTGCGATCTGCTTCAGTTCGTCCTGCGTGTGCGGGAAAAAGCGCTGTTTGACGTCCATGTCGGTGTCTGCTGCCATCGTCGTTGCCGTCCAGTTTGGGGCCAAAAAGCGGCCCGGCTTTGTTTTTGCATCGGTGAAGTTACGTATCTCGCGATCATAGCAAGGTCCGCGCCGCCGCACCTGGGCTTCAACGGATCTTCGGGCCACCTTCGCGCGGCGACCGGTTCGTCAGGTTTAGCCATCCCGCCCGCCGGTTCGGCAGGCACGGCACGCTACAATATCGCCATGACACGCAAAACCCGCACTCAACCCATCCATGCCGAACCCGTCGTCGACGAAAACGGGTACGACCGTCCCAGCAAATCGCAGCTCAAGCGTGAAATGCACGCGCTGCAGGAGCTGGGCGAGGCGCTGATCGCGCTGCCGAAAGACGCGCTCAAGCGCATGCCCATGCCCGAAGCGCTCGGCGACGCCGTCCGCGAAGCGCGCCGTATAACCGATCACGAAGGCAAGCGGCGCCAGGTCCAGTATGTCGGGCGCGTGATGCGATCGCTGCTGGAAGAGGAAACGGCCGCGCTGCGCACCGCGCTCGACAGCTACCGTGGCATCAACAAGGCCGAAACGGCGCGTCTGCACTGGATCGAGCGCACCCGCGAAAAACTGCTGGCCGACGATGCGGCGCTGACCGAATTTATCCGCCAGCACCCGGCCGTCGATCCGCAGGAAGGGCGCACGCTGATCCGCAACGCGCGCAAGGAGTCGGAGCAGGGCAAGCCGCCGCGCTATTTCCGTGAACTGTTCCAGTGGATCAAGGACGCCAGCAAGGCAGGCGCCGAAGACGACGACGAAGCCGATGCGGACGCCCTTGATGACGACGATGACGATACCCACGCGTAACCATCCCGACGAAATCCTGATCGGCCTCGTGTCGATCAGCGACCGCGCCAGTAGCGGCGTCTATGAGGACAAGGGCATTCCGGCGCTCGAGGAGTGGCTGGGACGCGCCTTGATCTCGCCATGGCGCGCTGAAACCCGGCTGATCCAGGACGACGCCGCGACGATCTCGGCGACGCTGATCGAACTGGTCGACGAAACCGGCTGCGACCTCGTACTGACGACCGGCGGCACCGGCCCCGCGCGGCGCGACGTCACGCCCGAGGCAACGCTGGCAGTGGGAACGAAGGAAATGCCGGGATTTGGCGAACAGATGCGGCAGATCAGCCTGAATTTCGTGCCGACCGCGATTCTGTCGCGGCAGGTCGCCGTGATCCGCGAGACTGCCAGCCGCGCGGCGCTGATCGTCAACCTGCCCGGTCAGCCGAAGTCGATTCGTGAAACGCTGGAAGGGTTGCGCGATGAAACGGGTAACGTGAAAGTGCCCGGTATCTTTGCTGCGGTGCCGTATTGCGTCGACCTGATCGGCGGGCCGTACGTGGAAACGAACAGCGCCGTCGTCACGGCATTCCGGCCGAAGAGCGCGCAGCGCGCTCCCCGGTAACGGCGCCTTGCCTCAGATCGCCACCGCCGCGGCACCTGGGGCACTGGCTTCGGGGATCAGAAAATGCTGGCGGTAGTACTTCAGCTCGTCGATCGATTCGTGAATGTCAGCGAGCGCGGTATGCATTGCGCGCTTCTGGAAGCCCTTGTAGATCGTCGGCTGCCAGCGGCGGCACAGTTCCTTCAGCGTGCTGACGTCGAGATTGCGGTAGTGGAAGAATTGCTCCAGTTCCGGCATCCAGCGCGCCATGAAGCGGCGGTCCTGACAGATCGAGTTGCCGCACATCGGCGACTTGCCCGGCGGCACGTATTCGCCGAGAAACGCCCGGATCTGTTCGGTGGCTTCGGCTTCGCTGACCGTCGACGCGCGCACCCGGTCGATCAGACCCGAGCGGCCATGCGTGTTCTTGTTCCATTGATCCATCCTGTCGAGCGTTTCATCGCTCTGATGGATCGCGATCACCGGTCCTTCGACCAGCCTGTCGAGCGTTGAATTGGTCACCACTACGGCGATCTCGATGATACGGTCAGTGTCGGGCTCGAGACCGGTCATTTCCATGTCGAGCCAGATGAGGTTCATGTCGCTGCGTACGAGCGTTGGCTGGTCGATGGGGTCGAGGGTGTCAGTCATGAAAGGCAACCTTGCTGTGGTCGGGACGGGTTGTCGGATAAGGAGCGGCGTAGGGCGAGGCCGTCATGCCGTCGTTCGCGGTCCGCGGCACGCCCGAATGCCGTTGAAACAGTTCGAATGAGCGCATCCCGCCCACGCGGCGGAAGAAACATATAATTCTCGCATAGATACCACGGATTCCCCGGATGCCTACCCTGTACTTCACCGTTCTGTTCGTCATCGCCGTTGCCGCGATGGTCGCGACCAAACTCTGGCTCGCGTCGCGGCAGACACGCTTCGTCGCGGCGCACCGCAATCAGGTGCCCCCGCAGTTTGCCGGGACGATCCCGCTCGCGGCCCATCAGAGGGCCGCCGATTACACTGTCGAACGCACCCGGCTCACGATGATGGAAATCGTCGTCAGCGCCGCGGTGCTGATCGGGCTGACGCTGCTCGGCGGCGTGCAGGCCCTCGATCTGGCCATCTCCGACTGGCTCGGCCGCGGCTATGCTGGCCAGATCGCACTGGTGGCGGCGGTGATCGCAATTACGAGCGTGCTCGACCTGCCGTTCGAGTACTACCGGCAGTTCGTCATCGAAGAGCGGTTTGGCTTCAACCGGATGAGCAAGCGCATCTTTTTAGTGGACCGTATCAAGGGCACGCTGCTCGGCGTGGCGTTCGGCCTGCCGCTGCTGTTCGTCGTGCTGTGGCTGATGAATCAGGCCGGCAGCCTGTGGTGGCTGTGGACGTGGGTCGTGTGGGTTGTGTTCCAGATGCTGGTGCTGGTGCTGTATCCGTCGTTCATCGCCCCGCTCTTCAACAAGTTCGAGCCGCTCAAGGACGAAGCGCTGAAAAACCGTATCGAGGCGCTGATGAAGCGTTGCGGGTTCGCCGCCAAAGGTCTCTTCGTGATGGACGGCAGCCGTCGCTCCGCACACGGCAACGCCTATTTCACCGGGTTTGGCGCAGCGAAGCGCATCGTGTTCTTCGACACGCTGCTCGCACGCCTGTCGGGCAATGAAATCGAGGCGGTGCTTGCGCACGAACTCGGTCACTTCAAGCGGCGTCACGTGATCAAGCGGATGATCGTCACGTTCGCGATCAGCCTCGCGATGCTCGCGCTGCTCGGCTGGCTGTCGCAGCGCGTGTGGTTCTATGAAGGCCTGGGGGTGCGGCCGTCGCTCATCGGCGGTAACAGCGGGCTCGCGCTCGTGCTGTTCTTCCTCGCCGTCCCCGTGTTTCTGTTCTTCGTGACGCCGCTCGGCAGCCTCAGCTCGCGCAAGCACGAGTTTGAAGCCGACGCCTTCGCCGCCACCCAGACCGACGCCCAGGATCTCGTCAACGCGCTCGTCAAGCTGTATGAAGACAATGCGTCGACGCTCACGCCCGATCCACTCTACACCGCGTTCTACTACTCGCATCCGCCGGCGTCGCAGCGGATCGACCGCCTGCTGCGGCACGCATGAGCGGCCGCTCGCCGAAGGCAGCGCGCGCCGCGGCCAGCGCGCTTGCGCGGGTGCACGGACTCGTCGTCGCCGCGCATGGGCGCCACTACCTGGTCGTGCCCGACGATGGCGGCGCCCCGCTGCAGTGCTTCCCGCGAGGCAAGCGCAGCGAGGTGGCGGTCGGCGATCGCGTGACCTAT
Source organism: Paraburkholderia sp. GAS448 (assembly GCF_050435685.1). Lineage (NCBI taxonomy): Bacteria > Pseudomonadati > Pseudomonadota > Betaproteobacteria > Burkholderiales > Burkholderiaceae > Paraburkholderia > Paraburkholderia sp. GAS448. Next base: position 140,079 of record NZ_JBNDKT010000022.1, read on the forward strand.
GAAGCGGCTTCCGCTGACCAGGGCGTGATCGTCGCCATCGACGAGCGGCGCAATCTGCTCTATCGATCGGATCAGTACAAGTCGAAGCTCTTTGCAGCGAATCTCGATCAGTTGCTGATCGTACTGGCCACCGAGCCGCACTTCAGCGAGGATCTGCTCGGTCGCGCGCTGGTCGCCGCGGAAGCGAACGAACTCAAACCGCTGATCGTGCTGAACAAGATCGACGTCGAAGCAGCGTTACCCGGCGCGCGGGCGCGGCTCGCGCGCTATCGCGAACTGGGGTATCCGGTGGTCGAAGTGTCGATCAAGATGCAGCCCGACGCCGCCCGCGCGGCACTCTCCGAACATCTGCATGGTCATTCGACGCTGCTGCTGGGCCAGTCAGGCATGGGCAAGTCGACGCTCGTGAATCTGCTCGTGCCGGATGCGGAAGTTGCGACACGCGAAATATCCACGGCGCTCAACAGTGGCCGTCACACGACGACCTATACCCGGCTCTATCCGCTGCCCGAAGGCGGCTCGCTGACCGATTCGCCGGGTTTTCAGGAATTCGGCCTGCATCACCTGACAGAAGGTCGTCTCGAACGGGCATTCCCGGAGTTTCGTCCGCTGCTGGCTGACTGCCGCTTCTACAACTGTCATCATCTTCAGGAACCGGGCTGCGCGATTCTCGCAGCCGTTGAAGACGGCCGCATCGCGCGCGAACGGCAAGCGCTGTATGCTCAACTCGTTCACGAGGCGAGCCAGATTGTCCGCTGACAATCAACGCGCCCTTCCCCGCCCATGATGAAACTGATGCGTGCGCCGAATGTGCTGATCGGACAGCATTGGATCAATGTGCTGTCGGCAGCAGGCATTTCATGTGAATTGCATAACCGATATCTGAACGGCGCGCTCGGCGAGATCCCGGCGGAGCAATGCGCGCCAGAGCTATGGCTCGTCGACGAGCGGGACGAGATGCTGGCGAGAAAGTTGATCGAAGCGGCTTCCAACGGACCGGCGGCCGGCACGCCGCCGTGGCGGTGTCATCAATGCGGCGAGATCCTCGAGGCGCAGTTCACCGTGTGCTGGCAGTGCGGCACCGCTCGGGATCCGCTGGACGGCTAACGCTCCCTCACGGAGCGAGGCGCACCAAAAAGAAAGCCGGCATTGCCGGCTTTTTGCAGTACCACGGATCAACGCTCCGTCGAGTCAGTCAGGCGAGCCAGACGGCAATCGTCAGCATCAACAGCAGAATCATCCACAGGATCACGGCGCGCCACACGAGGCCAACGGCCGATTGCAGCGTGCGCGGCGTGCAGTCATCACCCACTGGCATTGGACCACCGTCGCCGGTGGACAATGCGTCGAGGCTCGATGGCTCGGCGAGCGGCCCGCTCAGACGCGCACCCAGGGCACCACTGCCTGCGGCCAGCAAAACGCCGTCGTTTGCATCTGGCCACTGACGCGCGTGGTTACGCCACGCATAAATCGCATCTTCGAAGTTGCCGACAATCGCAAAGCCCAGCGACGTCAGCCGCGCCGGCACCCAGTCGATCACGAAGAAGGCACGCTGCGCGAACGTGGAAAACGCCGGCGTGCGATCGTCAGCGGGTTTGGACCACGTGCGCGCCAGATACTCGGCGATGCGATACAGCACCGCACCCGCCGGCCCCACCGGTATCAGGAACCAGAAGAACACCCCAAACACGTGACGATGCGAAGCCACGACAGCATGAATCAAGGTGTGGCGCACGATCTCGCTGACCGGCATGTCGACGGTATCGAGGCCCGTCCACTCCTTGAGAATCTCACGCGCGCGCGGCACGTCGTCGTTGTTGAGCGCGAGGTGGATATCGGTGAAGTAGTGACTGAACTGCCGGAAACCGAGGGTGAAATACACCACGACCACGTTCCACAGGAACGCCAGCACGAAGTTGATCTCGTACAGTACGTAGTAGACGAGACCGACGAAAAGCGTCCAGGGCAACACAACGGCCAGCCAGGCGAGAACGCCGTGCTTCTGCTTGCCCGCATCGAAGCCCTGCGCGGCCGATTCCGCATGGTATTGAAGCAACGCCGACACCGGGTTGTTCGGCGACAGCGCGCGCAGCTGTTCGATAATGAGAGCCAGCAATACAGAGAAAAAAGTCATGCGATGCGCCGTGCTTTTCGAGTTTATTTCGGTTTTGTTTTATAACGATAGCACAGGGTCGGATGAGCCTGAACGTGCGACGGCCGCAAACCGCCGGCGTGTTGGCCGGCCCCGGAACTCAGGCGACGAGAAAGCGATAGAAATTGCGCAACATACCCGCCGTTGCCCCCCAGATGAAGTGATGACCCTCTGATTCAGCGCGCGGGTACGGCATCGCGAAAAAACGACGCTCGCCGCCTTCCCAGCGAAACACACGCACCTCGTGACAGGCAGGATCCATCAGAAAGCTGAGCGGCACTTCGAAGATTTCCGCGACCTCGAGCGTGTCCGCTTCGACGGTAAACGGCGGGTGGACGAGACCGACCACGGGCGTGACCCGAAAACCGGTGCCAGTCAGATAGTCCGGCAAGGATCCGAGTATCTCGACGCGCGCCGGATCCAGGGCGACTTCCTCTTGCGCCTCGCGCAACGCGGTGGCGGTCGCGTCGGCGTCGTACGGCTCCTGACGCCCGCCCGGGAAACTAACCTGGCCGGCGTGGTCGTTCAGGTGGTCAGCTCGCTGTGTAAGCAGCACCGTGAGACCCTCTTCGCGCACGACAAGCGGCATCAACACCGCCGCGAGCCGCGGATCGCCCTCCCGCAGACGGGATTCGACGATCGGCTCCGGCGCCCACTGCAAACGCTGCTCGAACCGCACGCGCAACCCGTCTGGCGTCAGACGTTCGGGGGCAACTGGCGGCAGATCGGCGCCCGTCGCTTCGACAGGCAGGGCTTCGGGTTCAAAAACAGGGCGGATCAACGGGATTCCCGGAACTGGCGAGTGGCATTGGACATACCGCTATTCTGACTGACCAAAGAAAAAAGCACCCGCGAGGGGTGCTTTTTCTTACAGCTTTTACGCCTGGGAAGCAGCGCGGTCTTTCGAGACCAGCTTTTCCTTGATCCGGGCCGACTTGCCCGAACGATCGCGCAGGTAGTACAGCTTCGCGCGACGCACATCGCCACGACGCTTCACGACGATGCTTGCCAAAAGCGGCGAGTACGTCTGGAACGTACGCTCAACGCCTTCGCCCGACGAAATCTTGCGGACGATGAACGACGAGTTGAGGCCGCGGTTGCGCTTGGCAATCACGACGCCTTCGTAGGCCTGAACACGCTTGCGCGTACCTTCGACGACGTTCACGCTCACGATCACCGTGTCGCCAGGGGCGAATTCGGGGATGGTCTTGCCTGCGAGCGCGCGCTCGATTTCTTCCTGCTCGAGTTTTGCAATCAGATTCATCACTGACTCCTAAGTCCATCTTGTCGGCGTTCGTACCTGCCTTGCGTTTCACGCGCGGCGACGGCCCCGATAGAGGATGGGTTCACATCTGGCGCCGCACACGCATGTACGACGCCGCCTGGTGCTCGCCCGGAATGACGCAGGCTTTACGCCTTCGACACTTCCTTCGCGAGACTTGCAAGCCACGCCTCATCGGCGCGGCTCAACATCTTGTACTTTCTGGCGCGCTCGATCAGATCGGGGCGCTTCACCAGTGTATTGCGCAATGCTTCACGGCGACGCCACTGCTCGATCTCCGCATGATGGCCGCCAAGCAGCACATCGGGGACGCGCACGCCGTCGTATTCTTCCGGCCGGGTGTAGTGCGGACAATCAAGCAACACGTCGACGAAACTGTCCTGCACCGCCGATTGCGAGTCGTTCAGCACACCCGGCAACTGGCGCACAACTGCATCCATTAGCGCCATCGCAGGCAATTCACCGCCTGACAACACAAAATCGCCAAGACTGACCTCTTCATCGACGCAACGATCGATCAGACGCTGATCGATTGCTTCGTACCGGCCGCACAACACGATCAGGCCAGGCTCCTCCGCAAATCGCATTACCCGATCATGATTGAGCGTCGCGCCTTGCGGAGACATCATCACAACACGCGAACCGGTCACGCCCTGCTCTGCCTGCGCCGCTTTCGCCGCGCCAATCGCATCTTCCAGCGGCTTCGCCAGCATCACCATACCGGGGCCACCGCCATACGGGCGATCGTCGATGGTACGGTAGTTGTCCGTCGTGAAATCGCGGGGATTCCACGTGCGCAAACCGTAGCGCTGCTGCTTCGCCGCCCGGCTTGTGATGCCCCAATCGGTCAGCGCACGAAACATCTCAGGAAAGAGCGTAACGACATCGAACTGCATCGCTCTCTCCGTTCAGCGAATTGTGTTTAATAATCGGCTTCCCAGTCGACGATGATCTGCTTCGCCGCCTGATCCACCGTTTTGACATAGACACCGACGAACGGGATCAAACGTTCACCGGTTACCGGCTTGCCATCCTTGCCTGTCGACGGATACTCGACGCGCAGCACCGAATGCGCACCGTTGTCGATCATGTCAGCAACCGTGCCGAGTGCGACGCCCGCTTCGTTGACGACACCCAGGCCGAGCAGGTCGACCCAGTAAAATTCATCGGCGTCGAGCGTCGGGAAATCACTGCGGCGGATGTACACGCTGTAACCGCGTATCGATAGCGCCACATCACGATCGGCAACGCCACCCATGTGGGCAACGATGCTGTCACTGTGGACCTTCGAGTGCAGTACTGGAGCAGAACGCCGCTCGCGGCCCTTCATGAGCCACCAGCGCTTCGCGCTCAGCAAGGCGTCGCCGCCCCGCCCGGCGTCCGCATGCGCGGCCACCTTTACCCAGCCTTTGAGACCGTACGCATCGACAATCGCACCGACTTCGACGGCGTCGTCCGGCCAGCTTTCCGTCGACTCGGCACGCATTTCTGCAGCACTCGACTCGACCTCTTTTGCTGCGATCCGTTCGACCGGCTTACGGACGAACGCACCAAACGACGCCTGACTACGGTTTGCAGTCTTGGCGCGGCCTGAGCCGCCGGAATCACTCGCGGACATCAGCGGACCTCGCAGCCAACTTCCGAAAAACCTGCGCACCCGGCACGCCGCAGCATTCGCCCGACCCGCCCGCGATGTGCACGCAAGCTACCATCAGGCAGCCGGCTGCGCCTTTTGCGCTTCCTTCACGAGACGCTCGACCGTCGGCGACAGTTGCGCGCCAACGCCTTGCCAGTAAGTCAGGCGGTCTTGAGCGATACGCAGCGACTCACCCTTCGTAGCGACCGGGTTGTAGAAGCCAACGCGTTCGATGAAGCGACCGTCACGACGGTTACGCGAATCGGTTGCGACGATGTTGTAGAACGGGCGCTTCTTGGAGCCGCCACGAGCCAAGCGGATGATGACCATACTAGAATCCTTGAAAACCGGGGTTCGGGACCACTGAAACAGGCAATTATAGCCCGAAAGCAACGCCATAACAAACACTTACCGGGATAAACTGGAAAGCGCAGTTGCGCAGGCCCATCATTCCTTCATCCACAGCGCCCCGCAATCGCCCGCCCAACCGCCGATCAATGTGCATCAGGAGCCTCGTGAAACCTGCTTTTGCAAGCATCCCAGCCGCCCGCCGGGCGCATGGGATCTCATCCCGCTGGATCCGTCTGCTGTTCTCGTTTTTTCTGTTTATTGCGACCGCAGCCCCCGCGCTGGCAGCACTTCCCATTGACCGCCTCAAATTGCCGCCGGGCTTCCGGATCGAAGTCGTGTCCGACGAAGTGCCGGCTGCCCGGGAAATGGCGCTCTCGCCGAAAGGCATCCTGTATATCGGCAGCATGGGCGGCCATGTTTATGCGCTCGAACTGCGTGATGGGCGGGCCGTCGCCCATCATGTGATCGCGTCGGGGCTGGAAATGCCGGTTGGCGTGGCATGGCATGACGGCGCGCTGTACGTATCGGCAGTCTCGAAGATCTTGCGCTTCGATGCCATCGACGACCATCTGGCCCAGCCTCCGACACCCACGGTAGTCACCGATGCCCTGCCTGCCGACCGCCATCACGGCTGGAAATTCATCGCATTCGGGCCCGATGGCAAGCTGTACGTGCCACAAGGCGCACCCTGCAATATCTGCCTGCCCGATCGCGACCGCTACGCAATGATTGGTCGCATGGACGCCGACGGCAGCCATTACGAAACGATCGCCCGGGGCGTTCGCAATACGGTCGGATTTGCGTGGCATCCGACGACCCGCGAATTGTGGTTCACCGACAACGGCCGCGACCTGCTCGGCGACGACACTCCCGACGACAAGCTCAATCGTGCACCGCGCGTCGGCATGGACTTCGGCTACCCGTTCTGCCACGGCGCCGAAGTATCCGACCCCGAATACGGGAAAGATCACCCTTGCAGCACATTCACACCGCCGGTTGCCAGGCTCGGCGCACACGTCGCGTCGCTGGGCATGCGCTTTTATACAGGCTCGATGTTCCCCGCCAGCTACCGCGACAATATTTTTATCGCCGAGCACGGTTCGTGGAACCGGAGCAGGAAGGTGGGCTATCGGGTCGTCAGCGTCATGGTGAATGCTGACGGCAGCAATCCGCGACAGGAAGTTTTCGTCCAGGGCTGGCTGATGCCCGACGATAGCGTGTGGGGCCGGCCCGCTGACGTTCTGCCGATGCCCGACGGCTCCCTGCTGATCAGCGACGACTACGCCGGTGCGATCTACCGCGTGACGTATGCCGCGCCCTGAACACCCGTACGATCGGAGCGAGCAGTCGAGAGAAGCGCCAATGTGACCCCGGGACACGTGACCACCGCTGCGCGACCGGCGTAGAATGCGCGTCGGCCCGAGCGCACCCGCGCCGCGCCCCGTGTCCCACGCGCCGCAAGCGTCAATCCGCTGCCTGTCACCTGCTTCCGCTCATGTCCACCGCTGCTTCGACTTTCCCGCGCTTCCGATCCAAGACACTTACCGCCGCACTCGCGTTCTTCTTCGGCAGCCTCGGCGCACATCGCTTCTATTTGTACGGTCTGCGCGACATCTACGGCTGGGCGCATCTGCTCGGCACGATCGTCGGCATCCCTGGCTTCCTTCTGCTCGCTGCAACCGAACGCGCATCGGCGCTCGGATGGGTGCTCGTCGTTCCGGGTGCGATATCGCTGCTGGCAGCCTTTCTTGCCGCGATCGTCTACGGACTGCGTCCCGATGAAAAGTGGGATGCACAGTTCAATGCCCACACACAGAAGCACAGCCGTTCCGGCTGGACCGTCATCTTCGTCGTGATTTTCTCGCTGCTGATTGGCGCTTTCTTGCTGATGACCGGACTTGCGCTGTCGTTTCAAACCTACTTCGAATCTCAGGTTCAGGCAGCCAGGGAATTGTCGCAATAACGACCCTTCGACGCCCGGACGGAATCAGTCCTGGAACAGGTCCAGTTGTGGGTCGCCCGGCGCTGGCCGTGGCGCCAATTCTGGATGACGGAATTGCGACATATCCAGAATTCCGTGCCGTCGCCCGTTCAATCCGAGCCGCCGGACAGCCTTGTGAAAACGCTGTTTGAGCAGATCCGCCCACAGACCTTCGCCCTTCATGCGCGTCGCAAACGAAGAGTCATAGTCTTTGCCGCCCCGCATATCGCGCACGCGGCTCATCACGCGATCAGCTCGATCCGGGAAATGAGCGGCAAGCCAGTCTTTGAATAGCGGCGCCACTTCCCATGGCAGGCGCAAGACGATATAGCTCGCGCTCGACGCGCCCGCCTCGGCGCACGCTTCGAGCACCCGCTCCATGTCGGGTTCGGTGACGAACGGAATCACCGGCGCGATGCTCACGCCGACCGGCACGCCAGCTTCACTCAACGTCCTGATGGTACGCAGCCGCCGCGCGGGCGTTGCCGCACGCGGTTCCAGCGTGCGGGCGATGTCGGCATCGAGCGTTGTAATCGTAATGGCTGCCATGACCTGACCGCGAGCGGCCATCGGCGCCAGAAGATCAAGATCGCGCTCTATCAACGACGACTTCGTGATGGCTGCAAACGGATGCCCGCGCTCGTGCAATACCTCGATTAGCCGCCGCGTGAGACGCAGGTCGCGCTCGACGGGCTGCCACGCATCCGTATTGACGCCAAGCGCAATCGGCTCTGGCACATAGGATTTCTTCGACAGTTCGCGCACGAGCAATTCCGGCGCGTTGACCTTCGCGTAGATCCGGCTCTCGAAGTCGAGCCCGGGCGACAGACCGAGATAGCTGTGCGTTGGCCGCGCAAAGCAATAGATGCAACCGTGCTCGCAGCCCCGGTACGGATTCAACGACACGCCAAAAGGAATATCCGGCGACGCGTTATGGGTCAGGATGCTTTTCGCGCGCTCCTCGAAGACCTGCGTGCGCAAAGCGGGCACACCGCCATCTTCATCGGCGGGCGACAGGATCCAGCCATCGTCGAATGCTTCGCGCTGGTCGACTTCATAGCGGCCCTGAAGATTCGTGACGGCACCGCGCCCTTTGAGGGGCGCGGGCGGGGCGATGGGGAATTCGTCGGCGGAATCGGTCACTGAAAGATAAACCAAACGGCTCAGATACTGTATAAATATACAGCATCTGAGCCGTTTGTCGAGACTGTCCGAACAGCCTATTCGCCGACCGCAATCGTCAACGTTTCCTTGATTTCTTCCATCACCACATAGCTTTTCGACTGCACCGCGCCCGGCAATTGCAGGAGGATGTCGCCGAGCAGTTTCCGGTAGTCGGCCATCTCGCCAATACGCGCCTTGATCAGATAGTCGAAGTCGCCGGACACCAGATGGCACTCCAGCACTTCCGGAATCTTCTGAACCTCGCGGCGAAACTGGTCGAACATATTGCCGCTCTTGTGGTCGAGCGTGATCTCCACGAACACCAGCAACGCCGCGCCAAGCTCAGCAGGATTGACCCGCGCGTAATAGCCCATGATGACGCCGTCGCGCTCCATGCGCTTGACCCGCTCAATACAGGGCGTAACCGACAATCCGACCTGCTCGGCCAGGTCCTTCATCGCCATCCTGCCGTCCTGCTGAAGCAGTTTCAGGATCTTGTGATCGAGCCTGTCGAGAGCACGGATCGGTTGACGTTGGGTTCGCATGACTTTTACTGAAAATCGAAAAAATACAATAACAAAACCTACCTGAAGCTCAATAGTATAGCGGTTAACACTGGGTTGGCCGCGTAATCCATCGTTAATCGAACATTCCGACGCCGTCAGCCTTTCGACCTTTCTGGAGCAGCTATGCGAGTCGTCGTTTTGGGCAGTGGCGTCGTCGGGGTAACGAGCGCCTATTATCTTGCGCGCGCGGGTCACGAAGTGACCGTGATCGACCGTGAGGCCGGTCCGGCGCTCGAAACCAGCTTTGCCAACGCGGGGCAGATTTCTCCCGGCTATGCCGCACCGTGGGCGGCGCCTGGCGTACCGCTGAAGGCCGTCAAATGGATGTTCCAGAAGCACGCGCCGCTCGCGATCCGTCTCGACGGCACGCAGTTCCAGTTGAAGTGGATGTGGCAGATGCTGCAAAACTGCACGACCGAGCGCTATGCAGTGAACAAGGGCCGCATGGTCCGTCTCGCCGAATATAGCCGCGACTGCCTGCAGGCGCTGCGCGCCGATACCGGTATCCAGTACGAAGGCCGTACGGGCGGCACGCTGCAACTGTTCCGCACGCAACAGCAACTCGACGGCGCCGCGAAGGATATCGCCGTGCTCCAAGATGCCAACGTGCCTTATGAACTGCTGACGCCCGCTGAACTCGCGCGCGTCGAACCGGCGCTCGCTGCGACGTCGCACAAGCTGACGGGCGGGCTGCGCCTGCCGGGCGACGAAACGGGCGACTGCCAGCTCTTCACGACCCGCCTCGCGGCAATGGCCGAAGCGCTTGGCGTGAAGTTCCGCTACAACACCCCGATCGACGCACTGGCCATGGCCCATGACCGCATCGTGGGCGTGCAGTGCGGCAGCGAAATGGTGCGTGCCGATGCGTATGTGGTCGCGCTCGGTTCGTATTCCACGCGCTTCCTGTCCGGCATCGTGAAGATTCCGGTCTACCCGCTCAAGGGTTATTCGATCACCGCGCCAATCGTCGACGCAGCTTCGGCTCCCGTGTCGACGGTGCTCGACGAAACGTACAAGATCGCCATCACGCGCTTTGACGACCGGATTCGCGTCGGCGGCATGGCGGAGATCGTAGGCTTCGACAAGACGCTGCGCCGGGCGCGTCGCGAGACGCTCGAAATGTGCGTCAACGACCTGTTCCCTGGCGGTGGCGACACAGCGAAGGCAACTTTCTGGACGGGCCTGCGCCCGATGACGCCGGACGGCACGCCGATCGTCGGCCGCACGCCGGTGTCGAACCTGTTCCTGAACACGGGTCACGGCACGCTTGGCTGGACGATGTCATGCGGTTCGGGCCAACTGCTCGCCGATCTGATATCTGGCAAACAGCCCGCGATCCAGTCAGGCGATCTGTCGGTGCATCGCTATCTTGGCGAGACCGGAGAAGCGCATCGCCCGGCATACGCCTGACGGTCATCGCGTTGTCTGCGTCGGTCGGGGAAATTTCGCGGCCTGACCGATCAATACAAACGGCGCCTTACGAGGCGCCGATTGTATTACTGGCCGTCTTCTGACGCGGATGCCGGGCCGACGCGAACCGCCATGCACCATCAGAACTGGTCTTCACCCAGCGCCAGCACCCCCTCGCCGCCCTTCGCTGTCACGATCGACGCCTCGAGCGCCGTCGCCTGCGGCAACACGTGTTCGGCAAAGAACTGAGCAGTCACGATCTTCGCGCCGTAGAACGACGGATCTTCCGACTGCTTGTCCGCCGCCACCAGCAGCGCACGCGCCATCTGCCAGCCGCCCAGCACGATCCCCGCGAGCTTCAGGTACGGCACGCTACCGGCAAACACCGCGTTCGGATCGGTCTTCGTGTTCGCGACGACGAAATCAACCGCCGCCGCCAGCGAGCGATGTCCCTGCTCGAGGTAACGCTTCATCGAACGGAACGCCGCGCCCTCGTGCCGCCCGAGCGCCTCGGTCGTCTGCGCAACCTCGGCCAGCAGCGCCTTCGCCACCGCGCCGCCGTCGCGCACCGTCTTGCGGCCGATCAGGTCGTTCGCCTGAATCGCCGTCGTGCCTTCGTAGATCGGCAGGATGCGCGCATCGCGGTAGTA
>NZ_JBNDKT010000023.1:0-147346 GCF_050435685.1 Paraburkholderia sp. GAS448
GGGCCTGCGTCGCCTGATCCAGTTTTCGGCCATCATTTTTCGTCTTCATACCTGTATAACGCGCAAGGCACTATTTGGTGCACCTGTCAGTATGTGAAGCACGGCGCAGGGAGATATAGCCATGGCAAAGACTATTGTCAGTATTCCTGCATTTCATCGGATGCTTCGCTGTGGTTGGACGGCAGTCGTCGTGGCGCTTTGTCTGTTCCAGGCGTCTATCGCACACGCTCTGCCTATATTCGCACGTCAAACAGGACAAAGCTGCGTAGCGTGTCATGCCGGTGGTCAGTTTCCCGAGCTCACGCCGTATGGGCGCATGTTCAAGCTCAACGGATATACGCTCGGCGAACGCACCATCCCGCTCGCCGTGATGGGAACAGTCGATGCGACCAAGACCCGGCATAACAACGATGCTAACGGGAATCCCATCTCGCCCAAAGACGGCAATCTGACATGGGATGCGGCCAGCATTTTCCTCGCCGGGAAGATCACCGACAAGATCGGCGCGTTCGCTCAATATACCTACACGAACTACGATCACCAGAATGGCGACGGCAGGTGGATCGGTAAGTGGGCATCGGACAACACCGATGTCCGTTACGTGGAACGGATCATCGGCGAAGCGAGCGACTTCATACTGGGCGTAACGTTGCACAACAACCCGACTGTGCAGGACGTCTTTAACACCGCGCCTGCATGGAGCTACCCCTACCTTTCTTCGTCGACGAGCGCGGTTGGGTCTCCGGTGTTCACGCCTCTCATCGAGGGAGCATTGGCGCAGCAGGTCGTCGGCATTGGCGGCTACCTGTACTGGAACAAGATGGTATACGCGGAACTGACCGCGTACAGCACCGCCGACGGAATCTGGTCGTTTCTGAGCCATGGCAGCAAGGCCGGAGACCTGGCCCACCCGCAGACCTATCTGAAAGGCTACAACCCGTATTGGCGCGTTGCGCTGACGCGCGAATGGGGTCCGCACAACATCATGGTGGGGACGTTCGGCTTGCTTGCCGATGTCTATCCCAACGATCCAAACGCTTTCCCGATCTTCACGCAGGGTGTGACCCGCTATCGCGATATCGGTGTGGACGCGCAGTATCAATACCTTCTGGAGCCGCATACGATTACCGCACAGGCACGCTACACGCATGAAAACATCAGTGATCCGAATAATTTCGTTTTGGGCGACAGCCAGTCGGCAAATCTAAAATCGATGCTGCTGAAAGTGTCGTACATCTATCAGGCCAAGTACGGCGTGAGCCTCGCTTTCTTCAATGTGACGGGTAGCACCGACAGCGTGGCTTATGCCAGCAGCGCGAACTTTTCGCCTGCCACGCAGGGATGGATACCCGAGATCTTCTGGATTCCGGTGCAGAACATCCGGGTCGGCCTGCAATACACGCACTTCACTAAGTACCTTGGATCCCGATCCAACTACGACGGTAACGGACGCAACGCGTCGGACAACGACACGTTGTTCGTCTATTTATGGGCCGCGTATTGGTGACATTCAGCGGTAAGGAGGTTCGTGAAATGAAAACGTTGGCGCAAATCATCTCCCTTGGGATGCTGCTTGCAGGATCGGGCTGTCACGAATTGGACCGGTCAAGGGCGGTCGATAACCCGGCCGTCGCCGGCAAGACCATTGCTCTGCAGGTCTGCTCGAACTGTCATGGCGTGAACGGCGTTTCGGTATCGCCGGCCTTTCCCAAGCTGGCGGGGCAACGAAGGGAATACATTGTCGATCAATTGACGGACTTCAAGACGCATGCCCGATCAGACCCGAACGCCAAGAGGTTCATGTGGGGCTTTACGCACCTGAGCGAGGCGCAAATCGACGAACTTGCCACGTATTTTTCCAGTCAGAGGCCGGCTCTGGGTGAATCTGGCGACCAATCGCTGATTGGCGAAGGCAAAGCGATTTTTGTGTCCGGGTTGCCGGACAAGGGCGTCGCAGCATGCGTTTCGTGTCACGGCCAGCATGGCGAGGGAATGAATCAGTTTCCGCGGCTCGCCGGTCAACACGCGGACTACATCGTCAAGCAGCTATTGGTTTTCCAGCGCGACACCGCAGAAAGACCTCGCGGTGAGGTCATGAAGGCGGTCTGCGGCAATATGTCGGAGCAGGATATGCGCGCCGTAGCTGCCTTCGTGGAAGCGTTTCCGCCAGAGACCGAGGCAGCGGCCAACCCGCCGGCCGATCAATGAGCAAGTTGCCTTACGTGTCGCTGCGCCCGTGGACGTGGCGATTCAGACTACAGGCCGTGCGGTTCGATACCATTGTCTGTGCCACGTCTGTTCTGACCGGCCATCACCGCCCGCCGCGTTGCGACGTGGATCACCGGCCTCGGCAAGCGATCATCACGGTTTCGCGGTGCGTGGTGTCTGCCCGCCCGCTTGCCTGCCGGTCACCGATGTGCCGTTCAGCGTAGCCTCGATGCTACTTCCGGCGACTTCGATCGCTTGCTGGACGGTGTTGTGCATGGTGTCGTAAAGCGTATTGGTGGCGCTGATGGTCGACTCCACCGCAGCGACGACTGCCTCCGAACCTGCCGGCGCACTTTCCAGAAAACCTTCGGCAATCGTCTGGACGTTTAGGTTGTGCGTTTCGTATTGTGTGCCCACAGCCGCAGCAAAATCCACCAGCGTGGACGCGATAATACCGTACAGATCACGGTTGTATGTCTGGACCTTTTCAGCGATGGGTCCGACAAGACTCATCTGCAACGCAAGCGCTGTTTGCGGGTCGCTGGACGGCAGTGCCTTCAGTGCGTGTTCCTGCGCATCAGTTAACGTCGATCGGGTGGTCCGGAGATTCAGCTCGACCAGCTTCTGCCATCCGTCAAAGGTCTTGCAGGCTAGGACGAACATCGTATCGAGGCTGGCCTTTTGCGTTGACGCGAGTTGTTCGGGTGACAACAGATTCATTGATGTACTCCTGAGAAGTGCTGCAACGCTCGCCAGACAACAGGATGAACAGGTTCGCGCGGCAAAATGGCGTTGAGCGGGCAGGCCCGATGTGTGTTGCATCGAAACCCGTCGTTATGGAACCTTAGTGCGGCGTATGAAGCAGGACTTTGCTTGCCTTTGCGACGTGGCGTTCGATCAGGCGCCGATCGAACCGCGCATAATGAAGGGATCGGACGGCAAAGCGATTGACGCAAGTGTCACTTATCGGATCCGCGCGGCAGCCTTGAGAACCGAGTGACCGTTGATGGTGATCAAAGGCCGCTGTTGCCCGTGCGCGAGCTGTTCCAGCGTGACGAGTTGACGTTCGACAAGGGCTTCGAGATCCGCACGGTCCAGGTCGATCGAGTCTGGAGCGTCCTTGAGCAGCATCAGGGTTGCGAATTCATGAGGACTCGGCATCTTCGTCCCTTGGCTTGTAGGGGCTGCATTCGCTGGGAACCTGATCTGTCGCCAGTCCCACTGGGATCCGGATCACTCCATCGATCACGGATGCGGGACGTCTGCGCTGACTGGGTACGTGTCGCACCCAGAGGAATTCACTTTATGCTGTCTCCGGCCAATGATCAATATATGGTATGAATTTTTTTGAGATGGCCGTGTTCGCCGGAGGTAGGTCCGGGTAAACATGGAACGTCGCCGATGTTGGGGCAGGCCGTGCTCTGTGCAAACGATCTCTCATCGTGTCTTTCCACTCCAACTATCTGGAGGAAGTCGCGTTAGACTGGCCACACTGTACGATCGCGCGCTCGTTCTGCTGGCGCACGTTTCCGCAGAGAAAAACCGCAGGGGATCTTGGGTGCCTGCCGACCCCAAGAAGATTTGAGCGGCCGGTGCTTGGGCGCGATGACGTCTGGCCGTCAAAACGCGGCAGGCCAGTGGTGAGAGTCACATAGGCAACGATTTTGCGCCGGGGATCTGGATCATGATAACTACGTTCACGCTGATCGATCTCGCTGGCTCTATTGCCCTGCTGCTGCTGGGCACCCAGATGGTCCAGACCGGCATGCAGCGCGCGTTCGGCGCCGACCTTCGGTCACTGCTGGGTCGGACGCTGGGCGGACGACTCTGCGCCTTCCTCGCCGGAATGAGCGTGACGGCGGTCTTGCAAAGCACTACCGCGATCGGACTCATGACTGCCGTCTTCGCTGCCGAGGGGCTCGTCGACCTTGTCCCCGCCCTTGCCGTCATGCTCGGCGCGAACGTCGGCGCGACATTGATCGTGCAAGTGATGTCGTTTGACGCCGCGACCGTCTCGCCGACCCTCTCACTGACCCTCTCACCGGCCCTGATCCTGGTGGGCGCGCTGATGTTCCGCAAGGTATCGAACACACGTGCACACGATCTGGGCCGTATGTTCATCGGTCTGGGCATGATGCTGCTTGCGCTGCACCAGTTGCTCGCGTTGATGACGGACTACGAGGATGCCCCCAGTCTTCGCATGCTGCTGGGCGACGCGTCCACCGTACCGCTGGTCGATGTTCTGCTGGCTGCCGGCTTGACCTGGGCGGCGGATTCGAACGTTGCGGCCGTTCTGCTCATCGTGTCGCTTTGCGCGCAGAACGTGGTTCCGCCTGATACAGCTTTTGCACTGGTGTTGGGTGCGAACCTCGGCACTGCAATCAAACCCGTGCTGGAAGGGGGCGCGTCAAACGATCTCATATCGAAGCGACTGGCGGTTGGTAATCTGCTCACAAGGGCAGTCGGCGTTGTGGTGGCGCTCGCAGCGCTCGGGCCAATCGGCCGCTTCATGGTCACCATCGAGCCAGACAATGCGCGAGTGGTTGCGGATTTTCATACGCTGTTCAACCTGGTTCTCGCCTGCGTGTTCCTGCCGTTCGTTTCCCACTATGCGAATCTTTTAAGCCGACTACTGCCGCCGCTCGTGGCGGTCACCGACCCGCCGCGGCAGCCCTTCCGCGATCCCGCCGCAAGGCAGATCCCTATCGAGGCGCCCGGCGACGCGGCACGCACGGCACTTCGGTTCGCAGATGTCCTCGGCGGGATGCTGTCGAGCACCCGCGCCGCGTCGGTTGAACGCGACCGAAAACTGGTCGCGGACATCCGTCGGCGCGACGATATTCTGGACAGCCTGAATAGCGCGACCAGGACTTACCTGACGCCGCCTGATCCCGAGCCGCCTGCGGATCATGGCCATCGGCGTCTGAATGAGGGAGAACTCGTGGCGTATCGCGAGGAGAGCGATGCAATCGAGATACGGGAAAGCAGTGGCCACTCGCTCGAACACGTCGGCGCTGACGGGAAGACGCAGACGTATTACCCTGCAAGGTCACTTTGGCTCACCCTGCAGGATCTCCAGGTCGTTCAACAGCTGGAGCCTGCAGGGGGAGAAACGCAATCCATGCTTGCTACCTATATCCACGGGACCGCGTGCTTGGACGACTATCGCCTGTCCATCATTGGTGAATCCGGGAACGATACACGTACGATCCAGGTCTCGTTTGCGGCTCGGGAAATCGCCATGGCAGACCAGCAAGGCCTTCGCGAATGGCAGGACGAGGTCGGCACAACCTTCGCCAACGTTCCGCTTGGCACCGCAAGGCTGGGCTATAACCGCCCAGACCGTGAGATGCAGGTACCTGATCAGTGGTGGGCGTCGTTCCACGTGCCAGAAAGCAGCATGCGGGCGCTTTGCGAGGGTGTTGAGGCCGGCCGGATCACTGCTGTGAAGGTCGGGCTATGCCTGAAGAACGTTTACATGTCCGGCCACGCTGGCGCCGATTTTCCCGAGGAGCCGTGTCTGTTCCTCAGACCGGGCAAGAGCGGCAACATCATGGAATCGCCGGAAATCCCAAGCGGATACGTTGTTCATCTCACGCTCGATCGCGCAAAAGTCAGCCTTCGGCGGCGCGAACAAAACGACAGCACGCACGAGGGTCTGCCGCATCAGGGGCGGACAAACATGACCGAGGCACATGCCATTGGCGCATTGGCGGAGAAGCTAAGCAAGCTGGTCGCCAGCCTGAAATGGCTTGGAGCGCTTATCGCCATCCTGGTTATCGCTTTCGCATTTAAAAACCGATGATCGAGTGGGTGTCCCGCACCGCGTAGTCGTTCAGGAAACCCCCTAATGAGCAACTGTATTACCAGTCAAGCCGTGTGGATGGATTCACCGCGCGGCTTTCCTGTTTTTGCGTTGAGGTTGAGGATGGCAAGCGGCTTTCGCATGCAGGCGGCCAGGGCAACTTTCCGGAGATCTCCGATGGCGATGAGGCGGTGACAGAAGGCATAGACGACGGGATTAAATCGGACTGCCGGCAATTTCACCATGTACAGCATCGCCGTGCGGCAGCCCGCCCGCCGAAGGGCCAGTTGGGACAGCCGCGGCGTGGGCGAGCGAAGCGCCTGCGAATTAACGCGTTGTAACGTCAGGCGAGCCGTTGCGAGCGAGCAGGCTGCTCGAAGAAAAGACGATCGTCGACTTCAGCGGCGCTCGTCGTTGCGAACGCAAACCGGTGAAATCATCCGAGGGGTTCCGCGCATAAAAGATACGTCAACGATGCGCCGCGCGGCGCTGTAGCCGGTCAGTAACGCCTTCCCTTCAGTCGAAGAGGACTCGCCACTGGAATCCCCGGGACGTGGCGGCGACAAAATCGCGAGCGATGTCCCGGTTCGTTCAATCCTTACGGCTGCGACATAGGCTGGGATCGACGCTCGCTGACCCGGTCAGGGCGAATTGAAACTGGACTCCATGGCGACCTCTATCGTGAAACCCTTGTACTGAGAGGTCCGTATCATTCAACCACCCAAAATAGCTAGCCGCGCCGGCACTCACGTACACCGGGCGTTGTCACGTTAAATTGTCCGCGACGTAGAATTGCGGGGGGCGACCTCTTCCTCAGAATTCGGACGGATTCTGGATGAAATCAGTGAAGCGATGCCAGGCGACGAAGCGTGCGCCGAGTTGTTTGCGATAGAGCGAAGCGCGCAGCAAATGCCGCTTTTGCGCAAAGTGCTGTCGGATCGGACCGAAGCTCGATAAGAACGCCTGCGTGCGTTCGGGATCTCGAACGCCTCGCATGCGGCGCTCGCGTTCACGCGTAGGTTGATGACTGTTCTCGACCCGGTTGTTCACCCTGGCACTGGCACTGGCTCTGACGAAGACGTGTTTGACGTTGGCCAGTTCGGGGATCTGAGTCTTTGCCGCCAGGTAGCTACGGAGTTGGTCGGTCACGATCTTGCGCGGCCAGGTTTCAACATATGTCCGGTATGCGCCAAGTTTTAGATATTCAAGGGCGCAGGACGGAGGTCGGCAACGGATCGAGGTGGATCGGTCGTCGTCGGACTCTGCGCGGCTATGAACGGCCGGCGATGACTTCTCCTCCCACCTGTTCCAGCATCCGCCACAAACGAGTGATAATTTAGCTTATTGATGGCGTCTTTTTGGCCGCGTAAGCTACCGGCAGACCGTGCGAATGCGGAACTCGCAGGCTGCGGCAATCAGGAAACGTCGGTGCGGGACGGGGGGTATAGCGATGAAAATGTCTCACAGATTAGGAAGCTCCGATACGGCGGGACCGGTGTGGGGGCTTATCTTTGGCATGTTCATGACGGCAATCGGCATAGGCCTCTGGTTTTATGCGACGTTGTCGGTACCCCCGGGACGGCAAGATCAATCGTTGGCCGTAGCGGCGATGCTTATTGGTCTGTTTTTGGCCGTCTACGCGGGGCGCGAACTTTGGCACAATCGTCGGTAGGATCGCCGGTCAGGAGTCAGGACTATGGATGTTTCCGATCAGGTCGCTCTGCCCGGCAGGCTGGCGCGCGTACGTCGTTGAGGCGCGCTTCCCGCTAACACTCGCGAAGTCCGTTTGCTCTGTCAGCACCGCCCAAGGCCACTGATCTGCATGGTCTCGACAACGTCTAGGCCGGCGTCAAGTAGGACGGGGGAACGGACGCGTCCGCTTTAGGGCCACTCACGGTCAATTGTCCAAAATGGCCGAAAGGCTGTTGAGGGTGGCTACGGACAATTGCGGACAGAGGTTCGCTATAATTTCGCGCTTCCCCAGCCATAACGTCAAAAATGTCCCCCAGGCAAAGCAAGTCTCGCGGCGGCCAAGCCCGCAAGCCTCTGACGAAAACGCTTCTGTTGCCGATGGACCGGTCCTCTGCCAGTAAACGTTCGCTATCGTGTCATCTTGCACTGGCTGCTTGTCGTGACGACCATGGCAATAGCCACCAGATCAACGAGCTCATGCATGCGGTGTACCTGAGCTGGTACCTGCAGCGCGCCGGTCATGGAAATCTGCCGGCCGAGCAGTTCAAGATCGCCGAATATGCCGTTGAGAACACGCTGGCGCGCGCATGTGACCGGTAAATGGCGAATTGCGTCTGATGTCATCAATGATTTCGAAACGCTGCTTTCGCTCTATGACGCCCAGCTCGCAAGCGCACGACTGCATGAGGTCCTGGAAGCCGAGCGACAGCTGAGGTGTTTTCTGACGGGGAAGAGCGACTCCCCGATTTCGATGTCGCCTTAATCGAGGCTCTGGTGAGTGGCTTTCCGTGCGGAAATATATCTAGGACTACTGTAGTTTTCATAATTAAAGTTTTCGCTCAAGCGACGACGTGTCACCCAGATTCAGATGTCCAGGCGGCGATCGCGATCGAGGGAGCGCGATAACGCCCGTCGTTGTGGCAAAGCCCAGCAAGGCGGGCACGGACAGGGGAAGCGGGGACATGCGATCGGGCCGCAGGTGCAGTCTGGCAGGACCTTGGCGATTCCTAATCGGCCGCTCGTCGCTGCGTGGTATTGCCTATGAATGTTCGCTTTGGGGAAGTTCCGCATCAGGCAGTAGCCGGCCACGAAGAGATGGTCACCCCAATGCTCGAACGGCCGCTTTCGCGGCCGAATCAGCCTGCGGGTGTTGATCATGTTAGGGCCGTCCCAAAGCAGGCTCTCGGACGCGGCCAAAAAAACACCGTCGGGCGGCCAGGTTACGGATAGCCTCGACAAGGATTTCGCGCATGCATTCGTTTCCGGAAGGTCCGATCAAGTACCTCGCAGCGATACGGCTGGCGGGCCCACTTTGAAAAAGGAAATCCGTTTTTTCAACTCGGCCGTCTGCCGAACCAGTGACGCTGCCGCGGCAGACGCCTGTTCGACGAGGGCTGCGTTCTGCTGCGTGGCCTCATCCATAAGCGTAACTGCCTGATTGACCTGCTCGAT
The DNA here is from genome assembly GCF_050435685.1 of Paraburkholderia sp. GAS448. NCBI lineage: Bacteria > Pseudomonadati > Pseudomonadota > Betaproteobacteria > Burkholderiales > Burkholderiaceae > Paraburkholderia > Paraburkholderia sp. GAS448. The sequence continues at coordinate 9,158 of NZ_JBNDKT010000023.1, forward strand.
ACCCGTACTTTGCTCGCGGGATGCGCCTGATATTTCGCCCATGAGCGCAGTAACCCGCGCGACGGCTGTGCTTACGTGGCGCATGGAGTCGCCCGCCCCCTGGGCGAGCGACGCACCGCTCGTAACCCGTTCATTAGAAGTCAGGATGAGGTCCTTGATTTCTTTCGCTGCCGCTGCGCTGCGTTGCGCCAGCATGCGGACCTCTGACGCGACCACTGCGAAGCCACGCCCCTGTTCTCCCGCACGTGCGGCCTCAACAGCCGCGTTCAGCGCCAGTATGTTGGTCTGAAACGCTATTCCCTCGATGACACCAATGATGCTGCTCATTTGCTGGGCGCCGGTCGCCAGTTGATTCATCGTCCCGGCAACACGGCTTACCTCTGCGCTACTACCGCCCGTCGCTTCGGAGGCGGCATTCGCCAACGCGCTCGCCTGCATGGCGTTCTCTGCAGTGTGTTTAACGGTGGCCGTCAGTTGCTCCATGCTTGCTGCCGTTTCTTCCAGGGACGCAGCCTGCTGCTCTGTTCGCCGCGACAGGTCGTCGTTGCCGGCTGAGATCTGCGCCGATGCCGTCGCGACCGATTCGGCGGTCTGGTGAACGTGACGGACGACGTCGGAGACCCGTTCATTCATGCTGCGCAAGGCATCCAGCAGTTGTCCGGTTTCGTCGGTTCGGTCGACGATGATTTCGCTCGTAAGATCGCCGTTCGCGACCGCCCTGGCAACGCTCACGGCGGCTCCGATGGGGCGGGTGATGCTTCGGGTCATAAAGAAGGCAAGCAGCGTCGCGGCAATCAGTGCGGCAATCGTGACCACCACGACAGCGACTTCTGCGACTTGCGCCAACTCCGTAATCGTTGCGCCCTGTTCCTTCGTGCGCTGCATGACGATCTGAATCAGTGCATCCAGCGCTATTCCAATGGGCTTGTCTGCGCCGGCAACACTTCTGTCCCGAACATCAATCGCCGCCCCTGACTCAACAAGCGGAGACAGTCGGTCCATCGACACCCGATACACTGCCGTTGCGTCAAAGAGCGCCGAACTTGCCCTCTGTTCAGCTTGGCCGAGATGTCCTCCGGTTTCGACCGTTTTGACAGCAGCGTCAATGTCGTCCAGATTTGCCAGAAACTTCGCCTTGTAGTCGCCCCCACGAAGCACATAGTCCTTGTAGTTATGAACAGCGTCGCCGAAAGTGCCTTTAGCGTGCTGCAGAACCTGTAGCCTGGCGAGGGTGACCGATTCAAAATCGGTCCATTCATTTGTAATTCTCGTGAGCTTGACGAATGCCGTCGCGCCGAGCACCACGGTGAGCAAGGCCGCGAGGGCGAATGCAACTGCGAGACGCACCCCGATGCGGAGATTTCTGAAACGAAGGAAACTACCTGTCATGATTTGTCCATCTCCCGGCCGTGAGAATCGAAGATTTTTCGGATGAGTCGCCGTTGATCTCATCGAATCGATCAGACTCAAAGCGGATTTCGGCGGCGTGCCACACACCATGCATTACGGCATATTTCCGCACAGCCTTGAGATATGGGAGTCCCTAGAGACCACTGGCAAAGGTTTTCGAATGGATGATTTTTTTGTCAGATTTTCCTGACAATCGAAGAAACCCCCGTCCTGGTTATGAGGTTGCCGAATTGCCCATCAGGCAAGTACGCAGAAGTTTCCGCTCGCATTTTCGATACGAGCCGCCTCACGTCCCTTAGACAACGCAGAAGACAAACAGGCTGGAGATTCTGGATGTGAGTCGACGTTGCCCCTGACAGGTGGCCAGGCAGGTAAAGAAGCCGGGTCGGTGAAAAACAGGCGTTTGACTGGCAGGCATTGGTGGATCAAGAAAGATGCGTTTCGCGCCCCTCTGTATGTAACCGTAGCCGCCCCGTACACGGTCGCGTTAAGGGGAGCGAGACCGATACGCCGTCGGCGAGTATCAGGATTGCCCAGTGGCGGTTGCTCATGTCAGGTTGACGCGAGCACCTGTCATTCGATCCGCCCACGTCTAAAAGTCGCCGGCCAGTGAGAGGCCGAGCGCTAATGCCTCTCGTGACTAAAAAGATCATCGACAATTCGCCGTGCTGCGCTGTAACCGCCCATCAAGGCATCTGCTTCCGTCACAAACGGAAGACCGCCGGCCTCCGCGAAGCGTAGCGGCGAAACATGGCGACCGCATTGTCCGCCTGAAGGATCCTGACGATCGCCACGTAACCGACGCGCGCAGCAGCGCCGCCGCCAAGCTGCGAGCTAATGTCGGATTCGACGGCCACCATGGGGGTGACCCGTGATATTCATACGTACGCGTCATGGGCTGTTCCACTTTCATCTGCCATCCCGGCACTCACGGACACCCGACATTGCTGCCAGGCGCGCACAGATCGTCGCGAACTCGCTGGCCGTCGCGCGCGATAGCCCAATCTGCACTTCGTCGAGTTCAGGGTCGTCTTCCGATTGCTGGACGATGAACTGCTTCACCCGGACACTTCCCGTTCCCAGTGCGTTGTGAACACTGTCAAGCGATACATTGCCGCGTTTGACCAGCAGGGTTATGTTGCGCTGTTGTTTGACCGAAATAAAGCGACGTTCTAGCGGCTTCACACCGACCAGAATAATAATCGTCGCGCCGATGGCAGCCGTGCACATCCCGCCGCCGACTGCCAGACCGATTCCCGCCACGGACAAGAGACTCGCGGCAGTTGTCAGTCCACGCACTATCTCCCCGCGCAACAGGATCGACCCCGCACCCAGGAAACCAATGCCTGACACTACCTGTGCGGCAACCCGGGAAGGATCGAGGACGACGTTCTTTTCGCCCAGCACATCGGCAAATCCGAAGGCTGATACCAGCATGATCAACGACGAACCGACGCATACAAGCATGTGCGTCCGCGAACCCGCCGCCCAATTCAATCTTTCGCGCTCAAAGGCGATGACACTTCCAAGTAGAGCTGCCAGGACGTGGCGCGACAACAGCCCGATATTACCTATCACAATTTTTCTTTGATAGTGATGCGTTAAGTCTGCTGCGAAGCCGTACCGGCCACGTTGACAAATGGTTGGGCCGTCCGGTGGACGAGTTCATCCGGCTTTTCTATGACGGCCGGCGGCAGCTCGGCACGATTTTCGTGCGTGCAGAAAAGTTGGACGATTTCCCGGGTCGGTATGCTCGTGACGAGCGTTGAGATTTTGCCCGGGTTGAACCACCGGCAACGCGAAATCTCGCTACGCGCTTCGGCGGACACGTCCTGACGAATATCGGCGCGGAAAACGTGGTGGTGTTTGCTGAGGCCGCCAAACTGGAACAGGTACGTAAGTTCCATTCCAACGAGCGAAGTCTCTTCTTCCAGTTCACGCAGGGCGGCGTCCAGCGGCGACTCGGACCGTTTTATCGTACCGCCGGGAAGCGACCATCGTGAGCGCGCGCGGGCGACCAGAAGCACCTTGCCATCGCGTACGCATACGATTGTGGATCGATCTTTCATGCTCTTCAGTCTACGAGGTGATGTTTGCGTGTATAGAGGTGAGGTGAATCAGCTTGGGGTTTTCAACCTGCAGAATAGCCCACCAGGAACATCCGCAATTGGCGGTGCAAAAATGACAGAAAACCTCGTCGGTTGCACCACGCGAAATGCTATAAGCTGAAAAATCGTAATGATTATGCTGGCGCGAAAACGACATGAAAAATCGCTCGCCAATTATCCTCTGCCTGCCGCTCGCGTTGTTTATTGCAGCCTGCTTGCTGTCCCTTCCCACTTTCGTGGTGGCGGTTGTCTGGATGACGATCGGCGTGATGGCGCTCGGACACCGCCCCCTTGAGAGCTTTCCTTCAACCGGTATCCGCCGGGAGTGGCTCCAGGGATATCGCGCAGCGTTCGTGTGGTTCTATCACCTGGCGTGGTGGCCCTGGTACATGCGCTCGTCGATCCGAGACATCGCCGGTCAGATCGGAGCGGCGCTGCGTCGAACGAAGAAATCTCGGGGTAAAGGGCCGGATACCCCGTTGGACCACCGGTCAAACGACGAATGTGAATGAACGCGCGACCAGAGCGGTCGGAGCAAACATCGTTCGATGGTGGGGCACAAGGCTCCCCGTTTCGACCGTTCGCAACGGCTGTTCAGATCCGGGAGTGATCAACTGTATCTGTCGAACTGGTGATTCACCAACGCACAATACGAGCCCCAGCCATCCGAAGGCGCATTGCCAAACGGCGCTTTAATTTTTGCGTCTAGCGTACGAACTTACCGAATGACAGCATTGATATCTCTTGTCCTGTTTGATATGGACGACGTCCTGTCTCACTACGACCGCTCAGCACGGGTCCATCACCTCTCAGTGGTATCAGGCCGAACATATGAAACTGTCCGTGAGGCCATTTGGGAATCCGGGTTGGAAGCTAGTGCAGACGCCGGCTTGATAAGCGACGAAGAGTATCTGACGGCGATGGGAGAAATCCTGGGTTGTCACGTCACGCGCGATGATTGGCTGGTCGCACGCCGCGCATCGATGTCGCCCAATTTCGAAGTGCTCGCGCTTGTTAGAAAACTGTCCGTGCGATACCGCGTAGCCGTTCTAACCAACAATTGTCGGCTGGTGACCGAAAACATCCAGTATCTCAATCCTGCGGTGGCTGAACTCTTTGGCCCTCACATATACGCATCGGCCTCATTCGGTGCGGCCAAGCCGGCAGCTCATTCATATCTTCGCTGCCTTGATGTCCTCGGTGTTAGCGCGGCCGAGACTCTGTTTATTGACGACCTTGAGGTAAACGTGGAGGGTGCAATCAACGCAGGTCTTCACGGGCACTTGTTCACCGGCGCAGGGTTATTATCAGAAGAGCTGGAGCGTCGCAAGTTGCTGTAGTTGGGGTGCAATCGTGCCAGTAAGCGTCCAGAGTGCCGAGCCGAAGGAGGGCGCGCTTAAACTGTGAGCGTCTCATGTTGAACGGAGATCGGACGACTGTGGCAGTGGGCCGATCGGTTGAAATGGGACAAGAGCCGGTCGACTTTTTCTATAGCGGCCGTTCGCAGCAATATCTGTCATGCTTGGCGGAACGACTGCTTCGATCGACATTTGCCGTGCGACCTAAAACTGGGGAATGGGTTGCTCATCTGTGACAGCGGCCGTTGGCCGAAAGCCTGACCGCGACGCAGGACGCTGCGACGTATGGGGACGCCCGGTCGGACTGTAGGGAGCGTGTTTGGGAACCGGTATGCTGAATTCGTGACGCACCTTTGATGGCATGATGTGGCCGCGTGACGATTCACGACTCAACAAGCCGCCCTCGCGCGCGACCTTGACGACTGAACACGATGACAGTCGAGACGACTGACGTGGCTTTTTTCGCTCGGCGGTATCCTGCTTGTACTCATGCCGATCCTCTGAACGTTTCCTGAAACCGAGTAGCCGCAATACATGATCGAGCAACCACGCATCATTGAAATTGAAAGTGCGCCGAATCCCGGGTTCGCGGTGATCCTGATGCACGGTCTTGGCGCCGACGCCAACGACTTCGCGTCGCTCGTCCCCGAGCTGCGTTTCACCGATGCGCCCGCCGTGCGCTTCGTGTTTCCCAATGCGCCAGAGATTGCCGTTACCGCAAACAACGGCTACGTGATGCGTGCGTGGTATGACATCCGCTCGTTTCAGAGCATTAATCAGCAAGTTGACGACGCGGGTATCGAATCGTCTTGCGCAACTGTGCGGCAACTAATCGAAGCACAGAATCGGCGCGGCATTCCGACTTCGAACATCTTTCTCGCGGGTTTTTCGCAAGGCGCGGCGATGACCTATTCAGCCGGACTGACGCACCCCGAAGCACTTGCCGGTTTGATCGTCATGTCAGGTTATGTACCGTCGCCGGGCTTTATTGACAGCCGCTTTAGCGCGTCGAACCGTAGCACGCCGATCTTCGGTGCGCACGGCATATACGACGACGTATTGCCGATTCAGTTAGGGGAGGCCGCACGCGACTTTGCGATCACGCGAGGTTGCAAGGTCGACTGGAGCGCGTATCCGATGCCGCATTCAGTGTGCGAGGAAGAAATACTTGCGCTGCGTGCTTGGCTCGGCACGCGTCTCGCAGCATCTTCCTGAAGCAAAGGTCAAAACCAAGTCTTTAAGGGGCCGAGGCCTGATCTCCACCAGCGCGCACCTCAATCCGCAGTAGGTGGTGGCAATCGCAACTGGCTGCCAGGTGTGTTCTGGTAAATTTTCGAGCGAGCGGCAGCAACTCAAAAGCTCGCCGGTGAATTTACGAGATGTGTCATGGATGTTCTTGATTTCGCGCCAAGCCTGTCGCCAGACGGAAGCAGAATTGCCTTCCGGTTGTCTGAACGGACCGACTCGGCTGAGTGTGCAATCTCCCGTGAGGCACTTGAAGCGCATTTCTGGCTGCCGCCATGAGCCGACGAAGTCCGCACGCTCAAAGCGTTCGACGACGGTCGAAATCGTATCGCCGCGGTCGCGGAGAGGAAAATGCGGGCTCGGTCGGGCCAACCCGTTCGCCTAACCAGTCATGACTTCGTTACCAGAGGTTAGCCAGCCGGCGCTTCGCGCACAGGCAATTCGAAACTGTATTGACCTGTCTCAAATCGCGGTCCATCGTGCGCAAGCTGGATTAAAAAGAGCGACCGTGTCGAGGCCAGATTTAAATGTCCGCTTTGTTGCTTCTTGGCACCTGCGGCGCGGTGTTGCGCGACAAAGGGAATGGCCAATGTCAGTGTTTGTCGACGCCTGTGTGAAGTTTTGCAAGGAAAAAGCAGCAGGAACCGTTGCGTCGCATGCGTGGCCGTTTCTGTTGCGTAGAATCCGGCTGGAAGCCTTGAACTACTGTCGCCGGATGCCTGAAAAACGCAACAGTTCCAAACATACCAATGAAAGTGATAATTTCTTTTATGTAAAATGTAGGATTCCGAAATTTATCGGCAGACGAAATCAATAATGCAGCGACCTCTTCGGCAAGTGCTTCAGCTGAATCGCAATCTGCCAAGGCTTGCCGATACGTCGATTACGGGATCGGGAAATGGTCCGTTCCCGTCAGAAAAACCTTCAACTGCCGCTCCGCTTCGAATACTTCGTGAAGAGGAGCCCTTGCGAGCTGGGCGTCATACAGCGTCAGCAGCGCTTCAAAGTCGCAGATTACCTCAGACGCGAGCCGCCACTCCCGCGTCTCATGAGCGTGCGCCAGGGTGTTCTCGACCGCGTATTCGGCGATCTTGAACTGCTCCACCGGTTGGTTGCCATAACCAGCGCGCTGCAGATACCAGTTCAGGTACACCGCGCGCATAAGTTCATTGACCAGATGGCTGTTGCCATGTCCGTCGCGGCATGCGACCAGCGCAAGATGACAGGACAGCGACCGTTCTCTGGCGGAGGCGAGATTCATCGGCAATAGAAGTGCTTTCGTCAGCGGCCTGCGGGCTCGGCCGGGGGACCTGTTTCGCCTGGAAGACATTTTTTCGACATTGCGACGTCGGGAAGCGATTGATTATGGCGAAGCCATATCAGAGATACGGCCGCGACGACAATCAAGGGCCGAGTTCGACCCGATTTCTGCCTGATCCCCGGCTACGGTTGATGTGCCCTCATCCAGTCGCCATTCGCCCGTGTCCCGGCCGCGGTCGAAACCGGCCGAAATGGCGGCTTCCGCGACGACGAGTTGCTCGTACGTGGCCGCGCCGTAGCCTGCCTCGGCGATAAGACCCGTCAGGATCATGGTCTGGGGAAGGGTCTGTGCGTTACGCACGCTGCCGACACCGGCCCGCATCGTTGCGAGCGCAAGGTGTACCCGCAGCGCGAGCTCGTCGGCAGTAGCGCGCGGCATCGGCAACAGCATCGTTTTGGCACGTCGTGCTCGTGCCGAGTCGGGGTTGCGAACGAATCGGAGAGTTTTGGGCATCAGGGTTCATTGGTGATCTCTTGAACGGGGATAGCGGCCACGGGCGGAAGTTGCTTAAACGTTGCCTTCTGACGAAGCGGCCCCGCGATGTGCGATGAATGCTTCGACATGCCGGATCGCCTGTCCGCACTGATCGAGTGACAGGTTGTGGATGGACGCCGGCACCGGATCGAAGCCGAGTTCAGATGCGACCCAGCGGATCGCTTTCGCGCGGGCCTCGAACGGATTGACGTGATCACGCCTGACCTTGGCCGAGACCAGTGGCTCGAGCGCGTCGTGCAGGCGGCTCTTCGCGTCGCGCAACGCGCCGTCGGCGAGACGTCCCAGCGGCACGTTCCGTGTGCTGCGCGAGTGGATGCCGATCCACGCCTGACACGCTGTGCAGACCCAGAGCGCGCCGTGGTCGTCGCGGTAGGGATACGACGCTTCACCGTATTTCACGAACGCGGCGTGAGCGCCGCAGTAATCGCACAAGGGCTGGGGTAATGCCTTGATCGGGCGACCTACACGCACCGGACACTCCTTCTCTCTGAATTCAGATCACATTATCCGCGATCGTCGGGAAGCGAAAGCTGTACGATTGTCGCGATCATTTGTAACTGAGACCGTGCGTCCCTCGCCCAGCGCAAGCTCGGTGAATGGCCGCGGCCGAGCAGGTTCGACCGCCTCTTGTCGACCCGACGCCGACGACCGCGTTGTCAGTGATCCAGGGGCAGATAACGAATGGTCCGGTCATTCGGAAATGAAACATATCGTCGTGGAGGTCTTTTCGCGCCCGTTCTCAACGACGCGAGCGCCGCCGCTACTTGGCAACGCCCCGATCGCGAACCAGGGCCTGCGCACACGGAATGCAAAAAGAAAGGTTGGCGAGTGCTCTCTTGCCAGCCTTTCTATAGCACTTTCCCGGCACTAACGCTGGCGGGCTTGAATTCTTTCCCTCCGCCATACATTCTTATGTCAGCGGCGAAATATGCATAACGCGACACTCTTCTGATCGTTCGAATCTAGTCCCGCTCGCGACGAGTCGGCGACCGGCGCGGGTCCGCCTTCTCGTGATTGCAATAAGCATCCTTCGGCGGGGACAATGCCATGTCCAAGATCAAAGTGTTTGCCGCTTTTCTCACGATTCCTTTCATCGCTTTCGCCGTGGGTTGCGGAGGAGGATTGAATCATACTTATGCAGTATCTGGCTCGGTTTCGAATGCTTCGTCGGGTGTTTTGATACAGGTCGATGGTCCCGTCAGCAAAACGACAACTACAGACGCCAACGGGGCATATTCAGTAGATGGCCTTCCGAATGGACAATATTCCATCACACCAACGCAGGACGAGTCGGTATTTGCACCAGGCTCGCTAAGCGTGACCATCTCAGGGGCCAACGCAGTTGCGCCGAACATCGCGCGCGAAGAGCCGACGGAAGGACTGAGCGACGCGACTATTCAACAGCTCGATCAGCAATCGGAAAGCTCCCTCGCCGCAGACCAACTTATGCTTCCGAACGGGATGTCACTGGAGTCGTACGCTGTATCGAGAGGCATCAGCGCGGATCTTCCTTCACAGTCCATTTCAGCCCTAGCTGTTGCCAAAGCGACGGCAGCGCTGCCCTTCGCCGCGAGCCCCGACCAGAAGAAAAACGATGTGGTCGCAAAGCTTCTGCTGCAGGCGCGGCTCTATGCTTGTGGACGGCTATCCACGAATCGGTGCACCACTTGGGACTACACGCCCGATCCGTCCAATCCAGTTATAAAGCCCGGCCAAATGGGTCTCACATACGTACACGGCGGGAAGACCCCAACGGTTCGCACGCTGCCCGACGACGGGTGCAAACAGCAGACCTATGGCATGGACTGCTCCGGTCTGATCGCGAACATTGCGGCTTCGGCGGGAATCACCGCGCCAGCGGGATCAGTAGCACAGTCCAGTGCTAGTGCGTGGAGCCTTCCCAACGACTGGCAGCTCAAGATGCAGCTCGTGACTGATGGCACTATCCAATCGGGAGACCTCGTCGCCTGGAATGGACACATCGGCATAGCAGAGACATCCGGATCAACGGATTCCGCCAATGTGATTTCATCGACAGGCGGCACTGGAAATTCAAATTGTGCGAAGAACATCGTTCCACCGCGTGGACCGCGATCACTTCAGGCGAAGGTATTGAGTGCCGCGCCTCCTAAAGGGCTAGGGCCGATCGTCGCAGTCTTGCGAATGGTGCCCAAGCTTAATGGGACATTGTCATTAGCCGCGAGCCCAACATCGATCCAATCTGGAGGATCCGATACACTGACAGCAACATTGGTCGTTCCAACCGGAACCCCGACACCAACTGGAAACGTGACCTTCATTGACCAGTCTGGAGCAACGCTATGTTCTTCGGTCGCTATGGATTCGACTGGAACTGCCAGATGCACTGCGACGATTAGTTCATCGACGTCTTCGGACACGATCACGGCAAACTATAACGGAGATTCGCATTATTCCGCCGCTTCCGGCACGGCGAAAATCAGCATCACCTCTAGTTCTACGTCAAACTATTTCGTTTATTATTTCGTCTTTCAAAATATCATGTGTGGAACTAGCGAAACCGTCTCTTTGGCCATAAATGGTGGCAGCCAGGCGTTGGCAGCTGGCGCAACCTCTTCGCCAGTGGGGCAGCAGTGCGGCCCAAACATGGCTCAGCTATACGATCAAACAATCGGCCCGGTCAAGATTGCTTTGCAACTAGGAACACTATATACGGCGACCTTCACATACACTGGGAATGGTGGACCAGAAGCAAATGCTCATTACGAAGTCGACGAATTCAGCAGCAGCGGCGCACCAATCCCCCCTGCCTTAATTTACTTTGACTCACTTGGTCAAGACAACGGGCAAAATGTGGAGAACTTTGGGACGCCAAGTCAATAAATTTTTTTATTGGCTTCGCGGTGCCGTTTTCATTTTGCAGACACCGCGCCCGAGTCCCGTCGAACGACTCGTTCTTCGCTTTATCGGTTGGTTTGCCTCGGCGTGAGAAGTCTATCTCGACGCCGTTCTCGTGCGCCAACCGGTCGAGCGCTTGGGAGATGAATTCGCTGCCTCCTATTGTCTGCCGTGACGAAGCGCCGTAGACGCCGGGCCGCAGCAATCCGATCCAGTGCGGCTACTACGTCTCCACATCGCAACGTGGGGTCTACATCGATTGCCATGCCGGTTCGGCGCATCGGTCAGCGAGCGCAAACGCCTACCGTTAAACGTTGCGTCCGCCAGAATGTCCAGGCTCTCGTGTGTCGCAATGGTCCGAATGGCATTAAAGAACCTCAAGCTGCGTCGTTGAACGGCGACACGTAAACGTGGGCTATAAAGGCCGATGGGGCGACGTGCATCGTCATACTGCGAACGGCCGGAAACTGAACGAAGCCGACACCTGAACGTCAGGTCCACGACGCCATCGAACGACTCTTCATGGCCGGCTGCTGCCCGACGCGGTCGGCTGGCCCCGACTCACTACAGTCCTTCAACCGGGCGCGAACTCAACGGCTGGTTGCACGCTACAAGTGCCATCGGCGCGGGAAGGTCGGGCGACAAGTGCTCGGCTTACTGACGTTCAACGAGACGCTTTCGACATTCGCATGCCGGCTTCCGCCAGTACCAGGTTTCGCCGGGATCTCGGATGCGAACCTCCGTAATGTATTATTAATTTTTTCGCTCTGCGGGGGCATATTTTGCCAATACTCGATTTCGGCGAGATAGCACTTGCCCACAGTGGGACGGACCGCGACCAGTTCGAGCTGTTTGCGCGCGACTTTCTGAAAGCTGAGGGCTTCGTCATAGTGACTCGGCCTGATCGCGGTCCTGATGCTGGCCGCGACCTAGTTGTGAAGGAGCTGAGGAGTGGTCCAGGGGGGCAAACGGAAGTTCGTTGGCTCGTAAGCTGCAAGCACAAGGTCCAGTCCGGAAACGCGGTCAGTCACATGGATGAGACGAACATTCGCGATCGTCTCGAAACGCATGGTTGCAATGGATTCATCGCGTTCTACTCCACCCTTCCAAGCAGCTCTCTTTCAACTCATCTCGAGGCTTTGCGACCGAAATACGACCTTGTGGTCCTTGACAAAGAGGCGATCGAACAAAAGTTGCTCGACTCACCGGAGGGGCGAGCGCTTGCCGTGAGATACATGCCGCTATCGTTTCAACGGTGGGTGCAAGCTGCGCAGAAAACTGTCACTCAGTTGATTGTAGATATGAAAATATCCCCACGAGGAAAACTCAACGGCTTGTCGTTTGATGACAATAAATACCTGCCTGATTCGAATTTCACGTTTACCTTCTCGTTCCATGCGAGTTGCACAGGGTCGTCGATAAAACTGCTCGGCTTTAGTATAAACTATTATGCAAATGGACTAATTTGCGCTGGCGGCTCGCCGTCCCTTAAAGTGGACGGTATTGCCACTGAAATCAGCAACGACGACGATCATCTTTCGCGCCCAATTCTGATTGAAAACGGGTCCAATCTGATCTATTCGAGAAAAAAATGTTACCCACCGTTGGCAGGGGACATTGCAGGGGAGTGTGATTGCGGAGACATTAGAGTTTTCTATTCGTATATCGCAGATGGACTAATACAGCCGGTGGAGTGCGTGTCCTCCTTCGAGCTGCAAAGAAACGGGCAACTGAGAGAGATCGATCAAATTCGTGACGTCCCGAGTCTTACAGACGCTTATCTCAGTCGTGCAGTCGAAGAGGGAAGAATTGGTCGCGAGAAGGCTGTGATTTTGCTGCAATATCCGTCTGTGGCTCGTTATAGAGCAGCACGCTCCAAGAATTCCTCACCCGACTTCGCCGGAGTTTCAGATACTCACCGTGCATGGTTGCAAGCGCTCTATCGCGGCGATTCGGTTTAACTGACGTTCGTTTAGTGTCAATTGGCAAAAATCAGGCATTGCCAGAGACTACTTTCGAATCCAAACCGAGAAAGGCTGCTGCTAGTGCCAATGCGACACGTAGATCCAAGCACGGAGTACCGCTTAATCGACCATTTCTGATCGAGGGTTCCATGTTAAGTCGGCTTGATGCGAAAATCGAAAGAATTCGATGCATACATTTGAATTTCTAGTTATTTTTTACTCCGTATCGCATAAGGTCCCTCCGCTTGGGCAAATATCATTTTACGCACTAGCGAACCTCGCGGTATCTCGACCAGCCATACTCCCGAGAATTGAGGGGTGCGGATAAATGCCACGTGCAATTCAATAAGCCCATGTGCGGCGTCTACAGTCTTGGCAACCATTTTAGGAAGACCCTCCAGCGAGGCCCGGGCACCCCATGGATTACGGGCGCGCAGATGCTTCCCGAGGCGGTCATAAACGTCGGTAAATTCGGCTTTGGTAAGGTAGCCCGATTCTTTGTGCTCCTAATGAAAATGATTGTTAGGCGAACCCTCGGGAGCAATATTTTGCCCGGGCAAAACAGGTAACGGGTAGAAATCCGGGTTGTTCTTGCCGAGATCGTTGACTATCCGCTTCGCGTGATAGTCCTTGGTGAAGTCCTGATTCTTCTCCGCCTTCGCGCGATGCGCCGCGTATGCCGATTGATTCGGAGCGATACCAGAAAGGGCGATTGCCTCTAGCCCCTTTCGCAATTGCAGCGCGGACGCTTCTAGATAGGCAACGCCCTTACCGTCCTTGAACGGCTCCAAGAAGGTAGTGGTGGCGGCAAGCCGGTTAGCCGCTTCGCTAATCATCAAGGCGTATATACCTGCCGTGTTCTGTTGCATCCCTCCCCCTTATACCTTGCCCGCGTCAACCGATTGAGGCGGCCTACATAGTAACGTTCCGCAGCGTCTACAGTTTGGTCCTACGAACCGCGAAAGGAAAGACGCGCAAAGACCGCTTACTGGGAACAACCGGCCGTTCGTTTGACGTTTCCTTGCAGCGGCCGTATGAGTGAAACTGGCCGGATGCTGTCTCATGTGATGAGCATACTTAGAGGCCAGTTCAAAAACCCCTGAGGGGGCTGTTTACTTTCTCGGCAAGCTGTTAACCTTGGATGTCTGAACAACGGAACCCAAGGGATGGAAGCGCCGATCATTGATGACGAATTGTGGACACTGATCGAACCGTTACTGCCGCCGCCCAAGCCCCGGCGCAAAGAGCATCCTGGTCGCCCACGCGTATCGGATCGGGCGGCATTGAATGGCATCCTGTTCGTGTTGAAAACCGGTCTGCGATGGAACCACCTGCCGACCGTATTGGGCTTTGGCTCCGGCGCGACCTGCTGGCGACGACTGAACGACTGGCGCAAAGCAGGAGTATGGGATCGACTGCACGAACTGTTGCTCGACAAGTTGCGCGAGGCCGGGCAGATCGATCTTTCATACGCTGCCGTCGATTCCTCGTCGGTACGAGCCGTTGGGGCGGGCGAAAAACTGGCCCGAACCCCACGGATCGCTCTCGACCCGGTTCCAAGCACCACATCCTCGTAGACGCCAATGGCGTTCCCATCAGCGCCATCCTGACCGGCGCGAACCGCAACGACGTCACCCAGTTGCTGCCGCTCGTCGACGCGATTCCGCCGATCCGTGGCGCGCGCGGCCGACCACTTCAGAGACCCAAGGTCATCTATGCCGATCGTGGTTACGATTCCGATCCGCATCGTCAACGATTGCGCGAACGCGGCATCAAACCGGTGATCGCAAGGCGCCGCACTGAACATGGCAGTGGTCTGGGCAAATTCCGTTGGGTCGTTGAACGGACTCACTCGTGGCTCCACAACTTCCGTCGTCTTCGCATACGCTTCGATCGTCGAGCTGAAATTCACGAAGCATTCTTGAAATTCGGCTGCGCCCTCGTCTGCTGGAACATCTTCAGGCGTACGGAGCAGCCTTTTTGAACTGGCCTCTTAGCTCGAAACTCATGAACAGGTGATCGGTTGCACTCGACCCTTCTGAGACGCTCGTCCCTCGAACTTGCAGCGGTCCGCTCATCGGTGGCAACGGTCATTCATCCCTTCAGCCCAGCCGGGAAGTCATCGGCCGTCCCGCCCTCTGGTAACGACTTCTGTGGTTCACGCCTTGGGGCCAATCCTAGCGTGATTCGTTACTGCGAGCGACCCGCCCTACCTATTGTGAGAACAGGCTGAGGGCGGTAGCTGATTTCTTGGTAATGGTGGGGAGCCGCAGTGGTAGCTGATATTCGACATCGATGTCGACAAGTCCGTTGCCCTAACCCGCAGCAACCGACAGATCCACGCGAGCTGTGCCTTGAGTCGAGACACGCTCCACCAACGATTTCAACCAACGATTTCTCGCATGCATGTGGACCAAAGGGTCGCTCATCCATCGAAGCATCGCGAACGGAAGATCGGCGGTCACCTTGTCGAACGCTTCCATCGCCAGCATCTGGTTGCGCGTACGCATGGCCACGCATTCTGTCCAGCCGCTGGCGGTGTCGGCCAACGTCACCCTGTGGACGCAGTCACCGTCGGTCTTCCGGCCGCCACAGTGTCCGACCATGTCGATCTCGAAGAAGCACGGTGGCGGATCGCGCCAGTCGGCGAAGGTGCGGACCGGGATGCCGCGTCGGATGACCGAGCCCGTATCCTTGCGGCGTTTGCGCTGACCGTCGTGTGTGCACACGCATTCGCCAACATGCGATCGGTGGTCGTCGCGCTGACTTGAAAGAGTCCCGGATCGAGGTCGGTTCCGGTGGACGGCGACCACGCCATGCCCGTCGGCATGCGGAACGCAGGGCCCTTCACGGAGGGGCCTCGTGTGTTTTGGGCGCCGAAGCGAGCGGGTCAATGCAATTGCTTATAGCCAGAGAGCCAGTCCTCGCCGTCCAGTATCGATTTTGGAAACGTCCTGCATCGTGTCGTCCCACTTACCTCAACTAGCACTGGAAAGGACTGCGCGTTCAGCGAGCCGACGGAAGGAAGGATACCTTTCAAAAGATTTAGCTGAATTGCAGTGCCTGATGTCAAAGCATAAGTGCCCGACGATGGCCAATCAGAGTAGGTGTTGTAGGGGATGCATTCGCCGTAGGAAAGTATCATCAGCCCCACCGCTGCTACATAGGACCTGTTGATCTCCTCGATAAGGCTCATGAATTTCAGTTTCGCCTGTTCCTCTTCCGCCGTGTTGTCCGTGGCATGCACTCGTTGAGCCATGAAGCTCGCGACTTGAGCCCGTTGAGCCGCAAGCGCGGCTTCGATCTTGGCTCGTTGTTGTGCAAAAAAAGCACCTGACATCGTCGGTGTGAAACCGTCTGCACGGGGCAGAGATGCCTCCCAGGCCGGCCAGTCCGTTGCTTGCCTAAAGTTGCTGACGAACGCTGGCCACCGCGCCCGAACAGTATCCTGCGCCGAGGCCTCCATTCCTCTAAACACTTGGCCGCCGTCGAAAACCTGGTCGAAGTACATCGCTTGCTGGAAGGTGAGCCCGTGTTGGCATTTGGGCGGCGCACCGTCGAAGTGCTGACAGAAGCGCTCGATAGGGGGCCTAACCCCCGGCTGCAAGGGCGGAGAGCAGTATCGCACCGAGATGGGTCCCATCGAGCCACTGCCGTCGGACATGCTCGCTGAAATGTCGGTGACTATGCAGCCATTGAACCATTCCCGGTTCCAGCCGAAAGTATGAGTTGGCCCGCGATATTCCCAAATGACAAATGCCCCGTCGCCTCGAACCGTATCCACCTCCTTTGCAAGCCCCAGCTGGAGAATAGCGCTGAGAACTTGACCTTGCAGCGCGTCGGAGGGCGCGAAAACGTTGATTTCGTGGTAGATCGCTGGCCTGGTGGTCCCGACGAGGTCATTGCCGCTCTTGACGGCGCGCGCCTTAAAAAGCGGCTGGGCTTCCGTTTCGAGAAAAGTATTCAGCAGGCCTACAACTCCGAAGTATCGGTTGACGGCGGCCTTCGGCAACTGACGCGCCAAAATCGGAGCGAAGTTCGTCTTAAATCTCTCCGCGGGATTCGCGAGTTCGTCGAGGGCGCCGGTTTTATCGGGTAGTTCGGGAACCCAATATCGAATTTGCAGGTATCGTTTGACGCCGTCGGCCCACGTGTCCGGGTCGAGGGGCGGCGTCGTGATTGTCGAATCTGGTGAGACCTGGACGACTGCGACGGGCGATTGGGCCGACGCCGCCATGTAGGGAATCAGCGAAAGCGCGCTCTCTGGATCGCCATGCTGGGAAACAAGTCTTAGCAAATCAGCGCGATTGAAGTCGATGGTCGTCGAGAGCGCCGGACCAGCCGCGGAAGTGTGAACCGCTTCGCTTAAGAAGGTCCCGAGGCAGCCCGCGTATGCGAGGTTGCTGGGGTCGTTGACAGCGGCGGAAACCATCGGGCTGTGGGTTGCGAAAGAACTGCGACAGGTCTCGAATTCCTGATCATTTCGCTGTTGCAGGCTCGCACTGTAGGCTTGCCATTGGAGGGTTTGCGTCGATGTGACTTGATCGGAAATCTGGGCAAGCTGAGTGAGGACCTCCTGTGTGTTGACGTTCTGATTTGTGACGATGTCATCCAGCTTCGTGGAGATCGCGTCGAGCTTTCCATTCATCACGTCAAGCCTATGGTTGATGATGTCGAGCGATCGCTGGATTTTCCTTAGGTCTTTTAGAATGTCCTGCTGAGCCAAAGCCGCTGGATCCGGGGTATTTTGAATGAATTTCACCAACGCCACAGCCGATGTTACGACGTTTCCGGTGGCGATAGCCGAGAAGCCATTCTGGGCGAGATCCATCAGCGCGGATGTCCCAGACAACGCGGGGGTAACGAATGAGTCAATCTGCTTTGAGCCCGGTGAATCGAAGAGGCTGAGGACGGCTACGCCTGCGGACTTGACCGCCTGAGCATTCTTCAGTTCGTCACTCGTGGACTTGGGTCCGGCGGCAGCCACGGCGTCTGAACTGACTTGGAGGACCGCGGTGAAGTCAGTTTGGACCGTCAGGGTAGTCTGCGCGATAGCGCGTTTCAAGGTTGTCGTGCCACCGGTGGCGTCCTGGAGGAATGATCTCAGCTTTGCCGGGTCGCGAAGCGTGGCGTCGGCTTCGTGCTGACTCAGGAGAGCGAACTTGGTCGGGACCGCCTTTAAAGGTTGGATACTCCGGAGGTCTCTAATCAAGGTCGCCAAGGGGGTCGTCGGGCTTGCCAGGCCTTTTGATAGGGGAACTGCGCGAAGCCTCATCGATTGGAGGGTGCCGTCAGGGTGAATAACAGCCATGTAAAGCGCGTGGGCCAGCCTACTCAGTGCCTCATCACTACCCGACAGAGCGACTTGGCGCGCTGGCTTTGGCGTATCGCCAGGGAGTTGCTGCATCCTTAGGTAAGCCGCAGCGACCGGATCGAAATCAGGAATCATCTTCGCGAATCGGTCAGGCACCTCGATCCGAGTTTTGCGAGACATGCCGAAATAGGCAGCGGCGTAGATGCTGAATTGATCCGGGTTGGTTCGAAAAAAATCGACTGCCTCGGCACACCACAGCGTCTCGTGGGCCGGGTTGCCAACCCCTGTATAGGAAGCCGAGCACAACGACGGCGACGCTGTCAGAAGCATGGTCATGAACAGAGCGAAGGCTTGGAATCGCCCGAGAAGCCAGCGCCCTTGTCTCCGAAGCGTTGCGCGCTTGCTGTCCCGACGCGGCCCCCCCGGTTCCTGTCGAAACTCCTGGGAGGATTCAATTGGAGCCCACGACGCGTCACGATGGTCCACGCGCATGTCGTCTCCCTCGTATATGCCCAGTTTGAGCCTAAGTGCCCTTAAATCGGTGACTTGCTACCCAGCTTATCCAGCGCCGTGACAAGCCATTCGGACGCGCCCCCTGAACATAAACTTAGTCTAACTACGAGCAATTGCTTGCTTGACCTGCTCTATTTTCGACGTTGACGATTTTTTTGGTAGAAGTTTGGCTCAAAATAAAGTCTGTCAAAGGCCCAGCGCCCCAACGGCCGACCACAAACGCTGACCATTGTGTATTCGGCGGAACATCATGGTAAGTTGCTTGAACCTCGACGTTGTCGACGTGCGCGTCGACAGGCAACATCACGCACGCGATTGCGCAGTTGGCCTCCGTTTGCGTTTGCCTTTTAATGTTTAGGAGGTCACCGGCGGTCTGTGCGCCGAAGTACTATGGCCCCGTCCTAATGGACGTCTGTCGGCCTATGAGTCAAGCACTGCGCACAGATTTTCGCCGCCGTGTTTCTCATTATCATGGTCATCGGCGTCTTTCTGCGCGGCGTCGAATGTATCACGATTGGGGCCAACGTAATTATCCGCGGTCGAGCATGCGGCATACCATGGTCCGTTAGCGAAAAAATTCTCGGCCTTTTCCCTCTTTTCTTGGTCGCTCAATGCTCGGTTCATGAACACTCCTTGAGTACTATGTATGCGGATCCGCGTACTTAACTGTTGTACGGAAGCGATGAGCAGCGCATGCAGTTGCGAACTAGATCGGGAACTTTTGTTTTCAAAGGCCACGTTTGTGTATAGGCACTGCAAGCAAGATTTTCGCGTGTGGCACAAAGCAAGGTAGTCTGCGACGATCCGCTCGTCGACCGCCAAATATAATACGGATCGGCCAATATCACCGCCCGGCCCGCCAGGTGCGTTTCTTGTCACCGAACGGTTGACGCCATGGCCCCGCTGTGTCAATAGCAGAGATTTACGACTTTCACCTGGTGCGACCAAAAGACCGCGTGCGGACAGAGGCAGATCCGCGCACTGGCCGATGATGCGACGGTATATTCGGCATTGGAACGGCGGTTTTGTGGTGGCAACCGGACGTCCGAAGGTCTTGCTAAGGGCCGTGCCGAATGGCGCTTCATGGCCGAACCCGGAAGCCTGCTACCGCGTGCTGTCGACTGCGGGCCGTAGCCCGCACCGTAAAAAGTTCTGACTTCCGAGGGCAAAATATTGGCAGGACCTGAGAGAGCGGCTACGCGTCACGGACCAGATTGAACGTTTCCGTACCGGTCGTTCACACCTTTTTTCGTATCCGGTCCAACGCTACGGCACTGGTTCGTGAAATCGCTACGGGCATTCGAAGTGCCTGTCTCATCGAAGTGACCGTGGCGGAATTTCACGATGGAAAAGTAACCTGTCATATAGTTTTTGCAGTCCCCGCCGGCACTGCCACCGGCGATCAGACCGGCGAGACACAAGACGGCCCCGCAGGCGGACGGGTTGTCGTCGCCGGCCAGAGCCGCCGTCTGGGTGGCGACCGCGGCGCAGATTAATATCGCGATCAGTCGTTTCATGAGATCTCCTGTCAGGTGGTCAGAAGGCGCAGTGCCGCAAGGGCTCCGACTGTGAGCACCGCGGAGCCAAGCGTGGCGCATACGGTCCATGCGGCCAGTTCGATTCGGCCGATACCACGACCGCACCCGCGCTCTTCGCGCAAGACCTCGCGCAGCAGATCGCGGCTCCGTCCGTTGGCTTCGTCGTACTGCCTGAGCGAGATCTCGCCAAGCAGTTGATCGCGGGCCTCTGAAAACCGCCCCGCTTCGGCCAGCAAAGCGGTGCTCGATGCTGCAAACTGGTTGAGGAACTGCTCGTAGCGGGACGTGAAGCGCAGCAGCGTAAGTTCACCGTCGTCCTTGAATTGCTTGCCCGTGGTATCGAGCAACTGGGACAGACCCTTCACGTCCCGTCGTAGCAGCGATAGCTCACCCAGTACTGCGCCGATCAGCTCCTCGCGGATCGAATCGTCCGATGCGCCCATCAATGCACCACGAGTTTGAAGACTGCGTCCAGTTCGGTTGTTACCCGTGTGGCCAGACGTTTGATTGCAACCAGTTGGCGAATCTGTGCAAGATGTTCCTCGGGCTCCCCGCACTCCATTGCTTCGGCGTTCATCGCGACATAGTCGGTCGGATCGTTGCGAATATCGATGATAGAGCGATCGAACGCCTTGATCTTTTCGTAGATAGGGTTCTCATAGATCACCGCATCGCGATTCAAGACGAAATTGCGGTTTTCCGCGTAGTAGTCGAAAATTTTCGAGAAAACCTTTGATACGTCGTCTTTCGGGGTGACCGTGTTAAACACGACGCGTATGCGGTTTGCCGGCACACCGATTTCTCTGGTGAGTGCGCGCAACGTCGAAATTGTGTCGACCTGTTGTTTAAGCGCAGGAACGGTTGGTACGACGAAGGCATCGAAGTCCTCGTGAGAACCGTGATAGTCACGCATCAGCGAGACAAAGTCTTCGACATTCGATGCCCCGATATCGACTACGGCATGCCGCAAGGTCATCAGTTTGTCCTGCAGTTCGCCAAACTCCTTTCCGCGCATCGCCGATCCTTTTTCGCTGTCGTCCGAGTTGATCGACTCGACAGGAATCACCTGAGCACCGTCCAGCCGTGGCGCGAGAAGGTGATGTGCAACGGTACTCTTGCCAACATTGCCGGAGAAGTTGATTACGGCGATCTTCATGATGGTTTGCTCCTGTTATTCGATTTGACGATGACGGTCGCGAGGCGATCGCGGCCGCCCGGCGTTGTCCGCCGCCTTATGGTTCCATTTCGAGCGTCGGCCCATCGTGTTCGGCGGTCTGCGACTGCGGGTCCTGTCCGCGCTCCGGCGTCGCCTGATGGGTGGTCTGCCGTGCAGCGTGGGTTTGGCCCCGTTGCTCCCGCTCGACCTGCTTGCGTACGGCTTCGATCGTTGCTTCGCTTACCTGGGGCATGGGCACGTCCAGTGGCCGGTTAGCTGCGCGCGCCTCGGCCACGGCGCTTTCGAACTCCCCCATCAACTTCTCCTGCTGCTGCTCCGGCAGGTCTTTGATCTCGTCGCGCAGCACCTCGCGCGCGGCCTGCGCCTTGATGCGCTCTCGTGCTTCATCGAGCGTCTTCTGCTGTTCCTCGGAGTATTTCCAGTCTCCGCTCAGGAACCGCTCGCGCGCCTCGTTGATCTGTCGGCGCTCATCGACTTCGCGGCGCGCACTGGCCAGCGCTTTGCGCTGCTCGCGCGTGGGCAGGCCCGGCACGTCGGGCGAGAACACCAGCCATTCGTTGCGCCGGCTCTCGACTGACTTCGGAAGGAGTTCGGTACCCTTCTCGTCGAACTGGCGCTGCTGCGCCGTTACCGTCTTGCTGCCGCCCTTTTCCAGCTCGATCCGCTGACCCGGCTGCACACTGCTTTCGCCGATCGCGCGCTCGAGGTCCAGCCCCCAGACCGTGCGCTCGCCATCCTCCGTCCGCACGGTCGCGTAGTAGCTGTCGTTCTGCTTATCGTCGTGGTTGAACGGAGCGGGACCGTGTGCCACCAGTACTCCCGCCGTGACACCGGCCGGCGTTGGCGTGCCCTGAACGGGGCTCGCCGTCGCAGCCACAGACGGTTGCGCCGCGTTCGTCCGGTCGCCTCCGGTCGAGGCGGTTTCACGCCCTGTTGTGGCTCTTTTGGTTCTCGCCGACTCCGGCGAAGCTGGCCGCTTTTGCCCTGCGGCATCTGCGGACTCCATTTCATTCGTGCGCGCCTTATCCGCATCATTCGATTTCTCGCCTCCGCCAATACGCATCGCCTCGCGCGCGGCGGTTAATGCCGCTCGATCCTGCGCAGCGGGTTTGAAGCCGCGTGTCGGCACGCCGGCGAGCTCGGCCGCTATCCACGCCTGCCGACGGAATTCCTCGCTGCCCTTGAGCTGCAGTTCACCCCAGTTCTTCGCCTTCGCGACTTCGACCATGTGCGCGATCACGTCGCGGTCCTCGCTGGCCGTCGACAGCGAGCGGCCCTTGTCCTCGAAGTGGACCGTCTCGCTCTTGCGATCGAGAAACTTGCCTTCATGCGCGACATACTGGTTAGTGACCGACTTCGGCACGTCATAGCCGGTCTTCTCGAAAACCGGTTTCGGGCGGATGGTGTTCTCCGCATCGTTACCCTTCTTCCCGAGCGACTTGCCGGTTCCGGCGGCCGGCTTCACCGACTCGTCAGTGGCGGTGTTGGGCAATGGGTCGCGCTTGAAAAGCTTCTCGACCTTCTCCCGATCTGCCGCGCGAATCTTCGTCAGGCGCTCTTCGGTTGCGTCATCGACCGGCGTTTCCGGACTGCCGGGCACGGCGCCCGCGTCCGGTTCGTTCGCCGGCGGCGTGACGCGAGCGCGGATGGTCGACGCATCGTCGGCGTTTGCCGCGTCGCGTTCGCGGTAGTCGATCCGGTCGGCGGGAAATTCGATCTCGTTCATACGGTCACTCCTTGCGATTCAGGCTGTGATTGAGGTACTGCGGTTTGCGCCGACACGGCGGCCGCCGCGTCCGGCAGGACTTCTCGCAAATAAGGCATCAACTGGAACAGCGATGCGCGGATGCTGTTACGGTTAGCCAGATGGACAGGCGCGAGTACGCCGATCTCGTGCTCCCGGACATCACGCGCCGGACTGGCCGACTGTCTGGCTGCGTCTGCGGCCGCCGCGGCCTGCTGCGCGCGGCGGGCCGTGTTCTGCGCCTGCCACCACTGCTCGACGTCGATCTTTGGCACGGGTGCGCACAGTTCGCGCGCGACGAAGGCGGCGTGTTTCATCTGTACTTCATTGGGAAACTTCGGACCGAAACCGAACCAGGCGCGCCGGCGATTGGTTTTCTCCAGCTTCGCCATCACACCCCGCAGGTAAGGGCTCTGCCGCACGAGCCGGTCAACGAGCTCGGCGTCTTCATAGAAAAACGCCTTCTCGCACAGGATCGGCTCGCACCCCTCGATCGTGATGATCTGTTTGTTGTGCTTCAGCGCCCGCAGCTCCTGCGGCATCATCAGTGCCCTGCCGTGCTCCGACTCATTGGTGCTCGTCGACGAACTCCGCCCGCGACTGCGGTTACGCGAGCGCGCCATGTACGTGAAGGTCCCCAGCATCTTCGAGTACTCTTCCGATTCCTTGACCGTACGCGGCGCATACAGGCTGCGCATCTTGCAGTTGATCGCCAGTGTTTCGGCGCCGTGCTTGCCGTACAGCTTCGGATCCTCGATCTGGGACATGCCCTGAAAGATCAGCATCAGCCGAAGGTTGTAGCCAGCAATGAAAGGGTTGGCCGTATCGATGATGTCGATCTTGCCGGGCGCTGCAAACTCGTCCAAGATCAGCGCGCACTGGTATTTGAGCGCAGGATTCTCGGCAGGCAGCTCGCGCGTGTTGAGGTCGATCAGCTGGGAGAAAACGAGATTGACCAGCAGTGCGCCGGCCTTCAGGTCGCCCGGCTTGATGCCCACATAGATCGACATGCGTTTTTTGCGCACCTCGGCCAGATCGAAGTCCGAGCGACTGGTTGCCGCGTCGACCACTGGATTGCTAAAGACGTTCAGCGGCGCGGTCATCGTCGATACGATGTTCGCGAAGGCTTCCTTCGATTGCGACAGGAAACGGTTCAGCGCATCGAGACATTCGAAGGTTAGCGCCGGTAGCCCGTCAGTCGCATGAGCTGCATCGGCGCGCGTGCTGACGATCGACGAGATGTGTTCACGGATCGCCCTGCCCTTGCCCGAAGCCTGCCGCAGCACCTCGCCGAACGTGCACGGCAGCGAGGGCGTTTCCAGCAGGTACAGGACGAGCCCGATGAACAGGTTGCGGGCGTTGTCGTTCCAGTACTTCAGGCGCGCGTCGACGTTGGACGGATACAGGTGTTCGCCGATCGTCATCACGTCGCCAACGCGCGCATAGGCGGGTCGGCTGGCGATGTATTCGAGCGGGTTGTACGCGTGCGAGCGGCCGTCTTCCGAGAAAGGCGCCCACAGGTAGGTTTCGTGGCCGCATGCCCGTCGGTAGCCGGACGTATAGTGGTAGTTCTCTTCCTTGATGTCCTCGACCACGACGGAATCGGGATAGGTGAGAAGATTCGGGATCACAAGCGACGTGCCCTTGCCGGAGCGGGTGCCCGCAGCCGTCATCAGGAAATCCTGGCCGTAATACTTCAGGTATTCACCTTTGTACTTGCCGACAATGAACGGCGGATACAGATGTTGTGCAGTGGTCATGGTTATTTCCTTTCCAGCAGACCGGCTTTCACAATGTCGTTACGGGTTGCGAACCGGGCCTCGCCAAACTGGGCGAGGCGCTTGCGTCCCGACACGAGCGCCATCGTGATCACGACCACTGGCAGGCCGGTGATGACCACCGACAGCAGTGTGCACACCTTGAGCGCGCGCACCACCGCAGGCACGTCACCGTAGGCATGCCAGTAGTCGTACAGCGTGAACATGCCCGCGCTGCCCTCCGGCAGCTTCTGCATCTTCGCGAAAAGCTGGCCGCCGGCGAACTGCCCGAGGAACGCGAAGCCGCACAGGATCAGCAGGAAGACCACGACGGGGATCAGAATTCGAAGCGGTTTTGGCATGGTCGGTCCTCAGCGCGCGGCCGCGTCGATAGCGGCCTGGAATTTCAGATGCGTTGTCATGCGGCCATCTCCTGTTGTTGCAGATGCGCGGTCCGGTCGCGATGCAGGCGCATCGCGTCGCGCACGTTATCGAAGGGTCCGTGGAACTGGTTGCTGTTGTCCGCCGTACAGCGATTGATCGGCTCCCACAGCAGGTAGCGCCACTCGTCATAGACTGAGTACCGCGCGATCGTCCAGCCCGACGGGTGGACCAGCGCAAAGTCGCCGGACGGCCGCCATTTGCACTGGCTGTCATCGTGCGCGTCCGCGGCATCGGCAATCGCGGGAACCGGAAGATCTGCCTTCATTGCGGGAACTGTCCGAGTGGATCGGCGGACAGGATCCGCAGCGCGTCGCGCTGCGCGTCGTCCAGCCCGGCGTCGGGGACACCCTCGCAGCCGTGCACGATCACGGCGCCGTAGAGCCGCGCCAGCGCGCGGGCCTCTGTGCTGGCAGCGAATGCTTCGTCGGACGGCGAACGCATGCGCCATCCCTCGATCGCCGCCTCGATATCGCTGATCGCGAAGTTCATACACGGTCCTCCCTGCGAACGAGCCAGTGCGCCGTGAAACCCCGCGCCCACGACGCCGCATAAATAAAGCACAGCGCTAGCACGCCGTACTGATGCGCTCGCCACGCCATGTCGAACCAGAACGGCTGCGCGGCCAGCCCAAAGATACAGGCCCAGCGCCGCCAGTGCGCACGCCGGTCCTGCGACAGAAACACGGCGAGCGCACCGCACAGGCTGATCGCGATCTGTTCGATCATCTGTGCCGCGGCACCGGCGCTCATGAGACACAACCCAGCAGTTGAGCCTTGCCGATCGGGTCGTACCAGATCTCAGCGAGCCGCTTGTCGCAGTTCATGAACAGGACGAGGTCCACCGTTACCCGCACCTGGTCCATGATGAATTGCCAGTCGAGCGTCTGGCCGACGATGCTCTGCTTGATCAGCGTCGCGATGCGCGAATGAGCTGAACGCGCGTCGTTGCAATGCACCGTCGTGATACCGCCTGGCGTGCCCGTGTTGAGCAGCGTCAGGTAGTCCCACGTTTCGTCGCCGCGACACTCGGCGAGAAACACACGGTCGAACTTCATGCGCAGTGTGGAGCGCACCAGTTCCTTCGCCGGCAGCGTGTCGCTGAAGAACATGTGCACGCGATTCGGATGGTTCGGCAGCGACAGTTCCGGCGTGTCCTCGATCGTGCCGATCCGTTCATCGGACGGCACGAGGTCTGAGAGCGCCTTGTTCAGCGTCGTCTTGCCGGAGCCGGTGCCGCCGGCGAGCGCAATATTCAACCGGTTGGCGACGGCAAGCTCTAGCATGCGAGTGACATTGCGCTGCGATTTCGCATCGAGCATCTCAAGCTCGAACGGCTGCATATCAAGCCCAGGAGGCATGTCACGACGAGGCGAGACGTCGCGGTAGCCCTCAAACCAGCCGTTGGTCTCGTATTCGTCAACGGTAAAGCGCACATTCGACGGAATACGGATCGTGATGGAGATGGTGTCCTGCTCGCAGGCCGGCTGCATCAGAACGTGCCCGCGCTGGCCCTCCGGCAGCACCACCGGATGAATCGGCTCCTTTGTCGAGAACTTGCCGCCCTTCATCACCGTCAGCGCGTTCGCGAGCTTGAAGCAGGCGTCGTACGTGCAGGCCGGTGCATCGTGCCGGCGCCATCCGGCACTGCCCTGTGTCCAGATTTCACCGGGGCGGTTGATCGCAACTTCGGTAAGGCTACCGTCGAAGAAGTTTGAGATGCCCATCTGCTTGAGGAAACTGCGGGCGATCGTGCCCTTCTCGATCACATCAATTACCACTGCACTCATGAGTACTCCTTTGTTGGTTAGGGCCACATCAATTCAGCGACCTGCCGGGCACGGTCAACGAGGCGTGGTGCCCGTATCCTGCGGCTCGATCTGCACGGACACGCGATATGGGCGTCGATCGTCCGGCACGCTGCTGGCCAGCTCGCGAAGGGTTTGCGCCGGCGACGTGGAAACCACGGTTGCGCTTAGGGGCGCAGCCGGCCGGGTCAACTTCCAGGCCGCACCGCCGATCGCCACTGCCGCGCAGAGTCCCGTGGCAAGCAGGACACGCGAGGTGCGCGGAGCCTGGCGATCTTGAATTTTCGGAACTCCGGCTGGTTGACGGTTAGTTGCGCTCGCTTCCGTTGCGAGACGGGCCGCATGATTGACCGGCTCATCAAGCAACGGCAAAGCGCTATCGCCCCATTCCGAAAGCGATAGCCCGATACGCGCCCCGACATTGCGCAGCAGGCTGCGCCGCAGCGGCGCTGACATGTCGTCGATCCGGCACCCGTCGAGAGTCATGCAATCATCAAACGCGTGCTCGTCGGCGATCTGCCGAAGTGGCAAGGCATCGGGAACCACGCGTACACGCCGTGCATCGACCCGCTCGGCCAGCTGTCGGATCGTGTTGCCGTAGAAACAGAAACGCAGGGCGTCGCGCAGCTTCGTCTCGAACATGTCGCGATCGAGGCCATGCAGCGGGAAATCGTCCGGATAGGTGATCTTCAGGTTCATGGGTCCGTTCCTCATTGCTGCCCGTTCGGGCCGACCGGGTTGCCTTGCACGTCGACGTTCTCGTACACGCCGCTCAGGTCAATGTCACGCGCGACAAAGATATTGATTACCGAGCCCTGGTTTGAATACGCCGTCGGTGGGATGTTGATCGTGCTGCGCAAGGTCTCGGCGGCTACGTCCTGCGTCGCGTTCGAACTGTTCGAGAATGTGATCTGGCTACCGCTGCCGCTCGCCTTGTTGGCCAGCGCCTGCCCGAAGTCGCCGATCAGGCTCACCATCAGCGCACCCTTGAACCGCAGCCAGAAATGCTCGTCGACGTAGGCCGGAATGCCCGCTGCGCCGAGCGGATCGGTTGCCGGCGAGTTCAGCGGAATATGCACATCGCCGTCGTCGATCTCATCCCAGATCGCGCCGATCACGCCCTGCCCCTGCAGGACCGCATCGCGCTGCTCTCCCTTCGCCATCGCGCCCTTGCGAACGAGCAGCGTCGTGCCATCGTCGGACCACACGTCCTGCGCGATCGGGCATCCGATCAGGCCGGGCCGGTCGGTACGGAGCGCCGTCGACTGACCACAGCGGATCATCGTGTTTCGGGTAAGCAGGTAGTGCCGGTTGGGCCGGGACGAGGCTTGCATCGGCTGCAGCTTCGACGGCTGCAACGACTGGTCGATCGGCGAGCCCTTGCTGTCGCCTGCGTCTACCTTACTGGTTGAGCCGGACGCACCGCCACCGCGCAGCGCTGACATGCCCATCGACTTCGCCAGACCTGCCAGACCACTGGCATCGTGGCCGACGGCTCCAGTGCTGCCACTGTCGCTGTCGCCTGCGGCTTCATTTGATGCCACGGGACCATCTTTGCTCTGGCCGGAATCGTTGTTGCCCTCATTGTCCCTACCCGCGACGAGCACGCTGCCCTGCAGGCGGCGCTCGGCCGGCGTAAGCGGCCGCGGCTGGTTGCTCACGGCCACCGCCTGTCCGTTCGTCTGCGATGCCGCGCCGGCCGGCGTCGCGAGGTGGGAATTCGCGGCAGCGGCGGCCGCAGCCTCCGACGCTGCACGGGCCTGATCTTCCGCGCGTTTGATACGTTCCTTCTGCGTCTCCAGATCCGCACCGGCGTCACTCGCGCCACTGTCTTTCGGTTTTGTCAGCGCCGCCTGTTTCGCGTCCTGATGCTGCTGGAACAGGCGCTGCAGATAGATCGTGACGCCCGATGCACCCAGCGCAATAACGGCGAGCGCGACCAGCACCAGACGCAGCTTGCCCACGCGCGTTTTCCGACGGCCCGGCAGGTCGAGCGAAGGCTGCGGGCCGACGTCGGTCGATGCCGCATGTTCCATTTCGTTTCGTTCGGTCATACCCTGTTCGCTCCCTGATCAGTTCGTCGAGGCATCGGTATGGTCACGCGCGATGCGCGCACTGCCCCGTACCGACGAGCCCGCACGGTTGTAATGGCCATCAGGCGAATAGCCGTCGTTGCGGATACCCAGCACCGACTGGCCGTAGCGGATGACAAACGACTTCGACACTTCATGCACGACGACCGTATCGCCCTCCATATGGAAGTTCGCCGTCGCCTCGCCACCGTCGGGAAGCTTCGTGAAGATCGTCGGCAGGTCACGCGCGGTTGAGTACTTGAAGTACGTGAATCGGCCGTCGTCCCACAGCGCGGTCGGCGCGAGTGCACGATCGCCGCGCATCATGTACTGGATATTGGCCGCAGGAACCGACGCCACAGGCGTGGATTTCGCAGCGTCCACACTCACAATCGATGCAGGAATAGCCGGCCCATTACCCTGTTGACTGCCCAGCGCAACGCTTACCGCCTGCTGACGGCGCAGCTGCGCGCTCGCCGCTTTGGCACGCGTGTCCGGATAGTCGAAACGCAGTATCCATGTCGCCGGCTGTGCGGCCGACACGTCAACAAGCGAGAGCGGATACGTGCGCCGGTTGGTGACGAGCAGAAGATTCGTTTCCGGCTGCGGCGCACCCGGTTTGAGCATCGCGCCACTGTCGTTGATGGCCACGTGCCAGGCCTTGCCGTCTCCGATGCCCTCGCCGCTGTTGATGATGTGTTCGCCTGACTCGAACTGGATCATCACCGCACGCCCCGGCATGGTCGCCACACGATAGGCCTGGTCCGGATCGTAGGTCGCGCACTGGATGTGCGGGTCTGAACCGCAGCTGCGCGGCGTTTCGAGCGCTCGCGCGTGGATCGGCGCCAACGCGAAGCCTAGTGCGACCGCCGCTGCGCCTGCTGACACCCGGATCGTTCGTCCTTTCATGCTCCACCTCCGGCTGCCGCAGAGCCCGACGCCGGCGCAGCATCGGCGGGCGCCCGGGTCCAGTCTCGCGTGACCTCGTAGCTCGTGCAGCGAAAACCGTCCGCGTTGAGATCCTGCTGATCCTGCTTTTCCGGAACGTTCACGCGTTCGAATGCGACCGTCGCAATCCAGTACGTCGGATCCGGACGCTTTACGGCCGCGTTGAGCCAAACCAGTTGCCGCGAGCAGAACACCTGTGCCGTCGTTCCCACGAAAGTAATTGAGCCGACGTGTGCAATGACCCGCGCCTGATCCTTCAGCAGCTTGAGTGGGCCCGTCGGGCCGCGCACGAACCCGTCATAGGCTTCCTTCTCGTGGTCGTCGCTCATGAACATCACCGCGGCGTGCGTGTCCGAAATCGTCTCCCAGTCATAGCTCTCGCGCAGTTCGACGTAACGGTGCAGATCCGCGCGATCGGTCTTCTCGGAAAACGTCACGTGTCCGTTCGCGGTCGTCGGCAACACATCCACCTTCCCTGTCGTGTCGTTCACACGCAGCACAGCCGGCGGGTTCGGTCGCTTTAGGAGTCCTAAAGCCCCCATGCCAGAAACAGCGGCGAGAGCAACAACGCCCGATAACACCGAGCGCCGGTCCGCGATACGGGCTTTCTCTTCCGCTGCTTCGACCTTCGACTTCTCGAAGGCCTGCGCCTGTTGCAGGTACCAGCTGACCGAATCGCGCTCACCAGACTCAACACCGCTCAGAGGCGCGTCCGCTCGCGTGGTCGACTCGGCCGGGCTTCCCTTACGTTTGCGCGCGTTCGTTCCCGACGCAAACCATTGCCTGATAGTCGATGCCATCCTGTTCCTCACTTCGGTTCCGTATGGCCCGATTGCTGAGCCAACGGCTGGTTGACGGGTACCCACTGGCCGGTCGGCTCGGGTGGTTTCGGCGGAGAACTGCAGGCCTGCAACGCGAGAGCAAGCAGCGCGAGCGTTAATGTGCCTTTCATAATCGCTTCCCTTGTTACCTGAATCTAATGCAGACGGTGGTAAATGAATGTGCCGATGCTATTTAGCAATGCCAGCGCGAAACCGGCAAACGTGACCCAGCAGACAGCGAGCAACCACCAGCGGATCAGCTTCGCAAAAATATCTGGCATGTACCCTCCTTACGCTTTCGACACGGATCCGCCCGTGTTTTGCTTCCCCTCGCCTCCCATCTTCGCCGCCGCCGCGAGGGCCCTACCGGCCGCACCGAGCTTGCCGGTCATCGTGGAAATCCCCACACCGCTCGCCAACGCCGAAGCGAGACCCGGCAGATTGAGCGCAACAATGAAGAACACCACGCCCATCACATCGATTTCAACCACCTGTTTCATTGATGGGAAAGCCGATCCGGAAGGCGCGATCTTCTGCGCAAAACCCACCTCGATCGCGCCGGCGCCTGCAAATAGCGCCACGAGCAAGGCATAGTTAAGACACTGGCCCGCCCAGTTCCAGAAGAACTGACGCACCGGCGGAAACAGTGCCATTGAGATAAAGAGCGGCCCGAGCGCAAGCAGCAAACCAAGCGCAAATTTGGCGAGGATGATGTATGCAACGGCCAATCCCATAAACGGCGTCGCGAAGATAAGCAGCACCGTGATCGCCCACACAGCTCCAATAATCTGGAAGCCCTCGGCCCTGTCGTAGATCTGCCCACAGGCATTGATGTATGCACTCAACAGATTGTCCAGGCCGGAGATCGGATTCGACTGCCCAGTGATCGCACCGGCCAGTTGCTCACCCAGGCCGTTCAAGGCAGGTACGATGTAAGTGGTGTAAAACTGGATATTCATCCCGCACGTCAGGATGAATGCCCAGGTTGCCATGCGCATCAGGAAATCGTTGATGGGCTCATCGTTCCTGCCCTGCCAGTACGACCACAGGATCAGCAGTACATAGATGCTGAAACACGTTGCCATCAGCGGCGAGATCAGTCCGATGATTCGCTCCGAACCCGAACTGATGGTCGAAACCACGTTCGCGTCGAAGTCGGACGTCATGCTAGAAAAGATCGTCGTGGTGATCGGTGTGTAGGACATTGGAGTTCCCTGTGTCAGGCACTACTTCCGGACGGCTTTCGCAGCCTCTTCCTCGTCCGCTTTTCTCCGCGCACGCTGCTCCGGCGTTTCTTCCTGTTCAAGCTTTTCTGGAGTCGTACCCAGGAACTGAGCCTTGAACGCAAGTTCGCGCTGGTGTGCAGCTTCTTCCTGCAAGTTGTGTTGATGCCTGTCCCACGCTAGATAGCCGAGGTAGCCTGCAATCGCGACAAGCAGACTGATGATGGTCGAGAGAAGTGCTTTATTCGCCACTGGAACCTCCGAGGAAAGTGTTTTTGAATTCGCGATCGCGCTGCTGTTCGGCAAGCTGCAGTTCTGTTTTCTGCAACTGCGAGGTGAGCTGCAGGCGCGTCTGATCGTTCGTGACCAGCGTCTCTTCCGCCGCCATGCGGTTCTGAAGATCCGCTTTCTGTGCCGGATCCTGCGTCATGTTCGACTGCTGCATCAGCGCCTGGATGTTGGTAAAGCGCGCCATGATCGCGCTATACGCCTGCTCGTTCATCGCCTTGTTGGCGGCAAGCGTGTCGTAGTAGCGTTGTTGCCCAGTCGTGCTCGCGCCGGTCATGCTTTCCTGCTGCTCGATCGAACGCATCGTTGAGCTGATTCCCGACAGGCCGCCGCTCTTTGCCTGACTGTAGATGTCCTGCCATTGTTCGGGCAGGTAGTTGCGCAGCGACGAATTGTTCAGGATCGTGCCGAAGCTGCTGTTGCCGGTCAGCGCCTGATACTGGGCCTCCTGATTCTGGACCTGCTGCATCAGCTGCTCGACCTGCACCATCTGTTGCGCGAGCTCTGCCGGCGAGATGGTCGGCACGCCCTGCGCCTGCGCCTGTGAAAACGCACACGCGCACAACAACGCGACCAGACTGCGGCGTGGCCAAAGCGTGATTCCCGGCAGATAAGCAAAGGCGCCCATGCCAGCGCGCGTTGATCGCGCCCGCAGCGCCTCGCGAAGGTTCCGGATCGCTAGGTCAACCGGCCGACGCACGGCCGGATAGACATCGGTGCTGTTCATCGTTCCCTCCTTGGGTTGCAGCACATCAGGCAAAAACTTCGTCATCAACCTGCTGATTAACCGGTGGATAAATCTGCGCAAGCTCAGCCCGCTTGCGCTCAAGGCCGCGCTGTAGCTCCCCGATCCACAGCCGCTCATCGGCGCCGTGCTTCGCCGCGAGCCGTGTGCGAAGCTTGCGTTCGAACACGCGCTCCAGATACACCGGCAACCACACGTCCGGATCGTCGCCAACCTCAGCTCGGACCGCATCACAGATCAGCACGTTCTCGCGGTCACCAGAGAACACCGCAATCGCGTCCTCAAGCCCGGACAGGTCGAAACTGGCAAACGCCGACTGGTTGCCCTGCTTGATGAGGAAGCGGCGCGACTGTGGCGTGAGCTTTTTGAACTCCCGGAACTCCTTGCGGGTCATGCCATCGCGCAGATACGCTTCTTCTTCGGCCGCCGGGTCAGCGAGCCACATCTTCGTCGCTACCAGACTGCGCAGCGCGGGAAACAGGTCTGCCGCACGCTGTGCCTGTTCCGGTTGTTGCGTGATCAGTCCCATGAATTCCCCTTCTTTACGCCCGCTCGCCAGCGTTTCCTCGATTTGCTCGCGGATCGTGCGAAAGCGCAGCGGCAGCCAGTACTCTTCGATCACCGTCAGCATCAGGGTGCCTTCCCGGCGCATCAGTTTCTTGAGATGGAACAGGTAGGCAAATGCAGGCTCTGACGGCTCATAGTTCTCGACAAGAAACGCCTCAACATCGAACCCGATCCAGCGTTGCTCGCTCATGTTCAATGAGAGATTGGGCGGGTTATCGAACACCCACCAGAACCGGCCACCCTCCGACTTGCACCAGATCGACAGACGTGCGCGCAGGCCGTCGTCGCCCTCGTCCGGAATGCTGTCCAGTAGCAGGCTGAAGCGGCGCAGCCGCACGTCATCGACCCCCATTACCGCATCGACTGCGTTGCGGCAGTGAATCTTCTCGCCGGCCGTCAGGTCAATCCTGATTGGCTTACCCTGATGGTCGACACCGTTCTTGCGGCCGCACAGTTCGACGAGCCCGTAGAGGAATTCGCGATTGTCTGGCGTGTCGGCGAGTTCGAACGGCGCCCACCCGGTCGGCTTGCCTTTCTCCAGATAGACATAGGCGCCACCCATCGCACGAATGAACACTTCCCAGCCCCGCCCCTTGTCCAGCACATACAGCATCGGATCGAAGCGGGAGAGCATGCCGGTCGCCGCCACGATGACCGTAGACTTGCCGCTGCCCGTCGTGCCTTTCGCTTCAAAATGCCCGGCGACCTTCTCCGAAACGTTGATGTCCCCCAGCCGGCTCGCGTGCGAGCTGTAGTTGTACACGCCCGAATCCGAGCGAAACGGGATGACGGCTGACCCGTCACCGATCGGGTTACCTTCCGCCTTGCCTGACGAGTAGTCATGGCAGGTGTACATCGCCGCAAAATTGCGCGAGGACTGCACTTTCGGTCGCGGTTTGACTCGCGCGCCCGGGACTTGTGAGAAGTACGTGAACGGAGCAGACCCCGTCGCGGGCGACCATTCAACTCCACACTCGTTGCGCGAACGGGACGCAAACCTGTCGGCGTTCTCCAGCGCTTCTTTCGCTGTTTCGCCGTAGATAACCGCCGCGCCGTGATACTCGCCGAACGACAGTTCACCCGTGTTCACGTACCCCTGTGCGTCGCGCAATTCCCTGACCTGATGCCTCGCCTTGTCACCGGCCGACTCCAGCTTGTTGATTGCCGAATCGATGGTCCGGTTGGACTCGAAGCCCGTCATGCAGTTGAACGTATGCGTAATCGTGAATTCCATGTTCAACGTGATCAACGGGTCGAGCTGGCCCCAGCCCGGCTTCTCCGGGCAACTGCGGAGGTCGAGGCAGGTTGCAACGCGCCGGTACGCCGGCACGTCGCTCGCCCCGATCTCGAGCGTGTTGTACCCAAAATGCAGATGGCTCGACGGGATGACATCGGTGCCGGGTTCCGCTGCGACCGGCAGATCGCCGGTCTTCCCATTGATGAGATAGCTGACGAGCCCATACAAGGGCGAGAACAGCATCTTCGTGCCGTTCATGTGCTTGCGCTCGTACACTTCAAGCAACTCGGCTTCATACTCGGCGAACTGCAGCAGCGCCTGTTGTGCGAGAGACCCGATTTCTTTCAGCCCGTCGTCGAACTCCTCGTATTTCAGGATCAGCGACAGGTAGTAGCGGTTCTCGAAGAACTTTTCGTCTCCGAAACGTCGCCCGATGTACTCGCGTACGAACCACTGCAGGAAGCGTTGCTTGAACCGGTACACACGATCAAAACTCACGCGCTGTCGCACGAACGTTGCGTGATAGCCAAGGCGGCCACCCAGGTCGCGACCCAGCTTGCTGTACGCTTCCGTATCACGATCGAACATGCGCTCCATCGCGACGTTCTCGTGCACCTCGAACGGCACGCCGCGCATGGCCAGCGTCACCATGAACCGGTTGCCCTCAAGGTGCTGTACGTGTTTCGTGACCGGATGCCCGTACTTCGGAATCCAGTCTTCCACGGCGCCGATCGCGCCGAGGATTTCGCTGGTGACGGCTGGTCTGCTTTGCATCAGGCCTCCGGATCGAGTTCGCGCAGCCGGCGCTCGCCCTTGGACAACGGTTTGAGGAAATCGCGGTAGACGCGGCGTTGCCGCCCGTACCGCAATGGCGCGAGCGTGGCGGTGTTGCCGAAGCGCGGGGAGGCCCGTCGGGCATTTACCCGCGCACGGACCCGCAGCCGCCAGAAGTAGAAGCGGCAACGGAATTCCAGCCACATGATCCGAAGGCCCTGGTCATCGGTTTCGCATACGTTCTTGAAATACAGCAGCACCGGAAAGCCAAGAAAAACGAACAGCAGGCCGCCGGGCCCGACGAAGAATGAAACCAGCACGCCGATAAACATCGACGCGACGACGACAACCAGCATCGCCATGTAGGGAACGCCCCAGATGGCCGCCGTGCGGCCAAGGCCATTGAATCCGGGGTAGCGGGTTTTTTCGTCCGACATGGCGTGCTCAGCTGAACATGTTCCACAGATACGGTGCGAGCACGCCGACCACCGAGCCCACCGCCGCCACCTTGCCGCACATCGTCACAAACTCGCTCCAGTGTGCGCGATCAGCCCAGCACTCCGCCCCTTTCCACATAAGCACGCAGGCCGCGACGACGCCAAGGAACGAATAAAGCCAGATCTTGAAGGTGGTCGCGCCCTGCGTCGCCGAATCGAGCCCACCACCCGCGAACGCAAGTTCCGGACCGATTGCGACGCCGAGGGCCATCGTCTGGCGCATATGGGTTGCGAT
Source organism: Paraburkholderia sp. GAS448 (assembly GCF_050435685.1). Taxonomy (NCBI): domain Bacteria; kingdom Pseudomonadati; phylum Pseudomonadota; class Betaproteobacteria; order Burkholderiales; family Burkholderiaceae; genus Paraburkholderia; species Paraburkholderia sp. GAS448. Next base: position 45,634 of record NZ_JBNDKT010000023.1, read on the forward strand.
TCGCCGCATTGATATGCGATATGAATAACCTCTCAGTGGTACTAATTTCATGGTCGCGAGCTTCGTATTGCGATTCATGTCTTCTCCTTTCACGAGGTTGAGATCAGGCCGCGTCGTCGCGGCTCAGGTCAGTTGCAGTCGTTGTCACAAGCGGAATCGCCGAATGCATCCCATGACGGGTGCGGTGCGTGCCGCCGTTGTTTTGGGCCACTGCGGCGCGCAGAAGATGTTTTGGAATCGGGCGCTGCAGCGTGTGCTGGTCTGCCGGACTGACTGTCCATCACAACAGGAATCGCAGGAACGACATCGCTTGAACCTGCCGCCATCTGGGCGTTGGCAACAACGCGCTGTACATAACTGGTGCCGCCAGCGTCGGCGGACTCGCCGCGCGTGAAATTGCCGCTGTAGTAGCAGCTGATCGCAGCACGCAATGCAGATGCGCCTTGCCCCAATGCTGCGACCGCCCGCTGATAGCAGTCGTGCAGGATGGCGCTGCCCGCGCGCAGGTTTTCGCACGGATCGAAGGCAGTTTCGTAGGTCAGTCCGTAGCGGGCGAGATTGGCTTTGTTGACCTGTCCAAGACCCATGCTGAAGTTGATGCCTTGCGCTTCGAGCGCCTTTGCCGTTGCCACGGCTTCAGCACGATCATGCGGCTGCCGAACAAGGTGGCCACCAACAACGCCGATCGCGTACGGGTTGAAGCCGGATTCAGTCCTCACGACCGCCTGAAGCGTCGTGGGGTGGACGTACGGCGCGCATTGCTGGGCCAGGGAGTTGAAATCAAGCATGACTTCCCCCTTCGCCCACGTTATGTCGCCGGCTGTGCCCGAACGATATAATGGCTTTAGCCATTGTCCACCTCTCAGGTTCCAACAACTGGTCAGGTCGGCGCCAATGCTCGCAACATTGACGCTGACCGCTCCTACACCCTCACCTACCCTTCTCTGGCTGGCGGTGCATCGCAAAGATCTGCTCGCGCGCCTCTTCACGATTTACAACGCCGTCTTTCAGTCCCAGCAAGACTGCCGCGTTGTGCGCGTGACCGCGCTTGCCCTTCAGCCTTCCCTGCAACACGCCGTTAACGATGTTGCGGGGGATTCCGTGTTTTACTGCCCAGCTCGAAACGGAGACTCCACACCGGTCGAACTCTGCGCGTACCTCTTCCAATGTTTTCAGTGCCATGCGGTGGACCGTATACTGATCGGCTAAGACAAATTGCTACCAGTATGGGACATTTTTGTGCCATTCGCAACACAAAAGACCAATTTATATGCCATCTAAGTTTGGTTTGCGCCTAGCCGAGGAGCGTGACCGGCTCGGACTTACTCAGGGAAACATTTCCGAATGGACCGGCATCAACCGCAAGACACAGTCTGCCTACGAAAAAGAACAGCGCTATCCGGACGCTGGCTATCTCATGACCCTGCTTGAGCACGGCTTTGACGTGTCGTACTTGCTGACCGGGAAACGAGCTCCGCGTTACGGCGCCGTTGATGAGCAATTGATACGAAGCGTTTTCGCCATTATCGAAACAAGTATCTCCGCCGCTGGGCATTCCATGGACATTGAAAAGAAAGCCAAGCTGTTCGCACTCGTCTATCAGACCGCCTCCGAAACTGGTCAGGTGGATCCGCTTGTCGCGCAGAAAGCAATCGACCTTCTTTCCTGACTATTTAATTACACAGCAATCCGCGCTATCGCATTAGAACGGTAGTGACACTATGACGCAGCGGCAATGGCGAATTCAAGCCACCGAATTAGTATGCACAAGCACGAAACTACGTTATCCTAATTATTTTGTTGTGGCATGAATGCTGCGGGGTACGGCAGCAGATTCAGTCAAGCAGGCCGTGGGCGGCCGCTTTTTCGACGGCATCTGTAATTCTCGTTGCGCCCGTTTTTCTGGTGATCCGTTGGTAGATTGTTTTATAGACAGTATGCTTTGACATTCCCAGTTGATCGGCGACATGGGATGCGCTTGCGCCATCGCGCAGCATCCGCAGGATCTGTGTCTCCTGTTCGCTGAGCTCATACTTCGCCAGCGCATTCTGGCGTACTTGCGACACGCGCCAGTCTAGGAGTTCCGACGAGATGGCGCGGAATAGCACCCGGTTTTCCCACAGCACACCCTCGCCAGCAGGCGCCCGGATTGAATTGCTCACATGTAGTAGCCCAACCAGACCATGGCCATGGATATGTGCCGGGGCAACGATCCCACTCGCAAAGCCGTGCATGCGCGCCTCTGTCACCAGCCAGTGATCGACCCGATGCACATTTACGTGCGACGCAAGCGCAGGTGCAACATTCGCTCTAGCGTATGTCACGTAGGGATCGTTCATGTACCACAGCCTTGCTATGTACTGTTGTGTCCAGGCAGGTCTGCAACCAACAAGGTAACGTGTCTCCACGGAATCGCCAGTGGCAGGATTCGCACCGTCAAAACGGATCCATTGGTAAGTGAACTGCATTCCGCCCAGACCCGCGATGATGGTGCGCACCTTGGACAGCAGCGCGCCTTCCGTCGCGCACATTGAAAGCTCGCCAATTAGTCTTACGGGGTCGCCGGTTTCTACCTGCCGCGGGCGATCACCCCCCATGGCTGCGGCGCACTTCTGCCGAATACGATCGTAACTCCCATGCAGGCGGGTCTCATATGGATCAGCTGTCGCAAAGTCCGACAGATCGTCCAAGCTATCTATCGCGACAAGCTGGCTGAATGACGCGCCGTCGCTCCGGATTAACCTGCGCGTCAGGATGGAGTCCTGCGACAGACTCAGTTCCACGCACTCATTGAAAATGTGGTATGCATCTTCATGCAGTGGCGCGGGTGTAGTCGGCTCGATCACTTTCTCCTGCATCGACGCACGCCTCTACATCGATGAACTCGTCGCGGAGAAGGCATCAGTAACAAACCGACCTTGAACCTCAGCTTCGGGGAATTGCGTGAGCCACGTGAACTGCTCCTTGCTGTCCACACCATGAACGAGCACGCTCAATTCCATCTCGTTACAGACGCCGACTATGCCTTTAACGAGTGCCCGGGAAACCGGCTCAGAAGGTACGCGCCCCACAAGCTCTTCGTGGATGCAAAGGCCGTCAACATGCAGCTTCGCCAAATTCGGAAATGCCGAGTCGGTCGTAAGCGCAGCAAGAATCTGCACGCCTGTGGAACGGATCGTCTCCAGCTTGTCGAGAACATGTGCTGCGGTTTGATCCAGGCGGTTCTGGACAATCAGCCGCAGGGACGACGGCTCCATCGCGTGCTCACGCAAACATTCGGATACGCAGCCGGCAAGGTCACCGTCAATGAGCTGCGCATACGGCACATTCAAGGTAACGTGCTGAACAATCTGCCCAGCGGCACGCCACTCTTGCAACTGGCGGCACGCCTCGGTCAACTGGAACTCGCCGAGTTGGACGCCGAAGCCGGACGACTCGACCATTGAGAAAAGCTCGCGGCCCTCCACGGGGGCCACGCCGTCGCGATTCCACTGCACCAATGCAAGAAAACCGCGTGCCGTTCCGTCGACGGTATAGCAGTCCCGGTAGTCCAGCGCGAATTCCTTCCTGAGAAACCCATACTGCAGCGCCTGATAGAACTCCAGTCCGCGCTCAGCGAGTTCAGACAGTTCTGGCGTATATAGATGGCACGCGCTGATATCCTTGCCTTTACCAACTGCTTTGGCCGCATACATCGCAAGGTCAGCACGTGTGAGAAGATCGAACGCGTTGTCTCCGTGCTGCACGTGCTCGACCACTCCAATGCTTGCCCGCATCCGATAGCTATTCGCGCGCAGCACGTAGGTGAGCTCAAAGTCTTCTATGACGCGGTTTGCCAGTTCCTGCGCTGTGAAGCGCGCAAAGTCACCGCTAACGACGATCACAAATTCGTCGCCGCTAACGCGAATGACCTGCTGCTCATCTCCGGCGACGCGCTGCAGGCGTTTCGCCACCTGCTTGAGCAGTTGATCCCCGTCCCTGTGTCCGAGGGAGTCATTGATTCGCTTGAAGTTGTCGAGATCGATGAAGAGAAGCGCGAGTCGACCAACGCATTTCGGACTCGCCATCAGATGGTCGAGGCGATCCATCAGGTAGTTCCGATTCCTCAAGCCGGTCAACGTATCGGTATTCGCCAACTCGGCCAGGCGATCGCGAGCCTGTCGTTCTTCTGTGATGTCGATGCCCGAACAGATCAGAAACGTCTCGTCAGGACGATCTCCCGTTTTGGCGAACTTGTTGCGGAACTGGAACAGTCGCGGACCCCTGATCGTTTTTACCGTCCGTTCCACCTCGTACGCCTCGCCGCGCAGGAAAAAACTTTCTATGTTCTGACGGGACTCACTTCCGTCCTCGTGGGACATGAACAGGTCCCACGCATTCTTCCCGATTACGTCAGCTTCCCTGAGGCCGGAAAGTTCTTCGGCGAACCGGTTGAACCGTTGAATAGTGCCGTCGCGATTCAGGATCACAACCAGTGAATTGACTTCCGACAGGACCGTCTCTGCAAATGACAGCCCGCGCGCCAGATCACCCGCGACAACTTCAGCATTGATGCTCGGAGAGGCCGTTCCGGCCCACCTCGTTCGATCGATTTTCCGTCCGACCAGGTGAAGACGAAACTTCTTTTCAAACAGCAGCGCGTCGACAGTCACGCTCGAGGTGACACCGGCAAGTGTGCGGATCTGTGTGGCCTGCTCGGATGACAGCTTCACAGCTGCGGCGACCGGCCCGGTAATCGGGCTCAGTTCGAGGGCATTGCTATCGTGAGATAACTGCCAGCGGGGACTCAGCGTTTCAAACGTTGCCCGGAACAGATCTATCGCTTCGTGTTCGTACATGTCCATCCGAATAACCATAAATCGTCTAACGAATCGGACAGGACGTTTTTACAAAACGTTACATGCTAGGCAATCATTTTTATGCGGCTCGCATGCGGAAAAAGATGATGTGTGCTTCATCGCCGTTGCGGGTATGCGTCTCCGAACGAACCGACGTGCAATGCTTTCCGAAGCTCTCCTACAGAAAGGACCGCTTCTGAACGCATCGCGGACAGCTAACATGCGGATGGCCACCGGCGAAAAGAGAGCACGCAAACTAAGGGCCGCCTCCATACTTCCCCCTTACGTACGAGATATGCAGGGACATAGTGGCTGGCGAGTTTTTCGCGCATCGCTGCATGAGGTCCGCGACGCCGTTGACTGATTTCGGACCGAGCACCATAACGATCAAGATCGCCGTCTGTGATTCGCCCGACTTGAACTCTGACACGCGCTTACAGATCCCCTACTTTTATTCGGAATCCTGATTATATGCGAGATGATCGACAGCACCGATATTGCCTGCGACCCAATCATCTTCTCGAGATCGGAGCCCCGGTCGACCAAAAGGTGTTTGCTCTGCGGAAAGGAACAACACCGCTTTCCTTCGACTGGCAGACAAAAGTGGCCGGCAGATCAGGCGCTGGATTAGCGAGGATGCCGGCATTCCCTATTCGGCGTGGACGCTGCTTTGCGATGCGGCTGGGCTTGGGCGAATATCGCGGATGCGTAACCACATCTGTCGCGAAAGAAAATGGAAGACCGGCTTGACACCTCAGAGTTGGGTTCCTTCCCAGACGGACTTTTTTCTTTATCGAACTACCTCGACCGGCGCTCCCCCGTCGTTTACGCGGAGCACATTGCCTTCGGGCGTCATTATTCGGGGAAGGTCTGCCGCGCGCGGCACCGCAACCTTTTTAAGACCATTCCCTGCGTGCTTGGTCGCTAAGGATTTCACTAGCGGGTCTGCGACCCGGCGCGGTGTAGCGTTGGATGTGTGACGTGAGAGAACCGCAACCTTGCCTAGTTTCGGCTTGCCGTTTCCGGACGGCTGCATCCGCGCCTCAGGCGGGTTCCAGATTTCAACGTAGTGTTCGCCTGCGACTCCGGTCGATGCAACAGCAAGCAGCATTACACCCGCGCTCAAAAATCGAAACATGTTCTCTCCGTATGTTCTGGTGCCGTTCACGCCCGGCACGATTTCGCGGTGCCCACACATGAACCGTCGCAGCCAGCACAGTAATGACGGTTACGCACCGCCCCGTCAACACGCCAGACGTTGGTTTGCGTCGGCGTAGGGGTGCCAACAGTACGGCCATTTTCGCACGCGTAAAACGTCGGTTCCCCCGCCTTGCTGCGGCGGATGGCTTCATCGATTTCCTGCTCGCCGAACACTGCTTTCATGTCTGCAACAAACGCCGCGATTTCCGGCATCGGATGGCTGGCGGCCCTGCGAACGCCTGTATCCATCTCGCCTCTCCCCAATAAAGTGTCCGTTCGTCGCCACGAATTTCCGTGTAGGATACTGTACATCCATACAGGTCTTTGCGCAATTCAATGACTCTCCCGTCCCCCATTCCGGAAGCAATCCACCCGTCCCTGTGGCGCGCTTCGCAGCTGGCTGCCGGCTTCGATCGGGTGGTGTCGTGCGGCCACGCCGCGCTGGCCGCCGAATTGCCGGGCGGCGGCTGGCCCGCGGGCGCGCTCACCGAACTGCTCACACCGCAGCCGGGCTGCGGTGAACTGCGTCTGCTGCAGCCCGCACTGGCGACCGTCGGATCACGCCCCTTGGTCCTGCTGCAGCCGCCGCATCGGCTACAACCCGCCGGACTGGCGTGGCTGGGCGTTCCCGCAGCACAGGCCTGCGTGCTGCGCGCACCACGCACGGCTGATGCGCTGTGGGCCGCCGAGCAGATCCTGCGTGCCGGCACCTGCGGCGCCCTGCTCTTCTGGCAGGCCGAAGTCCGGCAGGAAGCGCTGCGGCGCCTGCATCTGGCCGCGCAGACCTCGGACACCCTGCTGTTCCTGTTTCGCCCACTCGCGGCCGCCCGGGCGACGTCGCCGGCGCCGCTGCGGCTTGCGCTGCGAGCCGCCAGGGGCGGTATTGAAGTGACGTTCGTCAAACGCCGCGGACCTCAGCGCGACGAACCCGTTTTCGTTCCTCTCGTACCTTCACCTGCCCTGTTGAGCCGATATGCAACTCTGGATCGGCGTACATCTGCCGCACCTCGCCCTCGAGTCGTTTCTCCCGCGCTGGTCGACGCCACGCAATGAGGCCGGGTTTGTCGTGCTGGAGAAGGATCGCGTTGTCGCGCTCGACCGCGCGGCGCACTCGGCCGGGATCGTGCCCGGCATGCGCCGCGGTGGCGTCTTGACGCTCGTCCCCGACGCGGTCATCCGGGAACGCGATCCCACCCGTGAAGCGGAGCTGGTTCGTGGCGTGGCGTTCGCCCTGCTGCAGTTCACCCCCCACGTGGTGCTGGCGGAGGAATCGGTCGTGCTGGCCGACGTCTCGGCGAGCCTGCGCCTCTTCGGTGGCATCCGGCCACTGCGCCGACGGGCGCGCGAAACGGTCACTGCGTTCGGCGTGACCGCGACACTCGCCGTTGCGCCGACGGGGCAGGCCGCGTGGCTCTTCGCCCGATTCTCGGGTGGCACTGCGCTCTCACTGCGATCCGTCGACCGCGTACTGCGTCGCGTCCCGTTACCTGCCCTGCCGCCAGCGCGCCCCTACGCCGAATGGTTCGACGGACTGGGATGCGAAACGGTCGACGACGTCCGGCGACTACCCCGCGCAGGCCTCAGGAAGCGCTGCGGCACGGCGCTGCTGGATGCGCTCGATCGCGCGACGGGCGCGGCGCCCGAAGTGTACGAATGGCTGGAGTTGCCCCCCGCCTTCAGCGCGCGGCTCGAGCTGCCCGACCGGATCGAGCATGCGGAAGCCGTGCTGTTCGCGGCGCGGCGGCTGATCCTGCAGATGACCGGCTGGCTGTCGGCGCGACAGCTGGCGATCGCGCGGTTTGTCCTTGAGCTCGAGCATGAACGCGGCCGCGCGGCGGTGCCGCCGACGGCAATCGAAATCGCGCTTGGCGAACCGACGTCACGCGAGGAACACCTCGTGCGCCTGCTGAAAGAACGGCTGGGTCGCGTCGAACTGCCCGCGCCGGTCATCGCCGTTCGCCTCGATGCAAAGGACGTCCGCGAGGCGGACGCACCCAGCGAGTCACTGTTCCCGGAGCCCGGCGGCTCGCCGCAGGATCACGCGCGCCTGATGGAGCTGCTCGTCGCCCGGCTCGGCGCGCAGAACGTGCTCAAGGCGGCGCCGGTTGCCGACCACCGCCCGGAAGTCGCCGCACGCTGGCTTCCCATCGGCGAGACCGCCAGGCCCATGTTGCCGCCGCCCAATCTTCCGCGACCCACCTGGCTTCTGGACAACCCGGTGCAACTCATCATGCGCGGCCACCGCCCGTTCTACGGCACGCCGCTACGCATGGTCTCGCCGGGCGAACGGATCGAGGTCGGCTGGCAGGATGGGCACCCGGTGACGCGAGATTATTTTGTCGCGGAGTCCGAAGACGCGGTGCACTACTGGGTCTTCCGGGAGCGCGTAAGCGCCGTCGAGGAACGCGAGCCACGCTGGTTCCTGCACGGCCTGTTCGGGTGATCGCCCATGGCGCCGACCTACGGCGCACTGCCCGACTATGCGGAACTTCAGTGCGCGTCCAACTTTTCCTTTCTGCACGGCGCATCGCACGCCGAGGATCTCGCCGCACGCGCCGCACAGCTCGGGTATGCCGCGCTGGCTGTCACGGACGAATGCTCGCTGGCCGGCGTCGTGCGTGCGCACGTCGAGGCGAAGAAGGCCGGGCTGCCGTTCATCGTCGGGTCGCACTTCCACCTGACCAGTGCCGACGGCTCGCCGGCCCTGTCATTCACCGCACTGGCGATGACGCGCGAAGGCTATGGCAACCTGTCCGAGCTGATCACGCTCGGCCGCATGCGCGCACACAAGGGCAGTTACCGGCTCGCGCCGCTGGATCTCGCGCACCCGGAGAAGCCCTTTGGACACCTGCGGGGACTGCCCGGGTGCGTCGCGATCCTGTCACCGGACTACCCCGCCGATGAAGACAGACTGGATACGCAGGTCGAGTGGTTCGTCCAGACCTTCGGCGATCGCGCGTGGGTCGCACTGACATTGCACGCGCGTGCAATGGACGATATTCACCGCGGCGCCGTCGAACACGTCGCGGCGCGTCACGGCATTCCCGTTGTCGCGACCGGCGCGCCCGTCATGCACGTGCGTTCGCGCAAACCACTGCAGGACGTGCTGACGGCGATCCGGGTCGGCAGACCGGTCGCCGAATGCGGCTATGATCTCGCGCCCAACGCCGAGCAGCACCTGCGATCGCGTCTGCGGCTCGCCAACCTGTATTCGCAGCGCACGCTCGAGGAGACGCTGCGGATCGCTCGCCTGTGCACGTTTTCACTCGACGAGCTGCGCTATGAGTATCCCGACGAGCTGGTGCCGGTCGGCCATACGCCGACAAGCTACCTGAGACAGGAGACCTACATTGGTGCGCATCGGCGCTGGCCAGCGGGCATCCCGCATCAGGTACAGCAGCAGATCGAGCATGAACTCGCGCTGATCGGGGATCTGCGCTACGAGCCGTACTTTCTGACGTACGGGTTAGATAGAGCTATGGACGCCGCATAGTACTTCTTCACGCCATGGACATGTCACGAACGCGATGTAGCCTATTACCTTCATGAAATCTTGAAAACGTGCTTGCGTGGCCGCGAGGAGGAGTTGGCTCCAGCGCAAGCGCGACAATTGAAGAAAAGGTCATGGCAAGACTTGAGTCCATTCGCTTCGTTCCACATCGATCAACAGTACTAAACAGTCACGTGGAATGGACGCCAATTACTCGAGGCAAAGCAATTGACGCCTTGCCCCAGATATTTTGGGGGAATGGCATGCCATGGCGAGAAGCAAACTTATGGGCGTTGGAGCGAGCGGCTAGCGCAGACGTCGATATCCGGACCGTGCAGACAAGCGCAACGTCGTTGTATGCCTATGCGAAGTGGCTCGAAGAAACAGAAACAGAATGGTGGGATTTTCCGCCTCGCAAGGCGGACCGCTGCCTTGTTCGGTATCGCGGTGCTCTGATCGAAGCCCGGGCCAACGGAGAACTGGCTCCATCCACCGCTTCACAGCGGATGCGCGTGGTTGTCAGCTTCTATCGATGGCTCAAGGCCAGAGGGTTGCTTTCTTCAACCTTGCCAACCTGGCAGGAACGCATCGTCGGCATTCGCCTTGTGAATCCAATAGGATTCGAGCGCACCATAGCCGTCAACACAACCGATCTAAGTATTCCCAACCGTGCAGCGGTCGGTGAGCGCCTGGAGGATGGCCTGCTTCCGATCACCGCGGCAGATCGGGATGCTGTGCTCGCCTTCGCGCGTGAGAATGCATCGGAAGAGCTCTTCCTCATGCTGACTCTTGGGTTCTTCACCGGCATGCGGCTCGGATCGCTTACCGACCTCAAAGTGAGGACTCTTTCCAACGCAGTGCCGGATCCGTCGATCGCCGGGCTTTTCAGGTTGGCAGTTGGTCCAGGCGCTGATCCACCGGTCGCAACCAAATTCGGCGTGACCGGGCAGATCTGGATCACGCGAACGCATCTCAATCGGCTCGAAGAGTACGCCCACAGCGTTCGTCGCCTGGAGCGTGAGGCTAAGGCAATGCCCCAGCATAGGGATCTCGTTTTCTTGTCACGATTCGGTAACCCCTACGCGCAGCGGGGCTCAGACAAGTGCGTCGCGATGAATGTTGAAATGCACGCGTTCAAGAAACTGGCCGTAGCCAATGGGCTGGCCGCGATGCGCGGTTTTCGCTTCCACCAGAGTCGCAGCACCTTTGCAACTGAACTGGCTCGAATCGCCATCAGAGCTGGGGGTGCCATCAACGCAATCGCGATGGTCAAGGAAGCCCTACTGCACAAGCATGAGGCAACCTCACTCAAATACATCAGGTTTGTTGAGAAGGCTCCAGCCAAGGAGGATGTAGCCAACGCATTCACTCGCGAGTTTCTTGGATTGCTGTCTCGTCGCGAAGGCACAGCAGATGACTGATCAGCACATCCCCGATCTAACATTTCCCACCGTGAGGTACGGCGGAACTGAGACCGCCTGGGACCTTCGTCCCCTGCTCTATCGAGGTGGAGCTTCGACTGACATACGCAAGGTTCTCCGAGTGATCGCTGGAGGCGCTCTCGGGCCGCCGATTTTGGATCGTTTAACGCTGGTTGCAAAACTGCATGACGTGCTTGCGGGGAATCTCGCGGCCGGGGGCAGCCGATATACAGCCCGAATAGCCATAGCATGTATCCGGAGCTTTTATGCGTGGGCGGACGAATCGAATCGCTCACCGACGCTGGCCACGGTGGAGGCAGATTTCCTGGAGTGGACGAATCATCTGACGCACCGCCAACGAGTCGTCGGCGACCTGTCGGCTGTCGGCGTGTATAACCTCTCACGCCACCTGGCAAGACTGCTTGATGAGGTGCTGGGTTTCAAGATTGGCTTGCTTCGCAGGACGCGCGTCGGCTCTGTTCCATCAAGGAGAAGAGTACTGAGCACCAAGGCTGACAAGCAAAACTCGGCCGATACCCTCGCATTTGGTCATGCGTTGCTCGACATCAGCGATGCGCTCACCGTGGATTCGATTCGCGGCAAGCTGCCGGTCTTGATCCGATTCCGGAGTGGGAAGCAGATCGAAGAATGGTCTGGGCTTCAGCCGGACCATAAACTGAAGACACTGGCCGCCCCGACGACAACCCCATCACGCAAGGAGAAAGTAATCAATAGGCGTGCCGAATGGGAATCGGATACTTCCTTGCGGACCCGACGCCCCCTGGTCAATCTACGAATCGAAGCTGAGCTACTGATTTTCATTGCGCAGACTGGCATGAATCTGTCGCAGGCTCACAAACTTGACATCGGACGCTTCTCGTATCAGAGCCATCTCGATGGCTACTTGGCTCGACGAGTCTACAAGGACCGCAGGCAAGGTGAAGTGGAGTTCGAGATCTACAGCGAGTACCGGACATTATTCGAGCGGTATCTGGCGTGGCACAGAGCAATCTTTCCGGACGGCGGCAATGGCCTACTGTTTCCGCTGTCATCGCGACAACAACGCGCACGTGATGCCTCACCGCCGCTAACGGCAATACGAGTGAGATGTGCTCTGCTGAAGATTCCTTTTGTTGGGCCTCGGTCTCTGCGTAGCGCGCGCGTCAACTGGTTGATGCGACGCTCTCGCGATCCCGCGCTTACGGCCGAGATGAATCAACACACAACGCAAACGCTGCTGCGCGACTATATCCGACCACATCATCAGGCCGCGATAGTGGAAATCAGCCGCTTTCATTCCACTATCGATCCGGCAATTGCCTCACCCGGTCCCGGCGTGTGCGCGGAGGGTCGTCCCCAACTCATCCCGGATGCCTCGGCCGGAGCCCCACGCCCCGATTGCATAAGCCCCGCAGGATGCCTGTTCTGCATCCATCAGCGCGACATCGACAGCGAAGACCACGCATGGTCCCTCGCGAGCTATCGCCACTATAAATCCTTGGAGCTCGCCATGTACCGTCCGCCAAGAAAATCTGGCGTGCCACATCCAGTAATAGCAGTCCTGGATCGCATTACCGACAAACTTGAATGCTTTAAGGCAAGCAGTGAGAATCGATCTCTTTGGGTCAGCGAGGCGATAGCGCGCGTCGAGGAAGGTGAATTTCACCCGAAATGGGACGGGTTCATCCAACTTGTGGAGGCCCGTCAGTGAATGTTGCTTTGCCAGACCTCAGCCTCAACATTGACTCACCGCTAGTGACGCGATCGGCAGGCAACTTTCAACCGCCCACTTGGCCGCCACCGCTGGACTTCCCGGTGACGATCGATAAGCACAGGACAATCATTAGTCGATATGGGGATGCCAAATGGAACCTCGCGCCGTGGGCAAAGAAGTCCCTAACCCTCAACTTTGGTGACGGACCGCAGCGCATCGGTGATCCAAGTATTACTCCTGCCAACGCCGCCTTATTGCGGCAGATTGCGGGATGGTGGCTGTGGGGTCCCCGAGCCGTGACGAATCCGACAACCCTACTGAATCAGTTTAATTTATTGCGCCCTCTATTTATCCTTTGCTCAAATGAGGGCATTTCTGCGTCTGCGCTGGAGCGGTTCCCTGCTGTGGCGGACAAGCTCCCCGCAGTGCTTTTGCCCTCGAGAACCGAATCGACGCTGGCACTGCTTCACAGCCTGTTCGAACAACGCGAGAGACTTGGTTTTACTCTGCTAGATTTCGAAGGATTGAGGCGGCTGGAGGCGACGCTGCCAGAGACCGAGAGTCGACAGACGCCATACATCCCTCCGCGTATCTGGACTTACCAAGTCAATCGACTACGGGCCTTTCTCGATGATTTTCTTGCCCATCGACAGCAGCTTGAAGACTGCTATCGCTTTTGCCTGGATGCCTATGCCAAGAACTACGGTTCACTCGCCGACGCATGCCGACAGGGACGCGATCCCAAACTCCTTCCATTTTCCGAACGTCGACATCACGGGGGCGCACGCTCCGGTGCGAAGTATTTGGGATCTTTCTCCAAGACCGCCCAACGTTTCGGGATCGATGTGCTGCTCGAACGTTGGTGTCTGATGCAAGGGCAGTCCCTAAGCAGCCACAGCGTCAATATCCTTGCAGTGTATTTCTCGATGACAGCGAGAGTCGGCATCGCCTACCTACTCAATTTCTCGATGATGCGGATCCGTGAGGGGTGGTCCCTGCGTGCTGACTGTCTTGAAGTGGAACAAGACATGACATTTGGCGCTATTTATCTACTACGAGGCGTCACTACCAAGACGATTGAGGACGACGATGCCAGATGGATCACATCGCCCTCGGCACAAGTTGCGGTTCAGTCCCTCACCTGTGTGGCGCGACTTCGCATGATCGCCGCAGACGCGAACCCCAATGTGCCGACTACGCGCGACGACATTCGAAACCCATATCTCGTTGTGCGACCTTATGAGCCATGGGCAAATACCATGCGTGCCGATGAGGAGCTATCGCTGCGGCCTAGTCACCCAAATTATCAGGAAGTCGTCAAGGATTATCCCAAGCTCTTCGATGTCGAGGCATTGCGTATCACTGAATCCGACATTCAGATCGCCAGGCTGATCACACCGAGCCTTGATGGTGAGACCTTCGCCGTAGGAAAGATCTGGCCATTGGCGTGGCACCAACTGCGTCGCACTGGCGCGGTCAACATGCAGGCCTCCGGGCTGGTTTCAGATGGCTCCGTGCAGTACCAGCTAAAGCATGCCACCCGCGCGATGTCGCTTTACTACGGACAGGGCTACTCGCGCTTGCATCTCAACGACTCAGTGAAAGCCGAATACATTCGCACGATGTACGAGGTGCTAGGAAAGGAAATTTCCCGCCTGTTTGCTGACCGCTTCGTCAGCCCGTACGGCGAGAAGCACAAAGCCCTTAGCTTCGGAATCGTTGCGCCCGAAGACAGTAAAAAGCTCGCGGCATCGGCTAAGCAAGGGCGGGTGGCTTGGCGGGAAACCCTACTCGGCGGATGCACGAAACGCGGTCCGTGCGACTACGGCGGCGTGGATAACGTGGCGCGATGTGGAGGAGGCGATGGACAGGCTCCATGTGCAGAAGCACTGTTCGATCGGGAGCGGGAACCCGCCATCCGCCAGTTGGGCCGTGTGATTAACTCACGGCTCGCTGATGCCCCGGAGGGATCGCCCTACCGGCAGTCCCTGGAAGCCCAACAACGCGCCATAGAGAACGCCCTACATGTCCTTGCTACAAAGTAATAATCGGTCAAATACGAGCCGTGCTGAGATCGCATTCCGCGAGGCTTTCGAGCGTCTCAAGCGCTGCAAGCCCGAAAGGTTGCCGCTGGGGACACCCGTGTCCCAGAACAACGTGGCGAAGGAAGCTGGCTGCGATCCCTCGGCGCTCCGAAAAACCCGCTACCCAAGCCTGATCAAGGAAATCCAGCAATGGATTCAGGAGCACGAACCCCCAGCCGCACGGTCGCCACGACAGTCAATTGTCGCCAAGCGTAAAAAGAATCGGTCGCTCAAGGAGAAGATCGAGGAACTGAAGAGCCAGCGCGATCACGTCACCTCGCTGCTGCTTGAGGCGGACGCCAAGATCGTCGACTTGACTGAGGAGATAGCGCGTCTACAAGCGCTGAGAGAGTCATCAAACGTCACTCCAATATGGAGCAGTAAGAGCAAGAAGGAAAATGGATAGTATGTTCCTCCAACAGGGCGCTATCAACGTATATGGGTTCGCACTAGAGTCATGGACAATTCAGGCTGCTTCCGCCACGAACAGGCCCTTTTGCATGGACATAAATTGGAAGCCCTGAAATCCTTGCCCTGAACCGCTTTCATGTCATGTCCATACCCTAGCAACTAACCGGTGCTCACGGTCTACGACATCGTCCGGTTCGCGCGCAGCGAAGGCATCCTGTGTCAGGGGCGCGGCTCGGCGGCCAACTCGGCCGTGTGCTTTGCTCTTGGCGTGACCGAGGTGGATCCCGCGCGCTCGTCGATGCTGTTCGAGCGGTTCATCTCGAAAGAGCGGGGTGAGCCGCCTGACATCGATGTGGACTTCGAGCACCAGCGCCGCGAGGAAGTCGTGCAGTACATCTATCGCAAGTACGGGCGCGATCGCGCCGCGCTGACGGCTGCGGTGACAACATACCGCCCGCGCAGCGCGCTGCGCGAGTCGGGCAAGGCACTCGGCCTGGATCCGGCCATCGTCGACCGCGTGACGAAGGCCCATCAATGGTTCGATTCGAGCAGCGATCTGCTGAACCGCTTCGCCGAAGCTGGGCTCGATCCCGGGTCGCCGCTGATCGAGCAGTGGGCGACGTTCGCCGCACTGCTGGTGGGTTTTCCTCGACACCTGTCGCAGCACAGTGGCGGCTTCGTGATCAGCCGCAGCAAGCTGTCAAGGCTGGTGCCGATCGAGAACGCCGCGATGGCCGACCGCTCCATCATCCAGTGGGACAAGGACGACATCGAGGCGCTCGGCCTGCTGAAGATTGACGTGCTCGCACTCGGCATGCTGTCGGCCATCCGCCGCGCGCTCGACATCATTTCGGAAAAGCGTGGCGAGCCGTTCGAACTGCAGGACATTCCGGCCGAAGATCCCGACACCTACGGGATGATCTGTCGCGCCGATACGGTCGGCGTATTCCAGATCGAATCGCGCGCGCAGATGAGCATGCTGCCCCGCCTGCAGCCGCGCTGCTTCTACGATCTCGTGATCGAAGTGGCGATCGTACGCCCGGGCCCGGTGCAGGGCGGCATGGTGCATCCCTATCTGCGCCGGCGACAGGGACTGGAGCCCGTCACCTATCCGAGCCCGCAGATGGAGCAGGCGCTTTCGCGCACGCTCGGCGTGCCGATCTTCCAGGAGCAGGTGATGCAGGTCGCGATGCTCGCGGCCGGTTTTACCGCCGGCGAGGCCGACCAGTTGCGTCGCGCGATGGCTGCATGGCGTCGCAAGGGCGGACTCGAAGCCTACTACGACCGCATCGTGAACGGGATGCTCGAGCGCGGTTACGACCGCGAGTTTGCCGAGGCCATCTTTGCGCAGATCCAGGGCTTCGGCGAATATGGCTTTCCGGAGAGTCACGCGGCGAGCTTCGCACTGCTGGTCTATGCGAGTGCATGGCTGAAGTGCCACGAACCGGTCGCGTTCCTCATCGCGATGCTCAACAGCCAGCCAATGGGTTTCTATTCACCCTCGCAGCTCGTGCAGGATGCGAAGCGCCACGGCGTGAAGGTACTGCCCGTCGACGTGACGCTCAGCAACTGGGACTCGGCAGTCGAGGGCAGATCGACTCGCGCGCCCGTCCGCCTCGGCATGTCGCTGGTACGCGGCCTGAAAGAAGAAGCCGCCGCGCGCATCGAGCTCGCGCGGGCTGTACGGCGCTTTGCCGATGTCTCCGATCTGGCACGACGCGCGCAACTCGATCGCAAGGACCTGCAGGCGCTCGCGGCGGCCGACGCGTTACGCTCGCTCGCCGGCGACCGGCGCGCGGCACTCTGGCAGGCCGTCGCTGCGGTACCGGACCGGGATCTGCTGCGCGGCGCGACTGATGACGACGCGACGCCGGTCCTCGCGCCGATGACGGAAGGCCAGCAGATCGCCAGCGATTACCGGACCCTCGGTCTGACACTCGGCCGGCACCCGCTGGAACTGCTGCGCCCTCGCCTGCTTGCCCAGCGCCTGCTGCCGGCGTCGACGCTGGCCGGATTCCGGAACGGGCAGCTCGCGCGTGCCTGCGGCATCGTGACGGTCCGGCAGCGGCCGGGCACGGCCAAGGGTGTGATGTTTGTCACGCTGGAGGATGAGACCGGGCAGGTCAACGTCATCATCTGGCCGTCCCTGCTCGAAAAGCAGCGACGCGAAGCGCTCGGCTCGTCACTGCTTGCCGTGTACGGCGTCTGGCAGCGTGAGGGTGAAGTACGCCACCTCGTCGCGCACCGGCTGGTCGACGTATCCCCGCTGCTCGGCTCTCTCGTCACGTCGACACGAAACTTCCATTAAGAACCGGCGTACCATATTCGCGCACCTTCCTTCAAGGAGAGCCACCATGTGCTATTCAGCCCAGATCCAGGCGGACTACCGCAAGTACGTCAGGATGTTTGGCGCGCACATGAGCATCCGGGAATTCGCGCAGCTGTACTGGGAACGCGCCGAGGGCAGCAACATCAAGATTCCGAAGGCGATGGACGCCGCGTTCTCGGTTCCCCACACCGACGATGAACGGCGGATCAAGGAAGCCATCGACCGGTTCACCCGCGACCAGGCCCCGAAGCTGGAGCAGGAACTGTTCAAGCAGCGCGCGCGACTCGCCGACGCGGAACGCACCCTTCAAAGCAAAACGACGAAAGCGGCCACCGAAAGCAAACGGATCGCAACCAGCAAGATCGAGTCGGCGCTGCGCGGGCTCGACGATCTCCGTCGCACCGAACTGAAAGACCGCGATTCGCGAATTTTCCCCGGCAACTATGCTCCGGTGATGGTCATGGAAGACGGCAAGCGCGTCATCAGGCCGATGCGGTACCTCTGTCGCCCGGCTGGCAAGCCTGCGTTCTACGACAAGAAATACCCCGGACTTTACAATGCCAGATTTGACAACCTTGAAGGCTTCTGGAAGGGAGTTTTTGGGTATTCGCACGGCCTTATCGTCGCGAATGCGTTCTATGAAAACGTGAAACGACATCGCCTGGAAAAGCGCGAGCTCGCCGAAGGAGAAACAGAGGAAAACGTGGTCCTGGAGTTCAAGCCGCGGCCCGCTCAGGACATGCTCGTCGCCTGCCTGTGGTCACATTGGCAAAGCCCCGGCCAGCCTGATCTGCTCTCGTTCGCGGCCATCACTGATGAGCCGCCGCCTGAAGTTGCCGCCGCCGGCCACGATCGCTGCATCATTCCCATCAAGCCGGAGCATATCGACGCGTGGCTCAATCCCGATCCACGCAATCTTGCGGCACAGTACGCGATTCTCGATGACCGCCATCGTCCTTACTACGAGCATCGGATGGCGGCCTGAGCGGGGCGGACCGGTGACGACATCGGAGCGCATTACTTGCTGCCGGCCTGGCGTCACCGCCTGTCCACGCAGAAGGGCATGTTGACGCAATACATTTGCACAACTAGCAGTTGACAGATTCAACCCACCTACTCAAACACGGGTGAACTAATGGCGACAACAAATCGTGTGTTCTGCGTCAACTGTCTAGCGCATTTCGTTGCCGAGAGCGGTGAGGATATGTGCCGAGGCCGCGGCTATTTGATGTTCCTGAGAAATCCCAAACTGAAGCGACCGGGAATAGTCACTGTAACGTTGCCCGCGAAGCAAGTCAGGTACACAAGATGTCACGGCGAGTGGTATGAGCCCAAAGAGCAGGTTTAGAGCAATTCATCGCTCAGGCAGTGATCAGTGGAAAGTCCGTTCTTGAGAACGCGGCGCGTATCCCTCCCCGGCATCCGCATCCGGGGCAGGCCTTGCTAAACGGCGCTGTTGACGATGGCTCACCGACCTTCAAAGTTGCGTGTTAGAAGGCCCCTGCAAGATTCACCGACGATCCACTGCGCCGCCATAGTTTGATAGGCAGGCCCTACAAAAGTTACTTGGCGGCTTGCGTTGCCAAGCCCCGCATCGGCGTCGCCACCTCGCTCGCCAGCCGCCCGTCCAAAGGACTGTTGCCGAACGCGCAGAGCCGAAGCTTCAGGTCGCTGAATGTCGGGCCACCGTTGACGGTCTTGAGCATTTCGGCCAGTACGATGCACGCTGCCATAGCTCCGACGAAAGGCACCGCGACCGATTTGCCAGCGAGCAGTAAGCGACCGCACTCGTCGGCGCCAAGGGCCTGATATGCCGCGTTGCTATCGGCCCGTTGTCTCTTACGCGCCTCGCGCCGAGCGAACTCCGCCGCGGACTCCAGGGGCCACACCTCCGAGGCTATCCGTGGATTCGGCCAAGCGTGAAAAGCGATAGTGTCAAAATTGAATGCCTCACCGCCCAATCCGCTATCAAAGATCGCCTGGAAACCAGCATTTGCGAGCCACTGCCGCGGCTGATTATCGTCAAAACCGCACAGAGCAATGATCGGTTCACAATCGGTGCGCCTGAAGTGCATGTCGACGCGACGCTCAAGCAGCCTGGTCACGAACCCTCTCCCTTCAAGCCATTCCGCGGCCACGCGCGTCTTGAGCCGTTGCACCGCCGCAGCCGTCAACAAGGCGCCCGTCTCGACGTTCACCGTCTCTACCTCATCGTCATCGCAGAGCAGAACCATCACCCTTTCGGGCGACGCGTACGGCAATGCTGCCAAGCCCCACAAATAGGCTTGCCCCAGATGCCCGAGCCCAAAGACGGCCAGAGAGAGCGGCAATTCAGCGACCTGCATGCCAACCCCGTCCGGGTGTTCAAACGGCAGGTCCGGTCGCCAGAGCGACATCGCAACAACCCGCCGCGTGGCCGTAATGTTGATGCCTGCAAATTCGGCGAACAACTCACCCACCGCAATGGCGGCGGCCGCAATGCCGGCAAGCGGACAGTAGGAACGTTCCGCCATCCGAGACACCTCGTTCGCGGGCCCAACCGAAATCCGCCAGCCGTCGTAGGTCAGCCTGAGCGAGCCTTCTCCGGCGACCGCGTTACCAAGCAGAAGATGACGGCCACGCGGCGCAGCTCCGTTCCGGGCGACCAGGCTGCCGCCAAGCTCGATGATCGCGCCACCTAGCGTTCCCGAGCGGGCCACCGGAACCAGGCACGGAGCCAGCCACATGTCTGCCGACGCGTGCGCCACAGTTGCGCCGGCGAAACACTTGACGCCTAAGTTCACCGCAGTGAGCAGAGCCAGCTGCAAGCCATATGACGCCTTGACGTCATCGCCGACGAGCACATCGAGGCCTCGCTGCGCTCGTCGGCGACGGGACTCCTCCAGATCAGTGGCGTTCTGGTCCATGAATAGCTTGTCGATACGCGACAGCAGGTCACTAGAGATCGGTTGGTTCATCGGGCGTCACCATGTGCAGAGCTTGATCGGGGTGTCAGGATGGTCGTGGGGAAATGACTTCCAGCGTCCATATCCTTGAAAAACGTGAATTCCTACACCTGCCATTGACCACTTCGATGCGTATCCATAGCGAGGCAGGATGAGCGCAACGTGCCCCGCCACGGGAAGCATGGGGTGGTCCTGGTCGATACTGCTCTGGCGAACGTCGACCGTCGGATGGGTATGTACGTCGGCTAGAACTTGCAGCTCTTTCTTCTCGCAAAGATCCCAGAGCGCCGAAAAACCTTTCGCATGGAACATAACGATGCCTTTCGAAAGTGCGGTGGGGTCGAGATCGTCGTAGCAGACAAAAGCCTCAACTCGGCCATCGGGCACCGTCGTTTTGCCGAGCAGGAAAGCGCCGCTCTCCTGCCGGCGCTTTCCACCCCGCTTGTGCAGCTCGGTGACCAGCCGGCGCCAGGTCAATAGTGGGATCCGGATGGTACGTTCAGCAGCCAAGATAATCCTCGCAATTCAGCCAACGGTGCACCAGGGTAAGGAAATCCGTCAGCGTATGCTGGGGCGTCCATACATACTGCGGATTCTGTGTTGGCCACTCGTGGTGATTGAGCCTCGCCTGCCTGTCGTAGGGGTGATAGAACCCCTTCCCGGGAGCCGCCCAGCCGGAGACCTTGAATACACTTTCAACAGGAGAGTTTGGGCGGCCTTTCGGCCATCGGTCGATTGCCAGGAAGTCGTTGCCAACGTCATCCCAGAAGGCCCCAGTCGGAGACTGGCTGCCGTAGCCGTCGACGTCCCAGCGGACCGTCAGGCGTTCAGGCCCTCCCGGGCGCGGTGCGGCCTGAACCGACGTGTAGACGAAGGGCCAGTGCGGCTCCGACAGCTCCCGAATGAGCGACCACTGCCCTTTGGCAACGCCAATCCCGAATTCTGCGCGTTGCAAGTCTTCCTCCAGAAGACGCTGAGCTGTCGACTTCGTCATTGCGATCAGCCTTGTGGGGTTACTTCTTTGACCAGATCAAACTCCAACGCGTGGCAACCCGGTTCTAGGAGTTCGCCCAAATATTCGTTCGGACGAGGATGCTGGCCGGTCGGCCGCAACGCGAGCACGAAGTCGGCGCCCGCACTCGGGTCAATATTGAAGCGCTTCTTCGCCCAGGTTGTCACCGTTGCGATAGTCGTCGCAGGAGAAAACCGGCGCTTGTGATGGCCATTGAAGAACACCGTCACTTCTACACGATGCACCGACTGCGTATGCACGTGCTTATGCTTGTGAAGCTCCAACTGCTCGATCGTCAATTCAAGGTCGACCGGTTCATGGGTATCGGCGTCGGCGTCCGGCAGGCGAATCGCCTCGTCGACCTCACCAATGAAGACAAACTGACCTTCGCCCGGGAGTGCGTCGCATCGGACCAGCAGTTCCCTGAGTGTTTCGCCGAGCCGTGTGTT
This sequence comes from Paraburkholderia sp. GAS448, assembly GCF_050435685.1. NCBI lineage: Bacteria > Pseudomonadati > Pseudomonadota > Betaproteobacteria > Burkholderiales > Burkholderiaceae > Paraburkholderia > Paraburkholderia sp. GAS448. The sequence goes on from NZ_JBNDKT010000023.1 coordinate 67,527, forward strand.
CACCACCTGCGGGCGGCCGCTACCATGGAGAAAAACGTCCAGTGACATCTCGTTCATACATACCTCTTCAAGACAGTGATTGTTCGCAAGAGCGCTATTTCACGGCGCCTTCCCTGCTTATCTTGGCGAGGCGTTCACAACGTCACTAAACGCTAATCCGCCGATATGCTGATTAGCGTATCACCAACGCGCAATCGGTGCAAGCGGTTGCTATGTTCCGCGCTGTTTATTCGAAGAGAGATCGCGTCGCAGCGGCCTGCGTCACAAGCCCAAGCTTGAGGAGGCGCACGCGAGCCGCTTCATCTGACACCTGGAATGTGTTCATGACGCTCGCAATGAGCGCCGCGCCGTGCGAAGTCTGCAGCGAAACGGCCCCGTAGAGGCCGTGCGTTTCAGCAAAGGAGCGACATAAGGCGAGCACAGCACTCTTGGGCATCAGAATCGCGCCGCATACATAGCCGGCTTGCCACTCCATCCAGTCAGTCTGCACGGCATCGATCATCGCATCACGCTTACAGATAATCTTGTCGCGGTTCGGCTGTTGGCGAAGCAGGTCCGGTGGCTGCTCTATCTCCCAGAGGTAGCTGTGGAAGTGGACATGCCCGTACTCGTGCGTCAGCGTCGTTCGAAGCCGGTTTTCACGGCGTGCGTCCTCGGTAAGGATCGAGGCTATCTTTACTGCAGGCTTGCTTCCCGGGTGAAACTCGGTCACGCCCTCGACGTCGGCGCCATAGACGGAAAGGTCCGCGTAAACGTCCAGATCTTCGGCATCGCGTTCGATCAGGTTCTTAAGGTCCTCTGTATCGATCGGGTAGCGGACGTCGCCGTGGAGCTGCTTGAGGAACCCAGTAATGATGGACTCGCATTCTCGATCCAGCTCTTCTGGTTTGAAGTGTGGCCGCTGCTGAAAGCGGCCTGTGTGATCGCGAACAAAAGTCACCATGGCGTCATTTCGTTGGTGGTCTGCGGAATGCAGTGAAGGCGGCTCTCACTGCATCCTCTGATAAATTCTTCTGGCGTATCTCGTCGGGAAGCTTGCCTGCCAGGTAATGGAGATAGTCGGCGTCGATCTTGAGGGCCTTGGCAAACTGTAGGATCAGGTGATCCGAAGTCGGATTACGACGATCGCGTTCGATGTCGTTAAGGTATTGAGGAGAAATGGGCGCGTCGTCTTCTTCGCGCAGGATGCGCGAGGCCAACTCCTTCTGGCTGATCTGGAGCTTCTTGCGGGCGTCGGCAATGTAGCTGCCGAATGTGGCTGGTTCAGGGCGAGTCATAGGATATCTGCGTCTCCGCTAATCAGCGAATCTTACAGGAAGGGTAGGTGTCAATCGAGATGGGAGCAAGAAAGATTCACGAAGCCAAATTGTTGCGGGGCTATGGTAACCATCCGGCGAAGCAACGCTCGAATGTCCCTTGCCTTGAAATTCCCTCTTGTTGTTCATACGATTAAATTGCCCTGAATTGAGGGGTTCGACCACAACGAGAGGTGACCATGGCAACAGGCAAGAAACCAGCATCGGACGCGGGCAAGATCCTGCGTGATCCGAAATCGACCAGGAAGGAGAAAGAGGTCGCCGCTTCAGACCTCTCCCAGCGCAAGGGCGCAACCTCGAGCAAGCCGAAGAAAAAGTGACTTTCATGGGCGCGGACGGGTGGGTTCTCCGGAACCGGTCCACCGCGCTTTATTCGACGGCATTACTATTGATAAAATACGTTATCAATAGTAATGTTACATATCCGATTCAAACGCAGAACCATGGCCAGACATTCATCCGACGACAATGATGCACCGAACACCCTAGGGGTATCGCGTGGCTGGTCGCGGATGGCGAGGCGGACGGTAACGTGATGATCGCGCGCCTGCAGGAAGCCCTCGTCAAACCGGTCCTGACACCGGCAGACTTCCCCCGGCCCGAGGTCGATGACGCGGCCGAAAGGCGGTGTGACGCGGCAAGGCGACTCGCCGGGCCTGGTGGCAGTCAGCCGGGTATCGCAACCGCTCTGCGTCGTCGGAAGAGCCAATAATCGCCGACGCAGACAAGGAAGCAAAGTGGACTACCGCGTGAGTTATGAGCACAGCCTGGCGAGCGCGCCGGACGACTTCATCGTCCAGGTGCCAGGCCAGACAGTCAGCGACGTGCCGGCCAATATCCCGCGGGCGCTGCTGCCCGAATTCATCGCCGAACTGATCCGCGAGCGGTCACCCAGGATCGGCAGGATCCGCAACCTGCGCATCCTGTGAGTCGGGACTACCAAGGAAGGTCTCTCATGCCGCCACGCCCCGATACCGGCCGTGCGATCGTCGAACGGCTGGACCGGCCGCTGACGGCTGCCGAATTCCATCAGCTCGCGGCTGTTCCGGCCGAAGCCGAGTGGTTTGCCAATCTCGACAACCCACGGACCCGTCGCGCGTACCAGACCGACCTGCAGGACTTCATGGGTTTTGCCGGAATCCAGCAGGCGGACGAGTTCCGCATCGTCACCCGCGCGCATGTGCTCGCGTGGCGCAAGGTTCTCGAGGACCGTGCGCTGTCGGGCGCGACGATCCGGCGCAAGCTCGCCGCGCTGTCGTCGCTGTTCGAGTACCTGTGTGAAAAGAACGCCGTCGACTTCAATCCGGTCAGGGGCGCGAAGCGTCCCAAGGCCGACAGTAACGAGGGCAGGACACCCGCACTCGGTGACCATCAGGCCCGTGCACTGCTCGATGCGCCCGACCCGGCGACATTGAAGGGCAAGCGCGACCGGGCGCTGCTCGCGGTGCTGCTGTATCACGGGTTGCGCCGCGAAGAACTCTGTCTGCTGAAGGTGCGGGATATTCATGACCGGCGCGGCGTGTCCCATTTACGGATTCACGGCAAGGGCGGCAAGACCCGGCATCTGCCACTGCATCCGGCCGCAGCGGAACGGATTCACGCCTACCTCGAGGCGACCGGTCAAAAGGCGACACCGGGCGCGGCGCTGTTCCAGCCGCTCCGGTCCACCGGCTCCGCGATCACGGCCGACGGCGTGTACAAGTGCGTGCTCGCCTACGCCGCGCAGGCGAAGATCAGCGTCGAAGGTTTCGGTGTGCATAGTCTGCGGGCTACGGCCGCGACCAACGCGCTCGACCACGAGGCAGACATCGCCAAGGTGCAGGAATGGCTTGGCCACGCGAACATCGCGACCACGCGGATCTACGATCGACGAAAAAGCCGGCCGGAAGATTCGCCGACCTTCAAGGTTGCGTATTAGAAGGCTCGGGCAAACTCGGGAGTGAACCAAGCTGAGCGCGAATTTCTATCATAAGCCTCACAGTTATAGGGGACCCCAAGCTCCACACGCAGTCGGCCAATGGCATGGCAGGGTCGATTGGCTTGGTAGGCCAATCGACCGGTTGAGTGCGTCTGTACGCAGGCGCGGCCAACGCCTTATATCAAGTAGCGATATTCTCGGGCTTGTGCCAACGACCCCTTGATCACTTCGTACGTCATGCCGCTGGCCACGGCGACTTGATGTGCAAAATCCTTCTTCGCTCGGACGATCGGATCATCGATCATGTTGTCGCCCTTCACCTCGACAATCACATAGGAACCGTCGTCCCTCTGGAAGAGGAAGTCCGGGTAATAGCTGCGGACAGTGTGTGACTCGGGGTCGATGTACTGGAAATAGAACTCCGACTGCCCGTGCGTCAACATCCCGGTGAAGTAAAGCTTGGTAACCCTCTTCTCTCGCAACAGGTCCCAGAACAGGGTTTGTTCGGGGTTCGAATCGAACGCGTATGCATCCAGGTGGAAACTCTTCGCCTGTTCCTCGGCCGTCGCATCCGACATGCGCGCGATCTTGTACTTGTCCGCGCTGACCTCGTAGTAAGCCCGTTCCGGCGGCGGCAGCTTGATCAGTTCGACCTCATGCTCTTCCGTCTCAACCCGCTCGTCCAGGTCATACAGCTCCGAGAAAAGCCGTGGGATCACAACATCGTACAAAAGCTCGTTGAACGTATTGACGGCACGGAGCACCGCCGGCAGGCCCTCATGCGTCTGTTCGAGAATGGCCTCAATCTCGATCGGGCTGCGATTCAGGTATCGTGCTACCTCGGCTACAAGGCTCAACGCGCTGAACGTCACCTTTTGCCTTTGATCACTCAAGTCGGTCGTGCGCGTATCGCGGGAGCTTGCCGCGCTCGTCGGATCGAAGCCTTCCTGCGTCGTCTCGATGATATGGTAGTCCTTGGTCAGTTCCAACCAGGCCTGCTTGTCGTCTTGCGACAAGCCTAAAACTGCCCCGGGCGTCAAAACCTTCTCGCGAATGTCGAAACTTCGGCGCACGCGCTTGAGTTTGATTTTCTCGGTTTTCATAACGTGCACCTGCAACGTCACTTTATCCGCAGCGATCTGCTGAACCTCCTCCGTAGAAATGCGGAAGTTGGCCTGCAACTCATCGTTCAGAATCGCCAGGTTCTGCTCGGCCAGGTAGACCTGTCCGGTATGCTGTCCGCCGCCGATAGCGCGCAAGCAACGCATCGACGCCTGCAACACGAAGATCTTCGATTTAGGTTCACGGTACAGGCCTACCCCGAACAGCGAGCGGCAGTTCCAACCTTCGCGGCCCTTATTGACCAGCAAGATGAAACGCTTCTCGGACTCCGGGGTGTCGAGCCGGTTGAACTCCCGAATGTCATCGTTGCTTGTGAGTTTGCTATCACCAACGTTGACCAGGATCGACGACGTGTCGATGCCATGCTTAATCACCGCCGCCTCAACGGCGGGTTTCAGCTCTTCGGTCAGCTCCTCGACCGTTGCGGCGAAGAACGCCAGCTTGGGCGCCATGCCTTCCGGGCGGAGCCCCGCCGTCTGCTCGAGAAAATCCTTGACGGCAAAATTCACGAACTCGTCATTTCTCGTGTTGCTGTAGCCGTGCAGCTTCACCTTCTTTAGGTAACCCTTGTCGATGGCTTCACGCAGCCCGTACGCATACACCACCTCCGGCAACACGTCGCGGCCAACGTACGGTGTACCCGTGTAGTTGTAGCAAGCGACGACGTGCGTGCCCGCCCGCTCAAGGCTGCCTGCCAGCATGTCGATCGTAGTCCGCAGGCTGGTGTCCTCCGGCTTCGCACCAATGCCCATGTCCTTCGCCAAGGTCTTCCCGAAAGCGTGGTGGGCCTCGTCAACGTAGATTCCCAACTGCCGCAGTCGGCAAAGCTTTTCGAAGCGCTGGTTCAGGGTTAGTTCAGCATCTTCCTCGGGCTGATCGAACGCGTACAGATCCGCCGCCGCGTCGTAGACGGATCCCGATGCGAAGACTGGCGGTGATGGTGCAAACAGAAGATCCGCGGCCTTCTTCTCGGCGCGGTTGCGCTTCAAGATAATCTTCTGGGTGTTCGACACCACGATGTTGAACATCGACCCGTCCAGGGTGTTCAGCGACGTCCCCGCTTCTTCAAGATAGTGAAACTTCAGGCGGGTTTCGAAAAGGTCCGCATACTCCTGGGGAATCACCGACGATTTGTCGAAGCTCTCGATCTCACGCAACGATTGCAGCACGGTCTTGTCTGGCGCAAACACCAGCGCGTTGTGGCAGTAGCGCCTGTCCTTGGGAAACTTGTTGGCCAGCAAGAACTCGTAAAAAATGCAGGTGGCCATCAGGATCGTCTTTCCTGTCCCCATGGTCAACGCAAAGATGTAGTTCGGATACGTACGCGCGTTTCTTCGCATCAACGAAAAAACGTGGCCGTACTGTTCCTGCGTCATTTTGTCGAAGATGTCACCCTGACGAGCGTTACCGACAATGCCGCCCTCTCCTCGCGCGGCAAATCGCCCGGACCTCTCGAACCACTGCCGGAAGATTTCCTCCACGCGTGCGTTGTCCATGAACTCTTTCAGGAAGACATAAATTTCCAAGGCGTCGTATTGCGGCTGGCGCAGGAACGCTTTAGGGTTGTGCTCCGGATTATTGTAGTCAAGGTACTTCTTGCTCAGGTCCTTGTAGTACGACCGAATGGTCCCCCGGTTGTCCCGGAAAAAATGCCACAAATATTGGAAGAAACCAAAGTCGAGGCTCGCTTCAGTTGAGGACCGACGAGCGACCGTTTTAGCCATTGATTTCCCCTTCCCACGATTCCGAAAGGAGGTCAGTTACCTTGACACGGATCGTCCCAGCGTCCGCCGGAACCCTGTAAAGACCGCGCACCAGCTCTGACCTCCCAGGGCTGTCGATCTCCGACGGCTGCAAGACCGCTCCATCGTAGTTCCAATCAATCAGTACGGTTTCGACGAGTTCGCGCCAATCTTCGACCGTTTCTTTGGCCATTGAAAGCTTCTGCAAGAGGTTCATCGGATAGAATCGCTCGATCTTCAGTTCGCCATCGACGATGGACAGCTTTGCTTCCGCGTCGCGCTTGAACTCGAGGTTCGACTTGTCGCGAAGAATGTCCACGATGTTGATGTCCAGCTTAAACGGAACTTCTTTTTGCAAACAGGCTTCGAGATCCGGCTCATGGCCCATGCAAACGAGCAGAATTTTTTCGACCGGTTGGTTTGGCTTGTCGGCGTGGCGCCGTTCAAAAGCCTTATAGTCAAAGCCGTTAATCAGCTCTCCCAAGTCAGCCCGCGTAGCAATACGATTGATCGGCATGATCTTCACCATGCGGCCATCTTTCTCCCCATCGTAAACCGAACTCATTTCAAGGCGCTGAATCTCCAGCGCCTCGATCAACAGCTCTTTGGCTTGAACCGGATTGCGGAACAGGTCGTAGTGGTTGACGTTGTAGATCTCGAATCCAGTATAGAGGGTGCCACCGGCCTCAAGAGGCTGTTGACGTAGGCCATCGGCGACGCCGTTCAGCCGCTTCGCGGTCGTCTGGATCGCTCCCAGATTTATGTCCGCGCCGATGAACCGTCGTCCTAGCTTCATCGCAACGGCCTGGGTGGTCCCGGACCCCATGAAACAATCGAACACCAGTCCCCCGGGGTTGCTGGACGTCCGGATGATGCGATCAATCAACGCCTCCGGCTTCTGGGTCGGATAGCCTAAAAGTTCGGGTGACTGATTGTGTATCTTGCTTATGTCCGTCCATATATCTTGGAGCGGCATACCTTCGTAGTCGCTCTCGTATTTTTTCAGACGAGGAACACCTCCCGCCTTTTGGGGCCAATGCAAACGTCCTTCTCGATCATGCTCTTCTAATGTTTCGCGCGGGCAACGCCAATTTGCCCGTACCCCTTTGAACTCGTACACATATCCGCCCCCGCTTAGGCCTCCGGCTGACAGACTCAAACGTTGATAGCGCTCCTTACGCTCCTCGTCATAGCAATCAAAAAACGTTTCCAAGTATTCGTTGTCGGGCGCATGAAAAACCTTGTTCCAAATGCGCGATTTCGTCTTGCCGTACAAAAGGATTGCATCGTGGATGATCCCGCACTTGCCAGAGTCGCTGTGACCGAACGAGCGCCTCCAAATGATTTCGTTGACGTAGTTCTCCTCGCCAAAGACCTCATCCATAATCACCTTCACGTAATGACTGATGTTAGGGCCAACGTGGAGATAGATGGATGCGTCGTCCGACATCAACTCACGAATAATGACGAGACGCTCGTACATAAACTGGAGGTACTCGTCATTATTCCAGATGTCCGAATACTGCTTTTCCTCAAACGACGATTGGTCGTTCGTGGCCTCCTTCCCGCGCAACTTCACGTTCTTCTTATAGTCAGCCTTGGAGTCGAATGGCGGGTCAATGTACACCAGCTCTACCTTGCCCCGATACTTCTTCAGTAAGTGGCTCATCACCTGCAGATTGTCACCCCAGAAGATCTTATTGAGCCAGCCGTCGACCTCCGTCCCGTATTGCTCCTTCAACTGCGCAGGGTAGTACTGTGTGGACGTGAACGGACGCTTGCCGCGCCAGTTCAACATGGGATAGCCTTTGATAGGCTGGAATACATAGGCACCGACGTCGCTCGGAGCCTCGGATTTGATTAGATCAAGGTCTTTCTGAGTATTCATGATTTTTTCGCTTCGAACTTCCAGTTTTTTGTATCGCAGTACGGCCGCATGTCGCAGTTTGCGCAAAGCTTGGCCGGCCGAGCCTGCATTGTGTAATCCTTGGCCTCTATACGAGCAACGACGCCGTCGAATCCGGCGATGGTTTTGCCGATCGTGCGCTCGTTTTTCGGAAAGGTTACATAGGGATTGCCACCTTCTTCGCCCGTGTAGTACAAGTGCATTCGACTGACGGTCTGTCCCGTCCGCTTCTCGACCAGGTGCGCATACACCTCAAGCTGTCGCTGGTACTGTCGCAAGCGCTCTCGATCCTTCTCCATGTCCGGCTTCTTTTCGGACTTGAAGTCGATGATTTCAACCGTGTCTTGCTCACCACGGATCAGGTCCACACTACCCATCAGGATGTAGTCGTCCTTCACCAGCGAAATGTCCACCTCCGCCTCCTTGAGGCGATCCCAATGTCCGTTCTCACGCTCGTAATAGTGCAACACGTGGCGCAGCACCGCCTTCAAGGTCTGGGGCGCCAGGTACTGGCGCTCGCGCTTGGACAAGTAGGCGTAGTTCGTGCTCATCCATCGTTCGATCTGCTCTGGCTCTATCAGGTGCTCCTCACCCCGGAGCGCTGCCTTATGGATGTCCTCAATCGTCTGATGGACCAACGTACCGAACAACTGAGCTCCGGCGCGAATCGGGTTGAATTCGAGTTCCTTAAAAAACCGGTATTGCTCGGCGCAGTTTTCGAACAGCGTGATGTGCGACGTGAACGAGTATTGCCGTTTGAGATTGATCTCTTTGACGTTCTCGAACGTCATCGCTTCGGGCTGAAAGGCCGTGTCACGCCAGCGTGGGAGCGCATTGTAGTGCGCGTCGAAGTATTTCGACGGCGAGCGGCCTCGTCCCTCGCGCTCCACGGTTGCCAACACAAGAAGATTTTGCGCCCGGGAAAACGCGGTGTAAAACAGCCGTCGGAAGTCGAAAAACTTGGTGTGGCTAAGTGGCTCGAACGGCGGCTTTGAAAAATAGTTGTGCTGGAGCACCTCATCCAAGTCTGTGTGCTGCTTTCGGGGAACAGCCTCAAGGGATCCGCAGACCACAACCGGAAACTCAAGCCCTTTCGATTGGTGGATCGTGAGGAACGAAACGCATCCACTTGGTGCGTATTCGGCATCGTCCTCGTACTCGTTGATCCCGCCCTCTTCTAGAAACCGGAAAAACTGATTGAAGAGGTCTCGGAGGTTCTTGTCGAGGAATTCGACGTTCAGAACGTTCACATAGTGCAGGTACTCGAACTTTGCCAGCAGCTTCGACAGGGTGGCAAGGTTGTGGGCGGCGCGACCCTTGTCAACCCCGCTCAACGCGCTCTCGTCCAAGTAACGCGAGAAGAGCGGGAACTGGAGCAACTGGTAAAAGAGCCCCGAAAACGAATAGTCGGTGTTCTGCGTCAAGGTGTGGTGACGCTTGGCCAAAGGGCGGGCCCAACTCAGCAACCGCGCATTCTCGGGCTTCCGCAGCTCGTCGGCGAACGGGGCGAAACATCGCTGGTCGTAGAAGTCCCAGATGGCCAGATGAGCATCTGCATTCCACTTCCGCGCGGCCGAGAACTGCGGGAACAGGAAGATCAATGCGCCGATCATCAAGCGCACCTCTTCCCGGTCGAAGAACATGTTCGATCGGGGCGAGTAAACAGGGATGCCCTTATTTTCGAGGTAGGACGCCAGCGCCACCACCTTGTCGTTTTTCACCGAACGAAACAGGAAGGCGACCTGATTCCAATCGGTGAGCTGGCCGCTGTCTCGAAGTCGATGGAGGAACGCCAATACCTCTTCGTGCCAGGAGAGCCCATCCTGGGCGCCAACCCTAACCACCGTCGGCACCGCTGGAAACGTCGCATCTTGTGGTTCAACGACCTTGTCGTATCGAAACGTCCGTGTGCCGTCGGTCCAGATCTGGTCGGCCATCCATCCATTGTAGAAGCTGATGATGCCGGGATGGGACCGGTAGTTGGTCGTCAGCGTGATGCGCTTGCATGCCCCCGGCGGGAACTGCTCCGGAAACTCGAGGATGTTGCGGATTGTGGCCCCGCGAAACCGATACAGGCCCTGATCGTCGTCGCCGACGACGCATAGGTTGCGCCGTTCGCCCATCAACAGCTTCAAGATCCTTTCCTGAATCGTGTTGGTGTCCTGGTACTCATCAACCATCAAGTACGTCAGTTGCTTCTGCAGCGCCAGCAGCACGTCGGGCTGTTGTTCGAGCAGACGCAGCGCTTCCAACTGAATACCGGAGAAGTCCAACGCGTTGTTTTCGAGCAGCAGTCGCTGATACAGCTCGAAACACCTACCGAGCGCCGCGACTGCCGCATCATCGGCTCCCACCAACCCGCCGACGTCCAACGCTTCTTCGGCCACGGTGTTGAGGCGCTTCAGCAACAGCTCGGACTGTCCCCAACGGCTGGTGTGCTCATCGCCCAAGACCAGATCGCTGTCTTCGATGGCACGAAAATCTGTGAGGTTTTTGTACAGGAAGAACTGTTGATCGAACTGGTCCATCAGCGTGAAACTTCGGCGCAAGCGGGTGAACTCCCGGTAGTCCTCCAGGAGCCGCAAACAGATCGAGTGGAACGTCCCGAGGTACATCTCGTTCAGGTTGAACGGGATTTCGAGTTCGTTGAGCCGATTCGAGACGCGGGTGGTCAGCTCGCGGGCAGCCTTATCCGTGAACGTGACAACAAACAGGTTCTCGGGAGCAGCGCCGTGATTCGTCACGAGGTTCACGATACGCTCAACCAGCGTGAACGTCTTGCCCGAGCCCGGACCCGCTATGATGAGTACAGGCCCCTCGGTGGCCTGGATGGCCTCAAGTTGGAATGCGTTTGCCGTCATTGTTGAACCTTATTGCCGGGTGCCAACACGTCGTTCTCGACGCCGTACAACATGGGTGTGTTCTGTAACCAAAGATGGTGCTTGAGCGTCGATAAGGCGTGGTCACTACCCCAATATGGCCGTTCGACAGTGTCACGGACGGCATGCAATTGCTCCTTGATGGCAGTTCAACAGGCAATTCGCGCTACACGGGCTGGATGCCAATAGCTGGCATTATGCGAGCGCGTATTTCCTGATAGACAGCGATTCCTGAGCCCACGCCGACCTCCAGCGAGACGCACAGGGCGAACTTCACCTTGCCGGCCAGCTCGCCAGCATCTGCAGCACAGTTCACCTTGCACACGAACCGGTCGCCATCCACGAACGCCACGGCGTCTTCACCTTCCAGAATCTCGTGCTGTACCGTGCCGCGCATAACTGCCTTTTCGTGGGCGCTATTGAGGCGCTTGATGCGCAACTGCTCCTGCGGCGGTGTTACCCATAGCTTGGCGCGGCGATAGCTTTGATGGGCGAAGTTGATTGGAGACATCCAGGCCAGAGTGAGCGTCATCCGCCGCCATGCCCTTTTACCAGCAAGACTGGGTGGCAGCGGTGCAGAGAAGACAAACGCTTCGTCGGCGCCCAATTCACCGACACCAAGCAGCGTCGCTCGTTCAGCCGTGCAGGTCACGGCTCGATCCACATCGACCACGCCATACCCGAGCCAACGGGTGACGAAGTCTTTCTCGGCTATCCGCCTCGTAATTGCATTCTGAATGAGATGGAAGTCCGGGCGTTGGGCCAGGAGCCTGTCTGACCATTCGCCCCATTGCGCACCATGTACCAGCAGGGCCTTGAGTAAGACCGCATCGAACTTGGCGGCTGGAGCATCGGCGACTTGCACACGCAGCGATTCGATCACGTCGTACGCGTGCGCCGCTGCGCGGCTGGCCAGCGCAGCGGCATTGCTGGTACCGCGACTGTAGGCTGTCTCGTTGAGGGTTTGCCCGGGCAGCGGCGGTACGGCTGCACGATGGCCAGGTGCAGCGCTAGCCGTAATCGAATCGAGCACGCTTACCGGCCCACGCGCCAACATACGTTCGCGATGGAGCACGCGGCCGCCGGGCATCAGGATGTCGGGTTTGACAGAACGGCGATAGCCGTGACCCACACGGGAGAGCGGGCTAATCCCTCCGATGGCGAACAAGTCGAGACGGCCTGGTACCACGGGAGGCTGCGCGTGATCTGCATGCAGGGCGCCGACAGTCAGCACGTTCATGGCCTCCGCCGGCGCGATGAGTCGGCGGTCCATACTCTCGGCGGTCAGCGCCGTGAAGGCCAAGCCGGCACGTTCAATCGGCGTCATGCCGGGCAAGGTGTCGCTAGGGGTCTGCAGTGTGAGTGGGCGCAGGTCATTACCGGCGCTGACAATGAACAGCAGGGAATACCGAAAAGCGAGCCAATCGAGCAGGCGCGCCCAAGGCGACATCTCCCGCACAAACAATCGAGTGTCGTCGCCGACGGAAAGATTGATGATCCGTACTGTCGGTGCCACAGCTGCCTCGCCAGCTTCCCCTTCGCAAATCCGTCTTACCGCACGATGGATCAGATCGATCAGCAGTTCATCGTCCGGCGTGTGCTCGCGACGGCGCGGGTTGAAGGTGTCCAGAGGGTCCGGCCGCAGAATAGGACGGACATACAGTTTCCGATCCAGCGGCGCGGGAGGTCCATCCAACTCACCGTGCAGGATCAGTGATGCCATGGAGGTGCCATGCACGCGGTCCTTGGCTTCGTATTCGGCCTCCCAGCCATCCGGATCATCGACCACGAGGCGGCCTGCCAACAAAGCGTGATTGCTGAGTGGCAAGCCATCCAACAGTGCGATCAACGGATCCTTGCCTGCCCCGGCGGGTATCTCTGCCTGCGTGATGAGTTGAGCCTCGCTCACACCGTCGGTGACCGACTGCGCCTTAGGCCGGAAGAACATGATGCGGTCCGATAGCACAAGTTCCGGCGATTCTCCCGCCAGGATGGTCGCAATAGCTGCCGCAGGCAGCTCAACCAGAAAGCCGTGGTAAGCAATTTCGGGGATCAACGCACGGCTTAGGACACGACCATTCAGTCGCTGGACCAGTGCTTGCACCTCGACGCTCGCTGTCTCATTTTTCTGCGGCACGCTGAAGTGCCAGGCTTCAATCTCGAACCGTATGGCGGCCGTGCCATTGTCGATGCCATCCTGCCAATATCGGCGCATGTCGGCATCGACGCGATCGGCGATGCTCCAATGACGAATGGTGCGCAACTGCTCAAAGACGTGCTTGAATGGTGCCAAGCCTCGGGCGAACGGCTCATCGGGATTCTGTTGGTGGCGATTCCACAGGGCCAACAGTTGTGTCAGCGCTTCCTGATTGGTTCCGAGCAGGAAGAGACGCCCGGCGTAAGGCTTATGTTGATGCTCCCTGCTTTCGGCATAGAAATCCTCGTCGGGTTCGATCTGCTCCTCGGCCCATTCGTGCAGCCAATCCAGACCAGGTACCTTGCTGACGGCATTGGCGAAGTTCTGTACCGTGCCTGCAACTTCTACCACGAGGATCAGTTCGGGGTTCTCCATCGGCGCGGCCTGCTGCAGCCTGAGGCGTTTGGCCTCGAAGGCTTGTTGCAGTACTGCGAGTTGTGGGGCTATACGCGCTCTCTGACGTCCGATTCCAGGGAAGTGAACTGGACCACTACGCCCCGCTAGCGAGTCCCGACCGGTTTCAGTCGGCACGGAGAAAAAAAGAAGAGGATAGTTTTCATTCGCCATTAGTCAGCGTTGCCCGTTCTTGTTATTGGTCGATCGTGAATCGCGTCTGCCACTGTTTGAGGCGTTCAACAATGATGCGTTTAAGATTGGCGGCAGGAAGCGCCAGAACGTAGCGGCGCTGTATGTCTTCGCAGAACTGCTCAAGGTCGGAGAAGCTTGACGCCGTGAGCTTCGAGGCCAAGGTCTTCGGCGTTATGCCCAGCGGGGCGTCCAGTCGCTTTTGCAGACGCACGAACCATTCTTCTTTTTGCGCCACGGTGGGCTCCGGCAGCGCGAGGCGCAACTGGAAACGGCGCCACACGGCACGATCCAGCAGTTCAGCGTGGTTCGTGGCGGTCACCACGACTACATGGCTGGGCAGTGCATCGATCTGCAGCAGCAGAGAGCTGACCACGCGCTTGATCTCGCCGGTTTCATGCGTATCCCCTCGCTCCTTCCCAAGGGTATCGAACTCGTCGAAGAACAGCACACACTGGTGCGTGCGCACGAAGTCAAAGAGCCGCTTCAAGCGGCCGCTAGTCTCGCCAAGGAAGCTGCCGATCACCGCCTCGTAGCGCACGACGAACAACGGCACCATCAGTTCGGCGGCAAGCGCTTCAGCCAACGAAGTCTTGCCGTTACCCGGCGCGCCGGACAACAGTACTCGATGCCGAGGCTCTACTCCGTAGGAGCGCAGCAAGTCCTTCCGATGCTGCTCCTCGACCAGCTCGCGACATGCAGTGAGTACGGTTTCATTGAGCAATAGCGAATCCAAAGTTCTCCTTGGCTCAACTTCATACAGCAGGCCACCGTGTCCGCCATCGAAAGAGCGCACAACCTCGACCGAGCGCGGGCCCGACTTGGCCGACCCCAAGTTCTCGACTAGCTTGTCGGCCAGTTGATGGTGATGCTTGGCGCGCTCTTCAGCCGCCATTGCTTCGACGGTCGTGCGCAGCAGTTGCTGGTCGCCCTGGCTTCCTGCCTTGACCAGGCTTACGAGTAGGTCTGCTCGCGACATATGCTTACCTTGCCCAATATCAGTTTCATGTGTGTACTGCGGGTCCGTCTAAGCTGCGACAGTGATCGAAGCGCGGCTGGTCTTCCTTGCAGGCCTGACGACGATCTCAACATGCTGACCGAGCGATACCAGCGCCTGCATCAGGCGCTCGAGCGAAATGTTCTGCAGCTTATAACGACGAACCTGCGATATCTTCGGTTGCGTCATCCCGGTAATTTCGGCAACTTTCATCTGGCTGAGGCCGCGCTCTTCAATCAACGCGTTCAACTTGACAGCAAGGATGGTCTTTGCCGACAGATCCCCCGCATCGTTAAGGCCGGGGGTAGTTAGCACATTGTCTGTGCCGCCGTGCGTCTCTCTGCGTTGCATCGTCATCTCCCGCCTAGTCGTACCGCGCCGTCAACGACATTTTGCGCTCCCGGGTTTCGAGGGGCGCTAGCGGCATTTGTCCGGATTATATCCGTTCATGTATAAAAAACAACCGACAAGAGGGGCAGCGCCCGTGGTCTGACGTCACAAGGGGACTCATAAGGGAGCACTGCTTTGCAAAACCACGCGCTCTTGTCTGGCTTACGCCCACGCTCGCTCCAGCGGGTTGTTCGCCTGTTTGTCGATAGACGGGGTCCGAAAGCACGCGCGGCGCTGGATTCGAAAGCGCGAACACGGCATCCGCCTGGATAGTCGGCTGTCCGGCGGCGCCGCTCATCAAGAGCCCGCCATAGATCGCAAACTGCCAGAAAATGCACGAAAAGTACGACTACCCCTTTCTGGCGCCATGCAGAAAAATCGCGACATCTGATAACTGGAGTTATCACGAATAGCGATTTTGCTTGGCAGATTTTGTGCGCTCCGTTACGCTTCGTGGGAATCCCCGTCCGGCAAGGCTTGGCGGGCCCCTATGCGGACAGGAGAGCGTGATGATGCCGCCACCGATGATCGATCCAACTGACCCCGAGGCCATCCGGCGCGAGCTGTTCGATGACAATCGATGGGTCAAGGATCAATTCGCCGCCCATGTTGAGGAAGCGCTTCCCGCGCTGTGCGAGGCGCTCGCCACCTGTTTTCGCCTGCTGCCTGCTCTCAATGAAGCAGCCAACAAAGCAGAGACGATGCGCACCGCGCTCGTCGCGGCGTTCGTCTTCGGAGTGCTCGACGACATCGTGGTGTCCACGAAACTCCTGCTGACCGGCAAGCTGCCCGCCGCGGGCAATCAGATGCGTCAGGCGGTCGAGGGAATCGCGATGGCTTTCCTGTGTTCGACCGACGACCGGCTGATCATCAAGGAGAAGACAACGAAACGGCGAGCGGTCATGGGGCGGTACTGGCAAATGGTGCAGGGCGAGGACAAGAACACCCAGGGATATCTCGCGCTCAGGCAACTGGAGTGGAACGCCGGCGCGCTGGGTGTGAACGCCGATGCGGTCAAGCGCCTTCACCTCGCCAAGAATCACTACAACGCCTTCAGTCATTGCGGCACCTTGACGATCGCCAGCCGGGTTTCGCTCGAAGAGCCGGGTACGGTCTATCTCGGCGGGCACTTCGACCCGGCGAAGCTTGACGGGTATCGCGCCGAAATGAACGAGCGGATCGGCCTGTGCCGGGTGCTGCCGCCGTTCATGGAGCGCATGCTTGCATCCATGGCACCGCCGGCCGCGGGCGAAGCCACGGCCGCGCAAGCTTGAAGCCGCACCGGTCATGAAAACGCCCTCGCCCCGCCTCACGCGCCAGCACTTCGCGCTCTACCGCGGCTGGCTCGAAGGCGCCGCGATCGAGGGCCTGCATGCCGCCTATGGCGAGCCCGGTACCGACGTACGGGTGACGCGCCGGCTGCTCACGACGCTGCGCGACACGCTTGCTGTTGCTGCACGCCGCGCGCGCGATATCGAGGCGGCGCACCTGCTGCGCCTGAAACCCGGCAGCATTCCCCTTGCCGAGCTGCACGGCCGCGACGACGTGCCAACGCTCGAGGACTACCGCGCGCAGGTCGATCCGGACGGGGTCTACGGCGAAGCGGAGCTCATCGAGCTCTACAGGGGGGATTTCCCGCCCCCGCCCTCGCTCGCCCTTGACCGGAAAATCGCCCGCAATGCGCGGCTGCGCGCCCGCCAGGCCGCAGCGCTCGAGCGCATGGAACGCGCGCTGGTGCAGGACCCTGCGCCAGAGCACCCGCTCGACGGCTGGTTCGAGCCGGCGGTCGCGGCGCGCCTCGCCGCTGCGGGGCTGACCACCCTCGCCGACCTGCTCGCGCTGATCCAGCGCCGCCGGCAGCGCTGGTACGCCGCCGTGCCCAGGCTCGGTCCGAAGGGCGCGCAGCGCATCACCGACTGGCTGGATCTGCACGCGCGTTCGCTGCACTGCATCCTCTCCCCGCTTGCGACCACGCCGCGCAGGCAGTTCGCGGTGGGCCATCCGGTGCTCACCCGGCCGGCCGTCAGCGCCGACGTTGCGCCACTGGAGTCGCTGCACGTGCCGCCCGAACTGGATGGATCGCAGGGCCTGAACCGGGCGCCCGTGCCCGCCCACCAGGCGGAACTCGCCACCGACCTGGACGCCGTCAACGCGTGGATCGCAATTCGCGGCGAGCGCAGCCCGCACACGGCCCGCGCCTACCGGCGCGAAGCCGAGCGCTTGCTGCTGTGGGCGATCATCGTGCGGCGCAAACCCCTGTCGTCGCTCAATACGCTGGACTGCCGCGAGTACATCAACGGCTTTCTGGCCGACCCGCAGCCGGCCGGGCGGTGGATCGGCAACGGCAAGGCCGAGCGGTTCGACCCGGCCTGGCGGCCGTTCGCGAAGAAACTGCCGCCGGCAAGCCGGGAGACTGCCCGCAAGATCCTGTCGGCCCTGTGCAGCTGGCTGGTTGAGGAACAGTACCTGCTGGTCAACCCGTTTCACGGGCTGCAGAAGGTGGACAGTGCGAAGCCGCTGGTCGACGTGACCGGGCGCACGCTCACGCACGCCCAGTGGCGGTTTGTGCTGCAGACGGTTAGTCGCGTTTCCCTCACGCCGGCCCAGCAGCGCGACTATTTCGCCCTGCTCTTCGCATACGCCACGGGGCTGCGCCGCGCCGAACTCGCCAGCGCAACGACCGGCGCCCTGTCGCGCAAGGCGCTCGACGCCGCGCTGGGGGACGCCTGGACCCTGACGGTGATGGGCAAAGGCCGGCGCGAGCGGCGGGTGCCGATGCCGCCGCGGCTGATTGACGAGCTGGCCGCCTGTCTGCAGCTCAGGCCGGTGCCGTGCACGCTGGACACGGCGCCGGCGGCCACGCCGCTGATCGCCCACCTGAAAACCGGCAAGCCCCTGACGCCCGACGCGCTCGCGCGGCTCTACAAGGCCATCTTCAAGCGGGCCGCAGACGCGCTCGCACCCAGCTACCCCGGTGCCGCGGCGGACCTGAAACGGGCCAGCACGCACTGGCTGCGCCACACGCATGCGAACCACGCGCTCGACGCCGGCAGCGACCTGCGGGACGTGCAGACGGGCCTGGGCCACGCCAGTCTCGGCACGACGACCCTTTACACCAAGGGCGACGCGACCCGACAGTACCGGGCGGTGGAGCGGTTTTTTGATGCGGCGCTGGAGGATGCTGCCGCCGCGTCGCCAGTCTGATCCGGCCGAATTCTGGCCAGCAGGCTCGAACTTTGAGAAATCTACATGACTGGCCGCGTGCGCTGCCGTAAGGTCCGAGGCGGGGCGTAGCTGACCAGCGGGTCGACGTGGACACTTCTGGGGCAGTTGTCGGCACATCTCGGCCCCATATGCTGCCCCAAGTGGCCTGTGCTGCCCGTCCAATCGGCACTCGCGGTAGCAGCCATAATCCGTTCCGAAAAGCGTTCGGATCGCGACACTCCACCCATGGCATGCGGTCGCGGAGCATTTTCGCCGAGGTACATGACTCGGGGCCCCTCGCAAGCAGGGCCTCCTCCGGCGAGTGTGCCTAGTAGCACACTCTTCCTGCGCCCCGCCGCTAAGGAGGCGCCGTCGGGGGTGGGCTAACTCCAGCCGTACGGCCCCAAGGATTTCAAGGCTATTCATTCGACTCGGGTGAGTCGCCTCGGAAGCGGGGCTCGTCCAAAAAGTGTGCCTAGTAGCACACTTCCATTCGTCACCCTGCGCCTCCGGTGGACGGCGAACCGCGCCTGCCACCGAGGAACCACGCGGGTGAGCGCACATCGGCATCGCGTGCGCCGGCTGTTGTATACGCACACTGAATCTTGCAGCCGAAAAAAAGCCCGCACCGAGGCGGGCTCCACACCTAATGGCAATGCCTCCACTCAAGAGGGGTCGCCATTAAACAACTCGCTTATGACCTGGCGGATCCGGGTCTCCTGTGCATCTGACAGGACACCCGTTTTGATTTTTACGGTGAAGCTGTTCACGTCCTTGGTAATGCTGCCTGCGTGATTTTTCCCCGCAAAAAATTTTTCAATTGAGCGCTCGCGAGCCGTCTTGCTAGATGCGCGACGACCGACCAGGGCAGCAATCGCCGGCGCGTACTTACCTTGGTCTAGGTTTCCCGATACGACGTCCGGCCAAAGTTCGAGGGCAGCGGCCACCGCTTTCTCACCATGCTTCTTGATCACGTTCGCAATCGCATCGGCGGCATTGCCACCAATAAGCGTCGGATTGATATCGAGGTCGCTGGTGATGAACGCGGGTAGGCTGTCGAATGCAAGGTATCTATACAGCCCGCGCCGACTCATGCCGACAGCTTCGGCCAAACGCGTGCGATTTGGAAATTCCTTTTCGGTACGGCGAATGGAGATGGAAATCTCATAGTCGGCCAGGTCATCCCGGCCGATGTTTTCCACCAGCGCCAGCACCGCCATATCCTGGTCCGTACAATCAACGACGAGGACTTTGATCTCCTCAGATCCGACCAGTTTGTGTGCGCGCCAACGCCGCTCGCCAGCAACGATCTGATAGGCAGACTCTGCTCGACGAACGACGATCGGTTGTAACAGCCCAACCTCGCGAATCGACTCCGCGAGTTCAGCTAACTTCGCCTCGTTGAAGACCCTCCGGGGCTGCCAAGGGTTCGGCACTATCTCTGACACGGGCAGCACTGATTGCGCGCCGCGCGTTTCCAGTTCCTGAATTTTGATATTGGCCGCAGCCAGGGCAGCAGCCATCCCCGGCCCGGTCTTCGGCTTATCGTTCGTTTGTCTAGAGGCTGTAACTTCGTCTTTCGGGATATCTGAAGCAGCGCGCAGATTGGCAGTCTGCTCGGCCATTCGAGCACGGATATTCATTTGCCGAGTCTCCACTGTTCGACATACATGTCGTCAATCCACTTGCAGTATTCCCTGAGCGGCTGACGAACCCGCTCGACAGTTTTCGAACTCGCGTCCTTTTTGCTCAGGTCAAACACCGTCGACAATGCAAGCGCGCCGCTACTCATTGCCGAGCTTGCCGGAATTTCGATTGTCGTAAGCCAGTCGCCATAGGCCCGTTGAGTCCATGGACGAACCACAGAAGCCGACGAAGTAGGGCTGTTATCGACCTTTGAAAGGATGATCGAAATGAAGTCGTACGCCTTGTTGGCCTCCCTCTCCATGAAGTTACTCGCGATGTCGGAGAACAGCCCCCAGAACGACACAGAACTGATGAAGTCGAGACTTTCCGGAACCAGCGGCATGACCATCGAATCCGCAGCCATCAACGCATTGAGCGTCAGGTAGGACAATGAAGGCGCCGTATCGAGGATGATGTAGTCGTACTGGCTGCGTAGCGACGCGAGACCTTCCCGGAGGATTGCCCAGAATTGAAAACTGGGCTTAGCCTTGAGCATCGACGGGATGTAGAACTCCGCGCTGAACAAGGAGGGGTGGGCTGCGATGACGTCCAGACCGTCCCAGTAGGTCTGCTTGATGAATGATGACAGTCCGCCTTCGATCGTCTGGTCATAGATGAACGGCAAAACAGTTGAATCTTCATCAACCTCCTTCTCTGCATACAGGCCGCAAAGCTCGGAAAGTGATGCCTGCGGGTCCAAGTCGATGGCGAGCACTCGCCGACCGCGGAGCGACAATCCTTGCGCGAGACACATTGATGTCGTCGTTTTGGTCGAACCGCCTTTGAAATTGGCGACGAGGATGACCTTCCCGTCCGCACCGCGCGACCCGGTGACTAGCGGGGACTGATATATTTCGGATAGCTGCTGCACATACGTCCGCGCCTCGGCCAGTGTGAAATGGCGGCTACGACCAGTACCCGATGCCTCACCCGCAGGCAGCGTGCTTCCTTCCCTTGTGGCCTGGTAGTGAATCTTCGTGCGGTCCATTCCGCAAAGTTCGGCGACTTCCGCCGTAGTAAATGACGGAGCCGATTTTCGCGGTTTCGGCGTGAGGATACTATTACGCAAGTCTTCCGTGAGCGTGTTGAGCGTCTCCGCGAAACTCGCAAGTTCACCCAAGGTCACTCTTCGCGTAATTGCCGGGAATTCTGCTTTGGACATGGTTTTTAAGGTTTAGCCCGAAATCGATACGAAGCGTAGAATACTAGAAAAATACAAAAATGTGCCCGTGACTTAACCCTGTTTCCTATAAACCGACGTTAAGTGGCTATTCCGCAACCAAAAACGCGTGCTAATTTCATAATATGGAATAACGCCGGCCCCGTGAGGCGCCCTACACATGTTTTTCCGAATGAATTTTGAAAGGTCATGGTGAGGGAAATTGTTGGATTAGTGACGGTTCGGTCACGAAGGTGGGTGAGAAGTTTTGTTGAATACATACCGAGAAGAGGCGAGCGGGTTCAATTTGAAACGGGCGCGATCCGTCTTGCAGAGAATCACTGCGCAAAACCGGGCGCCCCACAATATTCCTCACCATCATCGCTCGCTTTGTCGGTCCGCCCTCCGCTCACCATGAGTGAGCAGCGTCGACAGCGATCCAACAAAACTTCTCACCATGCGATCACGGGAGCGCAACTCGGCACCCGCCACAATTCTCCTCACCGTCGCGCCGGCAAAGTCGGGTTCTGCCTAGATACTCCCTAGCTAGCGAGGCCATAACGCTTTTCTCCTTCTCCTCGTTACACCGTAGATAGCGCTGGCCAATACAAATTTGTTCACCGTCGCCAACAAAAAGCCTCACCACGGTCGCGGGGGTAGGTCGCAGGCCCCCCGCAACATCAGGCTTTGTCGGCAGATCAGACGATCTTCAACAATTCATCTCACCATCGTCCCGCCCGCAGTAGAAGATCTCACCCTGAACGGGTAAACACTTCACTTTCATAGCGGAATTTCACCCACCTTTGCCTACAAAAGGCCTCACCTTTTAAACAAAATCACTCACCTTTGTAGGGCTAATTCGTTGTTTTTGTTCGAGTTTGATAGGCCCTGTAAGTTGGTAAGTTTGTTTTTTCTAAGACTTTTTAAAAACACAAACAAACAACTCGAGCCTCCCAGACAGAGCAACTTACCGACGCCATGGAGGTTCTGTTCTTGAGCAATCAAGTTGCGAGGGTGGGTGAGCCGATTTGTTGAAACAGTATTTTCATGGTGAGCCTTTTTGTTTTGACATCTCACCTACGCGTGCTACAGTTTCCGCGGCTAACAAGTAAGAAGAGAGGGCCACGATGTCAACCGCCGTATCGACAAGCGCAACATCGCGGCAGATGTCGCTCGAACTGTTTGAGGAGATGCTGGCGTCCGACACGCCGATCCATAAATCAACCAAGGAAATCGGCTATCAGCGGAACAACGTTTTCGTTGATGTCACCGACGTCGGAGTCACGGCGCGTCGCCTGCTCGATGCAGCGCACTTCATTGTGGCGCAGGAGCCGAACACTCCGAAATATTACGACGTCGAGCTGAGCTACTTCAGATGGCTCATGCGTTACGACAGCTACAACTATAAGCATCTGAGAACAGTCGTATCCGAAGCACAGAAGGCACTCATCCAGGTTTCCGCGGCCCCGCACGGTAGCACGTCACCTGAAAACGAAAAATGGGTATCCGTGCAACTGCTCGGCATTGTCGGTATCGACAAGGGACGCATAACGTTTGAAGTCCCACAACCGCTCATCCGCCACATCAAGGACCCAGAAAAGTCGCACTGGTTGAGCCTTCGCATCACGTCGGCCTTCACCCTCACTTACGCACGTGCAATCTATGACCACGTCATTGCGTACGTGACGGACGGCATCACGGATTGGTTTGAACTCGATGTGATCCGGAACTGGCCCGGCAAAGCGGGCTCCAGCGCAACAGTCTTCAAGTATTTCAAGCGGGACAGTCTCGAGCCTGCGGTAAAGCAAATCAACGAAGTCTCTGACATCGAGCTCAGCTACGAGACGCGCACCGAAAGCCCGAAGTCCAAGAAGATTGACCGGATACGTTTCAGGCTTTCCAGGAAAGAAGGGGCCGACACCGTCCGCGCGAGCTTGATTGGGTTGAAGGAAACCTACACCACGTTGAAAAACGAATTCGCCTTCACCGAAAAACAGTTCAGTGTCATCTCGCAGAACCGCGCCATCTGGTCCGATGAACGCATCCTTGATGCAATCGAATACACCCGCGCAAAGATTGATGACGCGAAGGTGACAAAGAGTCCTGCGGGCTATCTGATGAAGGCCATCACTGAGGGCTACAAGCTTTCAGAGGCTGAGCGCCGGATGAAAACGGTACTGGCCCAGAAAGCCACCGAAGAGCAGGCTGAGGTGACTGCCAGAGCCTCCACGAGAATCGCGATTGAAGCGAACAGTGCCGCTCGTGAGGAAGAAGCCAAGCTGCGATTGGCCGACGAGGTTCGCGCTGGTCGCGAAGCTTTCGACCACGCCGACGCGCGGGCAAAGAAAGACTTCATGCGCGCGTACATTGCGTCTCCTTCTGGCAAGCTGGCCATCAAACGTCTCAAGTTCGACATAGCCACCATCGGCGAAGCAGATGTGCTCAACCACGCGGACCTTTCCTTTGCCTTCTACCATTTCGTGTACCTGCGCAACAAACCCAAGGCAGCCCGAGCGCGCGCCTGACCAGCAGAAAACTAACGGGAGCGTTGCCTACCTGAGGAACAACGCGCACACGTTGGTCAACTACAGCGCCCGGGGTCGCAAGGGCCTGCCGATCAGCAGCAGCATCGCCGAGTCCGCGGTGAATCAGGTCATCAGCCACCGTATGGCCAGGAAGCGACAGATGCGCTGGAATGACGAAGGGGCGCACTGCATGGCCCAGTTCAGGGTCGCGGTTTTGAACGGGAAATTCTCGCCCCGCCGCATCTCGGCGCTCGAGATAGCCGCCCCGCGTCACGGCAAATGCATCGGCGCAGCATCGCCTGGCCGGCACCGACCAACGAACAGAACAGACCGTGCAACCATGCCGCACGCCAAGGCGGCCTGACGAAATCGGCCTCCCCAACTTTTGCACACTCCCGCCTGCGCGGGTCGTCGATCTCCCCCCAAAGGGGGTTTGGGGGCGATCATTCGCTGAAAGTAGCCGGCCGCCCGGCCCGGACCGGCAATGCCCCGGCAGCAACTACTGTCTCTGCCATTTTGGTATAAAATAAATGCCAAATGGCAGGAGGTCAAACCGTGAACGTCATCGAGAAGGTATCAGCCGATTCATTACTGGGAGGCCGGTCGGTATTTCCGCGTTCTCCCCGATCCGGCCTTGAATGGGTGGAGGTCGTCCGCCACGGCATTTCGTCGCGGGCGCTGGACGCGATGCTCAAATCCATCGGACTTTCGCAAGCAGAACTGGCGCAGGCGCTCGATATCCCGGAGCGTACCTTGGCGCGTCGCAAGCGGGAAGGAGTGTTGAGCCGTGAGGAGTCAGCCAAGCTGCTGCGACTCGCGCGTGTCGCCGCGCGCGCTGCCGAGGTGTTTGACGATCTCGACCTGGCACTCGCCTGGCTTAAGATGCCGGTTGCTGCCCTGGAAGACGCCACGCCACTAAGCCTTGTCGATACCGACATTGGCACCGATAGCGTGATGGATACGCTGGGACGCATCGAGCATGGCGTGTTTGCGTGATGTTCACGGCGTGGCGGGTGGTGACCGAACGATACGCGGATACCGCTTTTTCTGGGGAAGGAGCGCGATTGTACGGTGGCCGGTGGAACCCCAAAGGCGTCGCGATGGTGTACACGGCGCAGACGCAATCGCTCGCGCTGCTCGAGATGTTGGTCCAGGATTCACCGCTGCGCGCCCGCTATGTGATGATCCCGGCCAGTATCCCGGAGAAAATCGTCGAACGTATCGATCCCGCCAGTTTGCCTCGCGACTGGCGGGACATTTCAGCGCGGGCCGAACTGCAGCAACTTGGATCGGCGTGGGAGCGGAAGCGAACCAGCGCAGTGCTGGCTGTTCCGAGTGCGGTCGTTCCTGCGGAATCCAATTATTTGCTCAATCCCAATCATCCGGACTTCGCGCTCGTCCTGGTTGGAACGCGTGATGAGTGGTTGACCGACCCTCGGTTATTGCGGCGCGCGGCTGCAAAGGGATCGTGACGAGCATCTCGTGTGGCGGTGGCAAGCGGACGATGGCGTGTGATCAACCAACCCGCCGGCCACGCTTCGCTGGGTGCCGCCGTTCAAGATGCCTGTGTGTTGTCAAAACCGATTACATCATGCGTTCAGGGACGTAGCCAGTCATGGCCGCCACTGGCGGAACCGGTCCTGCAAGATCTTGAACTGGCTCGTGCCGATCCAGTCAGTGGGGGATTATTTTTCGTTACGGTCACGGTCGATGTAACGGTTAAATGCGGCTTCGTCGTCGTAAAGTGACCTCGAAAACGTGTCGTCGGCCCAGTCGATCAGGCGCTCGATCACCGCGCGCCGGGACAGGCCGAAGTGCGCGACCAGCCGCTCCAGCGCGAAAAACTGGGTGCCAGTCATCGTCAGGTTCAGACGCCGCTCGCCAGAATCGGCGTCTTCCTGACGCGGAAGCCGTCCGAGGACCGCCGCCGCATCGGAAGGGGCCCGGGCGGACGGCTTCGCCCGTGACACAGTCTCAAGCTCGCGCCGCGCCTGTACCAGTTCACCACGCAGCTGCTCGCACTCCCGCATCAGGGCGTCATGGGCGTCGGCAGGCGGAGGGATATTTTTCGTTACAGTAACGGATTTTGTGCGCGCGCCATGTCGGGCTCGCCACGCTGCCTGACGTTCGGCGTTTGACATTGCATCCGGCTTCCGTGGCCGGCCGCGGCCACGCTTTTCAGTCGTGCCAGTTACCTTGTCGTTTGCCGGTGAGGGCATGATCCATCCTGGTGCGGTTGACCACATCTATTTTACGTTATTCATAACGATAAATGTGGTATTTCGTTACGCGTAACGTAAATATGCACAAGCTGCCTTGCACGGCATGTACTCATCCGGGCAGATGGTTGCAGGGGGCGGGTCCCAGCCCGGTGTCGTTCCTCGGAGAGGATCGCTCACGGCGCAAAGCCGATTGCAGCCCGACAAGGCATCGCTTTATCTTTTTTCGTTTTGTTACGTGACACACTCGGGGAGGCCGTCAGGGAAGACGGCATCTGAAGATTCGGAAATACTGGGATGGCCCCAGCCTCGCGCACGTAAATGTCCGAATCTTGAGGGGCACCCCCATCGGTCGCGACCCCGGCGTGATACAGGAACCGCAGGATTGCGAATCATCAGCGTATCGAGGCTATTCTTCTGTCTCCCAGATGTGGCCAAATCCGGCGGCATGGCAGAGTAGCGCCCATGCGGAATAGGGGATTTCATTTTCGCCGCTGATCCAACGACGTATCTGCCGCCCGCTCTTGTCAGCGAGGTCCAGAAATTCCGCTGCACTACGTCCGGTAAAACCGGCCAGCCGGACTACCTCCTGGATTTCAGCCCCGGTCGGTTTGGCCCAATAGATCGCGGGCTGCAAGCATTCGCGTCGGATTGTCGTGGTTGTATCAACTGCCATATGCTTTTCCCTTGGTACTCTTACGTTCGTCTCAACTACTGGCGCATAAGGCGTGCGCCCGGAATCTAAAGCCACTGCGGCCGGAGCTCGCCTTCCTTCATGTCGAGTGGCCCTTCGGGCCACTCACGCGGCCGCCACGCCTCGCGATGCAGGTCGATAAGATCGCGGCCATACGCTCCGAGTCGCCAGCTGAAAAGTGTAGTTCGATCGGCAGCTGGCGTGCAGACTCCCCGTCAATCGCCACCACGAGCGTCATATCGCGATAACCTGGTGCTTCCTGATTCGTCACATAGCGGGCCTGATAGCGTTCGCCATGAACCGGCGCCGGCTCCGGCGCGGGACGTTTGTCCAGATTCCAGCGCGTGATTATCTGCTGCCAGCGCTGCTCACCGCCAGGAAAATAGCCGTGCACTTCAACAGTCGGGCGGTGGTCGAGTCGCAGCACGGCGAGACAGTGCTCGAACAGATCGTAGTCCAGCGCCCGCAGCGCCGTGAGGTCGAAACGGTAATCGGTGCCGTTGTACAGGCCCGCGAGAAATTCGGCGACGGTCTCCGCCTGTTCGGTGGCGCCTTCGGCCACGTCAACGAGCTGCAGGAGCGAATCGAGGCCGCGGTCACGATCGCCAACGCGGATCTCCGCTGGGCGCTGCGCTGGCGTCTGTCCGCCGTGCGCGTTCGCAAAAGACTCCGTGATGGTGTGCCGGAACGCCTCGAGGAGGTGCCCGGGCACGTCGCTCGTAATCCGGTGCGTTTTCGCGCGGGGCGGAATGTTCATGGTGTTACCTTGATGGTCCGAAGTAGGAGGCTTCGGCCTCGTACCCGCGTTCGGTAATAAAAGCGGCGATGCTGAACGACACTGTTGCTTCGAGGGCATCGGCCAATGCAAGCCCGGAAACGATCCCGCGGAAATATTCGCTACTGTACCCAACGCCAGTTCCTTGCTGCCGTTCGCGCCAGGTCACAACCATGTGTGCCTTGAGACGTTTCAGTTCGTCGGCGCGAGCGTAGATCGTTCTGCCTTCCGTGTCAGGTCCTGTTGATTCAATCCGTATCAGGGATCGTACGACAGCGCCGGCCTCAGCGGTCCGCAAGCCGATCCAGGATCCAGCCCCCACGGCTTCGCCGTGGAGGAAACACGCAGCCTCCGGCTGCTTGACGACCCCGGCCGCGGTTCGCTTGCGCTGTACCGGATCGTCCCGGCGCTACTGCGCCGCGCCGGCGCTCTCCCCACGCCTACTGGCGCGGGTCCCCGTGCGCCTCGATCCGGGCGCGCCGGCGCGCGCGTAACGCCTTCGGTTATCCGGGCTCAAGGTTTGGCAGGAGGGGGGTGCCCTTTCCGGACGGCTGGGACGCCCATGCCGCTGAGGCTATTTCGGGCAGGTATGAGCCGGAAGGAACCACCGCAGCCCACGGTCTTAGCGTCAACTCCTGTATTGGTCAACAGCCCCGGCATGAACCGGGGCCGACATGCATCATTCCTGACGCCGCGCGAGTTGCGCCCGCTTGAGTTCGCCAGGCGCGCCGAAGTCGAAGTTATCGACCGTGAAGTTGTATCCGTAACGCTCGATGCCTTCACCGTCCGTGAAATCGTTGTTCGACAGCTTCGCCTCAACGATCAGTTGATCGCCCTTCAGAACGTTTCTGGCGATGGCCTCACCACGCGAACCAAAGGCGGTGAACTGGATTTTCACCTGACGCTCTTTCGCTTCACCGCTGCCTTCGTCGCGACCGGCGTACTCGTTGGAAATCAGGGTGAATTTCGTCACCTTCGAATCACCGTGATTCGCAAGCACAGGGGCGGCGGCAACACGGCCAGTAAAGAAAAGCTTGTTCATGATTGGTACTCCTCAAAGTTTAAATGAAAACAGAGAGCAACTTTCGTTCAAAATCCTGACTCGGGTAGGGCAGGCTGCGGGGCACGGGGTGGCACACGATGAAACTCGGAGAGAGCGTTGCGGGCTATCGCGCGCAACTCTTCCCGGTGCATGTCGATTGGGTGCCCGTCGCGGTCCAGCATGTTGGCAATCCGGTCGAGTGCTTCGGCGGAGCGCGCTGCGGCATCGGCGGACAAGGCCATGCGGAACAGTTCCGCGCGGACCAGAGAACGATCGCCGTATTGATAGACGGCCAGCAGCGGAAGGAGGGCGGTCAGCCACGTTGGGCGGATGTGAGCGGTATCCATGTCGGTTTCCATAGTTGAGGTCATGCCCGGCCCGAAGGCCGGGCGCACCTGTCAGCCGCGCAGGCGGCGCAGTTCGTCGGCGAGCACCCAGAGGGCGCGGTTAAGCCTGATGTTCTGGTCAATGCCGGTCACGGCGCGGGTTGTGGTCGCCCGCCCATTCGCATTACGACCGCGCAGGCCGCCGTTGATCATGTTTTCCTGCACTCGATTGAATGTTGTCCACAGGTCTGGTGCGCGATCCTCCATGCGATGCGGTGTCAGAAGTTGCTGTTCAGTGATCGGCGCGGGCCTGTCGTCGTCGTACCGCAGCGTAAGCGCGGACCGCGCGAAGGCGGTCTGTTCGCCGTCGGTCAACGCGAGACCGGCCATCCTCTCGCGCTGCTGGGTCGCCGCCTCGAAGCTGTCGAGCACCTTGAACGCTCCCTCGATCACCTCACCGACCACGTCGCCCTTATGAGGCACGCGGATATCACCAATGGTGTCTCCGCAGACCATACCGTTCTGGCACACAAACCGGAACATCCCGGCGAGCATCTGGTAGCTGCTGCTGCCGTCGTGGCTGTTCAGAAGGATGATTTCGTTGGCTTCGCGGCCCGCGATCTGGTCGGCGTGGCGCAGGCGGACCATATGTTTCGTGTGTGCGCGCTTGTCGTCGGCGCGTACGCGGGTCTGACAGGCCATGAAGGGCTGAAAACCTTCCTTGCGCAGGCCGTCCAGTACGTCGCTGGTTGGAATGTAGGTGTACCGTTCCGAGCGGCTTTCGTGCGCGGACAGCGCGAAGATCGACGGGGCAACCTCTGCAATCTCGCCATTCGTCAGCGGGCGATCCGAACGTGTGCCAACTGCGTTGCGTCCGAAGCGGCTTGTCAGGTAAGTGGTGTCCATGCTGTTCCCCAATATCAGGATCAGCCCCAGCCCACAGGCCGGAGCCGTGAGTGGTCAGTGCGTCAGTCGATGGCGCGCAGAATGTTGGCGGCCTCTACGTGCTGCGCCGCGTAGGCCCGCAGCGCGTGGTAGTGGTCAATGATCCTGTCATCGCCGCACTTTTCCGCCAGATGACACAGGGCAAACAGCGTGACGACGATGCCGAACGCGTCAGCGCCCATCGTGTCGCTGTAGCCGTTCATGTGCCACCGCACATGCATCCGTCCGCAGTTCGCTGGAGCCATATAGAAGCCGCTGTTCGACAACTGGAAGAAGTCCCACGAACCGCCCTTGTAGGCACTCGAAAGGCGGGCAGCCCAGTCGTACACCAATGCCTCGCCCCGAAGGTATTGCGCGCCCAGGTAGTGAGGAAGGAAATTCAGACGCAACTCATCGACGACGACTGCCGACGAGATTCTGGTTTCATTGTCAATCACGGTTATCTCCGGAAATGGGCCGCAGCGGAATGCCGGGCCACGCTTTTATATTAGGTCGTATTGACCGTTATATCAAGATTTTAACGATCTTGTTTTTCAATCATAAATACAAATATATTTAAAATATAAATCGAATCATTGCGTTTTATAAGGGCAATTAGACCTATCATATCCATGTGGCCCGGCATTCCGCTGCGGCCCATTTCCGGAGGCATCCATAATGGAAGTCGTTGAAATCCTTGTAACTGAATCCGTTCTCGAAGCTATTTCGAGCACGTCCCGAAAGATCGTATCGTGACCGTTGTTGGCGAGACGGTTTCCCCGCAGGCCGTAAGCGAACTGCGCGGGATGAAAAAGGGAGATGCCGCTGCTGCCGCCGAGCTTCGCATGACGGACTCGGGCTGGTTGCCGGAAGTGCTGCGCAACCGTGAGGTGCCGAAACATGTCACGGACGGCCATTGGGAGGATGACGAGGAAAGCGACGCCGACAGCACGCAGGATGAGTGCAACGACGGGGATGCGGAGGAAGCCGAAGCCGCCTGAGCCCTGATGCACTTTGCGTAAGTGCAGGCATGTCACATGCCGCCGTCCGGGTGAAAGTCCGGGCGGTTTTTTGCTTTACGAGTACAGCATAGGAAAAAAAGAAGCCGGTACGCAGACCGGCTTTCCGAGGCTCCTACCGCGTGCCTTTGGGGACCAGGCAGTTGCACGACGAATATGCCAGGCCGCGCGCCTGATGAGACCGCGATTTGCGAAACAGAATGTAACTGCGCGGTGCGAGCCAAGGCGGCATCGCGCGCGCCGCGCGCCCGTATCGAGGGCCACGGGGACCCATGCAGAATGCATGGGGAGCGGCCCGACCCGGCGCAGCGCGGCGGGGCGATGCGGTTCAGGGTTTCGTGTGCCGAGGATATTTTTTCTTGAGCGCATCAATATCGGCATTGCTCACGCGAGGTTCGCCGTACTGTTGGGCGTAGAGGCGGTTCAACTGCATGCTTGAGAGGTGGGGATTCTCGGACTGCAATTGCTCGAAGGTTTTGATGCGAGTCTGGGCCGGTGCCGGTGCATCGGTCGTGGGAGGCGCGGGCTTGTGCGCTTCGAGAGCGGCTGTTGCTCGCGAGGCAGTCACGGAGGCCGGGGCGCTGGGGCGGGCTGCCGCAGCGCCGGATTTGCGTTCTGAACCGGGCGGAGAGGCGGTCTTTCGAAGCCTGTACAGAGTTCCGTGAAACGTTCGAAGGGAGATATCGAGTCCCTGTTCGCGCAAGGTATTCAGGATATCAACGGCGGGAACGCGAGCGGCGAGCGCTGCCTCAATGTCCGGAAGGAGGGTCTTGAGGTGCGAAGCCTTGCTGCGTTTCGGGCTTGTGCTGGCAAGGTGGCGCAGCGCGGAAGCAAGCTGTTCGTGATCCATTGGGAAAATGGCGAATAAACGTAGTATGGGCGTAGTATGAATGACGACTGCATGTAGGGGCAAGGTTGTATTGTGTAGTATTCCGATGCAATGCGTGATGTACTGGTGTAGTAGGGCCGTAGAATATGCGTAGGAAATAATGTGTGGCGAAAGTGGGGCGAGGCACGTCGAATATGTTTACGTAACGCTACGCGTTCCGTAAAATATTTCGTGCCAAAGGGGCGAGCCCCTTTGAAACCCCGACGCGATCTACTGCCGCGTCAGACTGGTCGGTGGCTCCGCCACCGACATTAAGCACTGCCTGGTATGCGTAATGAATACGGAGGTGCAGTCATGATTCCTTGCAGCGAATGGGTGATCCAGCTTGTAGTGGGGCCGCGTGCCGACGAGCGTGGCAGCGAGCCGCGTTATCTGCCGTGGGCGGGCTATACGCGGCCAATGACGGGCGACCAGGCGATGCGTGCGTTGCGCGAGTGCGAGTCGCGCTGGCCGGAATACGAGTTTCGCGCGCATCCGATCGAGGACGATGGCAGGCAGTTCGCGATGGTCGGCGCTGACATCGATCGTAGTCGCTCGACGGGGCTCTGGTGATGCCCAAGCAAAAAAGCAATGGCGGGGCAGGGCTGGGCAAGCCGATCGCGTTCCGTCTGTCGGATGCGGACCGCGACGCGTACCTTGCAAAGGTGGCGCAAAGCGGGATGACGCAATCGGAGTTCTTTCGGCAGGCGGTGCTGACCAACCGTACGCAGGTGATTGCGCGACCGGTGGCGAGCGGAGACCGCAAGCGGTTGCTGTACATCTTCAACAAGACCAGCAACAACCTGAACCAGATCGCGCACCGTGCGAACTCGGAGCACCTTCGCGGGAAGCTTTCCGAAGCGACTTACGAGCAGCTGCTCACGCAGCTGCAGTTGATCGGGCAGTACCTCAAGGCAACCCTGAACAGGGTCGACTGATATCGATGGGAATGGATCAAAGGCAGGCGGCCATCATGGCGGTCATCGAACAGGAGACGAAGGTGCACTTCGATCGTGACCACGACGGTGCGCACACGCTGACGCAGACAGACTGCGGCAGCGCCCGGGCGTCCGTCGATGCCGCCGGCCATCTGCGGCCGTCGATCGTGCACAGCTCTCTGCTTTTCCGAGTCGAAGGGGCGGAGCGCTGGATCGCAGAACGCGGGGCGCGAGGGTAGGGCGATGCTGATACGCGTACGCGGCTATCACGACGGGATCAAGGACTATCTGGAGAAGGGTCAGAAGCAGGGCCGAGAGATGGAACGCGACGAGATGGATGAGCGCGTGATCCTTGCCGGCGATCTCGATCTGACGAACGACATCATCCAGTCGATCGACACGGACGCCGAGCGCTACCTGAATGTCACGCTGTCATTCAAGGAAGACGAGGTTGACCACGAGCTGTTAGGTGAGATTGTTCGGGAGTTCGAGGCGTTTGCGTTTGCCGCGTACCGTCGGGACGAATACAACTTCTACGCTGAAGCGCATGTGCCGCGGATCAAGAGCTATGCGGACCGCAAGACGGGGGAGCCTGTCGAGCGCAAGGTGCACGTGCATATCGTGATTCCGGAAATGAATCTTGTGACAGGCCGACGGCTCGATCCGTTCGGGAAGGTTGACCATAACGAGCGCTACCTCGAGGCCTTTCAGGAGCACATCAACGCGAAGTACGGACTCGCGAGTCCGAAAGACAACCGGCGTGTGCAGTTCACCGACGCGTCCGAGATGATCAGCCGGTACAAGGGCGACGTATTCGAGGGCGCTAACCGCGAACTGAAGGCCTCAATCCTCGAGGCGGTGATGACACGTGACGTTACGCGGTATGACGACTTCAGGGCGTTGCTTACGGAGTACGGCGAGACGCGCACGCGCAATGCCGGCAGGGGGTCGGAGTACGAGAACGTCAAACCGACCGGTGCCGCGAAGGGTGTGAACTTGAAGGAGTTTGTGTTCTCGCGTGAATTCATCGAGCTCGATGCTACGGCCAAGCGTGACGCGCTCGAATCAAATGTGCATGGGCAGTATGTCGAGCCAGGCGTATCGCGCGATACGCCGCAGATCTATCTCGATTCGCTCAAGACGTGGCACGACACCCGCGCGCGCGAGATCAAGTATCTGAACAGCGGCAGCAGTTTTTACAAGACGTATCAGGCAGCGTCGCCGACGGAGCAGCGGCGCATTCTCGATCACCGCGAACAGCGGTTCTACGATGCAACAGGAGGGTTCAATGAGCGCACACGAGAGCGAAGACAACAGCTCCACGATCGATCCGGACACTGGCGAGATTGGAGCCGGTTGGGGGCCGCCGGAGCAGGAGGGCGGGCGCGGGAGCGCGGCGCCGGGCGGGAGCCGGAGAGGGCAGGGCAGTCGCAGCAATGGTGGAACGAGCTCGAACGCGCGCACCGCGAAATCACGGGGCGATGGCGAGCCGGAGCGGATCACGACTTTGACGCTCGCTTCGATCGATCCGGCGCGCCGTCCCAATCCGCCCACCGTGTGCATGGCCTGCCCAGCCGCGGTGTGGATGGCGACGCCGCGCGACGTCAAGTGCTTCTGCCGCCTGATGCACTACTGGAGCTGGGAAACCAGCAAGCCGAACGAATTGACGCATTGCGATGGTCTGGCGATCGCGAGCGAGCGGGAAGAGAACAGCTAGGCATTTCGGTGCCGCGGCCGCGATGGCGCGAAGGTGCCGGCCGCGACTTCGAACGCGGCGGAAGTTACGACGAGAGGGAGGGGCGCTGGCAATCTTCAGGCGCTCGCGATGCCGTTGACGGGTCCGACGGCGAGCCGGAGTGGAAAGTGATGGTCGATCGCATGTTTGTCGCGTGGGACCAGGCAGATGAGGCGGGGCGGACGCGTCTCACGCGCACCGGTGCCGAGAAGTTCATGCGGGCGGGAGGGCCGTTCGGCTCACGTGACCCTTTTAATCTGACCGGCGGTCGCCTGCCCGCAGGGTTCGGGCCGCGTGAAGAAATCCGCAGCCTCGCGAATGTGCAATCGTTCGATGCGATCGAATCGTCGCCGTTCGAGATCCGGCCAACTGATACGCCGCCGCCGGACGCAGCGTCGGTCGATTTCAATGCGAGAGCGCGCGCGTCGACGGGCCGGGCAGCCGATACCGTTCGCGATCAGTTTGCGCGCGACCTGTCCGAGGCTCGCACGGCGCGACGTGCGCGGGAGCGGGATGAGTTCACCGAGATCCGCGCGACGCTAGACGCGGGCCGGTTGCTGGCTGTGCTCGCGCATACGCACGGACTGATCGTCGAAAAGTATTCGATCGGTAAAGGCGCGGACGGCAGTGACAGAATCCATTCCGGCTCGCGCAATCTGAATGTGTCTGACTTCCTCACCAAAGAGATGAACCTGTCATGGGAGGATGCTGCGCAGCTGCTGCGCGAGACCTATCGTGCACAGACAGGACGTGATCCGGAGCATGCACCTAGGCGTACGCCTGAACGGGACCTATGGGGCGAGTTCCAGCAATGGCGATCGGCATACCGGAACGAGCTACGTCGCGCGTGGGATGCGCAGGCCGATCATGAGAGTGAGCGGCGAAAGGCGGTCAAATCGGAGTTCTACAGTGCCCGCAGCGCGCTTGTCGACCGCATCGACCTGTCAGGCGCGCAGCGCCGCGAGCAGCTGTCTGCAGCACGTGTTGCGCGCCTTGAGGCAGAGGCCGCGCTGCGTGTGCAGATTGCGAAAGAGCGGGATGCGCTGAAGGGCGCCGCAAGCCGGCCGTTGAGCGAGCAGTATCGTGACTTCCTGCAGGAGCGCGCTCAGAAAGGCGACGAACGGGCGCTGCGTGAGTTGCGCCGGATGCAGCAGATCCGCCTGCGGACGAAACGTGCAGACGACGCACGCGCGGTCATTTTCAGTGCGCTGTCTCATGCGGTGAAGCCACCTGCAGCCCACGACCGCAACGAGATCATCTACGCGGGCCCGGCGATCACGTACGAGGTGCGGGCCGGCGGCGAGGTCGACTACCGGAAGGACGGCGTGGCGTTCCTCGTCGACGAGGGCCGCACATTGCGCCTGTGGGATAGCGAGCGCGAGGCGATCGAGATTGCGCTGCATTTCGCGCAGCAGAAGTTCGGCTCCATGCTCTCGCTGTCCGGACCCGAGGCGTTCCAAGCAGCCGCCGCGCGCGTAGCAGCCGACACTCGCATGCGCATCGTGTTCGATCAGCCGCACCTGGAGAGTATCCGGCAGGTCCGGCTTGCGGAGTTCGATGCCGAGGTGCTGGAACGTCGGGCAGCGCAGCGTGAGCGCGACGCATGGGAGCGCAATGAGCTGCGCGATGCCGTGCGCCATCCGCCGCCACCCACTCCGGAAGATCCGGCCAATCCAGACCAGGATGCGGCATCGCCTGCTGATCCCGATGCACCCGACAGTGGGCCAGATATTGACCGATGAATCATCAAACTGAGAGAAGAAAATGAACCAGCTTGCACACATCGACCGCGACGGCCCGGTTGCGGTTGCGGTCGCGTCCGGGCCTCGGGCCCTGTTGCCCGAGTTCATCACAAAACTGATTCTCGAACGGTCCCCGTCGATTGGTCGAATTCGCAACCTGAGGATTATTTGATAATCGTGCCTTGGTGGCTCATGGCATGAACAAACCGTGACGAGCCCGGATTTTTGAATGAGGGGGAAATGTGAAGGGTCGGATAATTTCAGTTTCCGAACCTTCGTTTGCGCGCATTGGACGAACGAGTGGAAATGAATCGCCTCGACTGGCCACCGCGCATTCAGAGCCATGCTGCCTCGCCAACGCGTAGCCGGCCGGCATTCGTCCTACGGGATTGCCAGTGATATGGCGCAGAAGTTGGCCGGAACGCAGGGCACGAGCAGAAGAGGGCTGAACACCCGTAGCGTGGACTATCAAGTCGCCTACCAGCACAGCTTGCGGTCGGCGCCGGAAGATTTCATCGTTCACGTCCCGTCGCAGATGGTCTGCAATGTACCGGCCACGGTTGACCAGATAATCCAGAGGCTTTGTCCGTCTGGAGTTCTGCCTCAATCTGCCTTCGGAGGCAACCGGCGTTGTCGCCGATGTGCATGGTTGCAAGGGGACGCGATATTTTCGACTTTGCGCGTCCGGAGCGGTCGGCGGCCCGCCGGATCATTAAACGCAACGCAGCTAATACGACTTATCAGCATTGAAACGACCGGAAAGCGCCGGAACGAATGACGCGCAGCCGTTTAGCCAGCAGTGAATTGAGAGGGGTACATAGTCCGAGCTATCTACCCCTTCGTTTGCGGACACTGGCCCTTATATCGACTGGACGCTCACACAACCAATTTTGTTACTAGTTTTCAAGTAAATTTGTTACTACCGCCCCCTGCGGCCCGCCGGTCAACGTGATCGCCCGGTTTAGTCTGTTCCATGGCTGCGCCGTGTCTGGTCCGCTACCGCGAGCGCGTGACGATACCCGCCCGCCGTTCTCGCCAGTTTCTCTGCGTCGCTCCAGAAACCGCGACGGGCCTTCACGCAGTCGATAAACAGCCGATAGTCGGCTGCGACGGTCGTGGCCATCGGGCTGGGTTTGGCCACCCGCGCCAAAGCAGGGTAGGGGAGCGCGTTACCAGCGACATGCGGGCATGTCGTCGCGCAGCGACGCAGTCCGGCGATGGCGGCAGCCGGCGTCGCGGCGCAGACCTGCAGGCGTGCGTTTTCCCAGCGGGCAACAAACTGACCATCGACGCCTTGATAGAGCCAGCACCACGGCCGCCCACCGCTCAGTCCCACCAGGCGCCGGTGGCGAACATCCCGATTTGCAGGGGTGAGCGCATCAACGACGTGCCAGCCGCCCATCTCCGACCACGTCAGGCAGGCGCCTCGAGCCGCATCCCACATTAGTTCAAACCGGGTCTGCTGCCGCGTTATGTATCTGGCCTGACGTAGGCTTTTGCTGGCGTGCGGTCGACTAAGCCAGCTGGACGTCAAGGGCGCAATGAATTGCACGCCCTGTGGCGTCGCGCGCGCCAGCCACGCACTGTCCGACCATGCGGTACGAGGCGTCACGTCCGACCAGGCGGCGACACCAGAATGCGCGATAGCGCTGGTCCGCGCATGGGCGTCGCGCCACACGGCTCCAAGGGTCACGCGTGCCGCATGGTATTCAAGCCATTTCCTTGCTTCGTCATCTGGCGCCTCGCCGCAGATCTGACAGTCCTGCTCGACTGACAGGGTGAGCCGCATCCTCGCCGTTGTCGGTATCTGCTGATCGGGCCAGCGGCGAGCCTCGACACCGGGCTCGATTGCCCGGCTCCAGAGAAGATCCGCGAACGCTTGCCGGGCTTTGACACTGCCTGCGACCCACTCGGCAATCAGGAGTGGATCGCACGCCTTGATGAAGCTTGCTACTGTTCGCGCACTGCCGGGGGCGAGATGTCGCCGGATGCGGCGGGAAAGCGCCCGATACACGGTTACGGTCGGTGATATCGCGCAGGCACCCCCAGGACCGGCGAACGATTTCTCCTGTGCAGACATTCGTCCCGAGAAGCTCGGCACATACGATACGAGGCTGACTGGCACCCGCAGATCGCTGACCGGCCGGAAGCACGCGGGATAGGCAATGCCCAACGCGCGGGACGCACCGATCAGCCATTCGACGCTACCCTTTGCGTGACGGCAGCATGCCCTGTCAAGCTGCGCCGGTCGGATCAGTAGAGACATTGCATCAAGCCACTGCGCGACGGGATCGAGTGCGCAAGTCTGCTCTGCCGGCAGCGTCGGTCGGCGGCAGGTCTCACGGGTGAAGAAGTGCAGTCGGTCGCATCGACAACCACCGGCCGGACCGTCCGCGCTCCATGAATGCAATCCTCCGGAAAAGGGCGCGCCACAGTGGCAACGATCAACGAGCGGCGTGCCATGAATCGGGCAGGCGTGAAGCAGTTCGACGGAAAAAAGCGCGCTGTGATATCCCGCCGCAAGACATGCAAAACACAGGCGGGGCCGCGGTACAACAAGCGACCGGTGCAGCGCTTCGGGGAGCGCCGCAAAAGTTGACCACCGGAAGACATCAGGTGATTCACCGAGGCATCGCGCCAATGCGGCAGTCTCGCCGCTCTCACAGGCAGACGGAGAGTTGATGGTCGACGAGGATGCCGGTAGATGCCACGGGAGATCGTCGGGATGAAGCGCATTCAGCGCGCAGGCGCGCATGACGGTATGCCATCTCGATGCATAGGGCAGCACACTTCCAGTGTGCCAAGTCAGGCGGGACTCAGGCATGTCCGGCCCTGCGGCGGGTGTTTTTCCGCAGCACAGCGCTCGCCGAAACCAGCGCCATCAGGGTGCCGTGCCCGCTTGCGTCGACGGCGGTTTTCCACGCGTCTGCCGAAGTGGCCACATCAATCCCGACGCCACCCGCGATGCGCAGTAATACGTGTCGACAGGCCTGCGCGACAGTCTTCATCGGAAAGTCCAGTGGTCCTGCGTAATGCGCTGGCAGTGTGTCCTGCATCGCCCGCATCAAACTGTCGGCGTGATCCGCCATCCGGAAACCGTCCGCCCATTGCTGCGGCGCCAGTCCCGCCGTAAACGAGCTGCCTGACCCGACTGGCCACTCGCTTCCTTCGTCGTAACCGCGCATCACGTAGGCAAGCTCGCCGACATTGCGCACGCCATGGAACGGTTCCGTGGCCAGCATGAAGCGGGCGGCGACGTGGGCACCGCCCGCGAGCGCCATGCCAACCGGCTCGTCGAAGAACTGCAGCGACGCGATCGAGAACACGGACAGGCGGATGCGCTGCTTCTCCAGCAGGCTATGCAGTTCTACCAGCCAGATCCACTCGCGCTGACTCATACCTTGAGCCTCGTCGATGACCAGTACGAGAAACCGGCCGCCGCCCTGGGCGGCAAGTTCGATCCACCGCTCGACCAGCATGGTCTGACGCTCCAGCGGGCTGCGCCGCGACTGAGCCAGCCGATGGCCGCTCGCATCAAGAAGGTAGGCATAAAAGCGGCCCACCGCTGCGGCGCTGCCGGAGTCCGTATGGCTCCAGATGACCAGGGGCACATGGCCGCCGTGGCGCTCAGACAGCAGGCGCTGCAACCAGTGGTCGATCGCGCTCGATTTGCCGAAGCGGGATGGACCGAAGATCGTCGCGCCGTCTATCTGATCGTCTAACCAGGTGCTGATGCGCTCGACCATGTCATGGATGGCGACCGTGAACAAGGAATAGTCGCGCGTGACAATCGGATGATCCCGCGGCACATGAGCGGCGACCAGCGGCTCTGCGGTTGCGGGAACTACTACCATTGCTGGGCCCGCCGCATTGGGGGTAGCGCCGTACCGGTTTCACGGTTTGGTTGTGCGGGCGTCGCGTCATGCACTGCAGGTGTGCTGCCGATCTTGGAAAGGCTCACCATTGAATGACCAGCGACCTGCTCTGCATGCTTTTGCAGTATGCGTCTTGCTTCCAGATACGCAGGGTGGGCGGGCAGTTTTCCCGATGGTGCCGCTTCGGCATACCGGATCAACGCCTCGACGGCGTCGCCGTTCGTCGCCAGATGGAGCAGCCGGCGCTTCTCGAGTGCGCGGATCGCCTGGCGAACATAAAGCGAATGCGGTGTTCGGTGCCATGGGGGCGCGGCGCGCACGACGCCCAGAAAATGCCCTCGCTGTGTCGAGACGGTGGCGTAGCGTGCGTCGTCCTCGTCTTCGAGTTGGATCCAGAGGTTTTCGCCCAGCAGGTCGGTGCGCAGGCAAAGCCACTCGGCTGAATAGCGGCCGTTGGCGAAATTGAAATGGGGGCGGCGACCATTTTGCACACCGCCAAGCAGTGTACAAAGCTTGCGCACGCCGACGATGCGACGCACAGCATCGGGATCGGCTTGCCGTGGTTTCCAGTTTCCTTGTGAGAGCAGTCGATCGAGTTGTTCGAGCGGACTCCGATATCCAAGTCCGGAGTGAGGCGTCGCGTTGTAGTTTGCAACGAGTGTATCGAGCAGCTCGTGCGCGTATTCGAGCTGAAACTGGGTGGCGAGCGCCGCTGCGTCGGGATCAGTACCGCGTCGGCCCACAGGCGAACTCCCGGTTGTGGTTGAGAGTCGATGAAAACCGTCGGCGGCCAGACGTGCGAAGAACGATTCTATAAACGGCCGGTCGTCCTTGCTACGTCGGCGGCTAAAGCACGCAGGGTCCTGTGGCTTGACGAGCCTTGCTCCCACCACGTCGCGCAGGACGTCTTCGACGCGCGCGCAGATGTTGGCGAGCGCACCGTCGACGCTGAACTCGTTCCAGCATGCGCCGACCAGTTGAGGAAAGCGGTGAGCGGGTAGGCCAGCGTCTGGCAGATAGGCCGCATTGCCGAACTGCAGCTCGCGCGGCGCCCATGGCTGAAGGGCGCAGCGAATGGCCCGCAGCACATCCTCGGCCGCGCATTCCCGGCGCAAACTCAGGTGGTAACCAAGCACCGCGCGCGACGCTACATCAATCAGCACGATGACCCACAGACGGTGAATCATCCGCGACTCGGTTCCGCCGTGCGGAGAGGGCACCAGCACCATCATCCGACTGTCGAGCTTATGCGCGTCGCACTCGACGCGCTCGAATGGGGCAAAAAGGGGCCGACGCGTTCCGTCGCCGCTGGCGGCCTTGCGTGCCGAGTCGTTGCCGGCGAGTTGACGTGCTCGTGCGGGATTTTCGGCGAGTACGCGATCGATGAAGCGAGACAGGGTCACGTAACCGCGCTTCTCGACATTGAATGGCCATTCTCCCCGGCGCTCGAAGCCGCGATCGCGCAATTGAGCGAGAAACCATCGGAACACTGCCATGCGTGGGCGAATCGAAGACTCAAGGTCGCTGCGCTTACGCAGGATGTGCTCGCGCAGACCGCTTTCGAATCCTCGCCCCGCCGGAGATTCAAAAACCCATTGCAGTGCGCCGGCTGCTCCACCGCCCCATGCATCAGGCTTGATGGGTGCCTTTCTATCGTAGGATTTCACGCGCACATACGGTAGCAATCCACGCCAGCCGTGAACGTCTCCGTCGGGATGGGTTGCGAGGCAGCGCTCGGTGAGCAACCGGTAGGTCTGGACCCGGCCCATCGCGCATGCCGCCTTAAGCTGCGCGTCGGTAGAGCCGTCGAGATACAGACGGATAGCGCGCTCCCGTCGAGCGTACAACGCTTCACGCTCGGGGGAGAGGGCAGCTCTGTCAATGCCGGGCCAGATTGAGAGATCGATGTCGCCCGCGTCCAGGCCGGCGCTCTGCGAATGATCGCATGCTCGCAACCGTGAGCGTCGTCTCATCGTGCTCTCCGCTGCCGTGTCGATACGCCAGAAATAAGGGTAGGCGATTTTGTGCGGCGCGTTGCGGCCTTCGTGAACGATGGCCACGCAATAGTCGAGATTGGCGGACGGAGTCGGTTCGTGGATCGGTAAGCGTGTGCCACGCTAACGAACTAACGACTCCGTGGCGATCGAGCTGCGTTGATCGCAGCAAAGAAGGTCAGCGCGCCCAGCGTTCTCGGAAGCTCGATGGGCGATGTCGGGGAGGGCGCGTGTCGACCGTCAAGAGCCGTTCAGGGCAATGAAAGATCAACGACTCAAATGCATCGTGAAACGGTCATAGATTAACTGCGTCACATTCTCACTTTCCATTGCTGGCCAAAAATACGAGCATCGCTACCACACGGACGGTCTCGATCCACTATGGAAACCAAGACCGCTCATTCTGGCGTGGTTCCTGGCTGCGAGGAATCGATGTTGCCTACGTGCATGTCGGTGAAGAATGCGTCCGCTTCTGCAGCCATGGTGCAGTTGTGCGTCACGTGAAACGTTCAGCTTTCGAAGCTTGCCCCAAGGAGGAGGTCGCACACGTTGGGAATGTCGAGACCAGGCACCAGACGGCGGCCAATGTCGGCCAGACCGGTTCCGATGGCGGTGTGCGGCTTCTGCCTGGCGACCTCGGCTAGTGCCTCCGTGAACGCTTTCTTGAAGCCAAGCCGCGGATAGAGCGCGAGGGTATCGTCGATCAGTTGGGGAGAAATCTCGTCCATCCTGAGCCCCATGACGTCGACATGAGCGCCGAAGTGGACGAGCGCGACTTCCGGCTCCCTGCGATCGGCAATCTCAGCGGACGAGTGAAGCGCAATGGCGTCCCAGACGACGTCG
Source organism: Paraburkholderia sp. GAS448 (assembly GCF_050435685.1). Lineage (NCBI taxonomy): Bacteria > Pseudomonadati > Pseudomonadota > Betaproteobacteria > Burkholderiales > Burkholderiaceae > Paraburkholderia > Paraburkholderia sp. GAS448. The sequence continues at coordinate 110,147 of NZ_JBNDKT010000023.1, forward strand.
ATTTTCGTCTCCGGATAGTCGTGGGCATGCAGAAACCTGCTCGCAGCGTCGGCGCCATCGACTTCGAAGCGCTTATCCGCAGCATGATTCTCCGACAGACCCAGGTCGTGAAGCAGCGATGCGAGATAAACCAGTTCGCGATCGTACTTCATTTGCCGCTTCCGGCCGATGAACTCCGCGAACCATCATGTCCTGTGGACATGATTGAGAAGCGGCCCCGAATGAGCCTGCCCGGCGAGGGCCGCCGCTTTGCGCGCGAGCTCGGAATCCGGTGCGATCATGCCTCCGATAGTGACAGCGGGGTTCATAGCCCTTCCGCGAATGATTACTGGTTTGACGAATCATGTTGTTGTCGCAATGCATCTGGAGGCTTAGTCTTCCGACGAACGCATCGACACCTCGCCGACGACCACCCCTCTCAACCCCTCCCGCAACGCCGTAACATTGTCTACACCGTTCAGTTGCTCGAACTTCCGCTGCGCTTCCTGCCAGAGAGGGGCCGCCCTTTCGTGCAGGCGCCGTCCCTCTTCGGTGAGTTCGACAAGGCGGCTTCGGCCGTCCGTGGGCGAGGGCTTGATCGTCACGAAGCCGTCGCGTTCCAGGAAGCCAACCATTTTCCCCATCGCCGTTCGTTCGATATCGAGCCGTTCGGCAAGGGCATTGACCGGGGTACTTCCCACCTCGTTTAGGGCGGCCAGGGTGAGGAATTGCGTGATGCGCAAACCCGCGGGCTCGAGATGGCTGTCGTAGAGTCGGGAGATCTGCCTGCTCGCTTTCCTCACGGCGAAGCAGTTGCATTGATCGATTCCAAGCGGCTGGTTGACCGGCAACATCTGTTTCACTCCTGATTTCGGTTAACTGGGCGAACGCTGCGCGCGCGTCGCGCGAAGGTACGGCGGTATGTTTCGATGAAAGCCGGGAGCGACAGCGCTGGCGTACGGCGAACTGCGCAGCTCATGTCTCGCTGCTGAAACCGACCGGTGTCATCTCGCTGTTCAAAGCCCTGCAGGCGGTGTGATGTAGCCGGGTATCTCGGCCGCAAGCGTGCTCTTCAGCACCGCTGTCCCCTCGTCGGCCATAACCTCGCTCTTGCCGGCGGCGAGAGCGTCGTAGGTCTGTCGCACGACGTCCTCGGGACTGGCTTTCTGCACGTCAATGCCGTTGGTCAGATCGGTATCCACGAACCCGACGTGCAGGCCCAGAACCTGGATGCCACGCTCGTGCAGGTGAAAGCGAAGCTGGTTTGTGTAACTCCAGGCTGCGGCCTTCGACGCGGCATACGGTGTCAGATAGGGCCGCGGAAGCCACACGATGTCGGAAAGCACGTTGATGATGGCAGCATGCGGCTGGGCCGCCAATATCTGCTCGAAGGCCTGTGTGACGCGCACTACGCCGTAGTAGTTGGTATCGAACATGCGGGTGGATTGCGCTTCCACGTCGGCCGCCAAAGGCCCGTCGATCAGAGCGGCAATGCCCGCGTTGTTGATCAGCAGAGTCGTATCCGCCGCCAGTTTCGCGGCCTCGGCGATCGACGCCGTATCCGTGACATCGATCCTGACCGGCACAATGCCCGGCTCGTCGAAACCGCTCGTGTTGCGCATGCCTGCGTATACTTTCGCCGCGCCGCGCCGACGTGCCTCTCGTGCAAAAGCCAGGCCCAAGCCACGATTGGCACCGGTGATGAAGACGGTAGCGTTCCTGATATCCATGACAAGCTCCTCTTTCAAAAGCCGCATACGGGGGGAGAGTCAACTCCCGCCACTAGCCTGCGGGTGCTTGGTTCAAAGAAAGATGTTTTCCGGCAACTGCTTCGAAAGCGCCTCCCGCAGATGGGTGGCGAGAGTCAGTACAGCGCCAAGCGGGCTCATCCGCACACTGACACGCGGCACCGATCCGTCGGAGTTGCGATCGACGACAACGGCCGCGCTCAACTTCTCGCCGCTCGTCAGAACAGCCTCGTATTCAAGAAAAAGCCGCGAGCCGACGGTATGAAGAAACTTGGGCGTCTGTGAGACGTAGAAGGTTCCGACGGCGTCGACGGCGAGGCGGATGTCGTCGCGCCCGATTACGGGACTGCGCAACACTGAGCTGACCAGCTCCGCGTCAGCCGTCAGATCATCGAGAAACGGGTGACGCTCATCTTGGGTGAGTGACATTTTCAAACCTCGATTCGCGTTAAGGACGTGTTCACACGAATGCGGCCCGATTTTTGGCGACGAAATTCTGGACCGAAAGCGGCGGCTTTCCGGTGATCTTCTCGACGGCATCGTTGGTGCCTGAGAAGATGCCGTCGCGGTAGTTCTGCGCGACTTCGACCAGATGCTGCGTGAGGAACGGCGGAAACTTGTAAAGGGTTTCCATCTTGATTCGGAATTCCTCGATAGAAGTCGGCGCGTATTCGATCCGGGCACCGAGAACCTCGCTCATCGCGGCTGCGATCTCGACATGGTTCATCTCGACGGGGCCGTGGAGCGTGTAGGTCTTGCCCTCGTGGCCTTCGGGGTTGGCGAGGACATGGGCGATGACGCGTCCCTGATCATCGGAGGCGATGGGCGCGTGACGGCCGTTGCCAAAGGGAAATTCAATCTTCCTCGTGGCCCAGATCTCCCTTGCAAAATGCGGATAGACGAGCCAATCGGCAAAGAAGGTGGGACGCAAATGCGTAGTCGCGACATCTGACCAATCAAAGACCTGCTCGGAAACCCAGTGGTCCTGTGCTGCGTGGCTCGTCGACTCCCGGCGTGCGGAAATCTGCGACATGTTGACGATCGCCGTGACGCCCGCTTCCTTTGCTGCCTGCGCGAAATAGGCCGCGGCCCCGATGATTCCGGGCGCGATTGGATGAAGGAAATAGGCCGATCGGATTCCTTCCATCGCTGCCCGAATGTCGTTGATGTCGGTAAAGTCCCCGACCGCAATATCGACACCGCGCTGCCTCAGGGCGGCCGCTCGATCGTCATCTGTGCGCACATATGCCCGCACGCGTTTGTCCATCTTGAGCAGTTCGTCAATGGCAATACCTCCGGTCCGCCCGGTCGCACCGCTCACAAGAATCTCAGCCTCGTTCATCGCTTCGCTCCATTCGAAAGTAAGAGCATATGCTCTCTTGAGGCAAGAATAGGAGCATGTGCTCGCATTGTCAAGTTTTTTTCTGGTTCTTGCGCAGCCCGAGGGACACCACGCTCGATTCGGCTGGCGGCATTGCTAGCGACGCATCGACGGGCTGCTGCGTAGGTGCCCCGCAATGCGAAGCGCCTGAAGGTGTCGATATCGTCACTGCTTATCTGAATGGCGAGATGTTCAATATCTACGACCGTTGGGATCGACGAAGCGATTCCCTATGGTGTGACGAGGGCGCTGAGATCAGTAAGGGCCTCGAGATTCCGAGCTACCCGCAGATGCGTAGATCCGTACCAAAACGAAACCGCAAATTGTCGTTTGCGCAGGTCAGCGTTAAAAATACAAAGGCCGAGATGCGACTGATCAGCTAGATGTGTGAGGGGCCGCTACTGTCTCTGGAGCCGACATTTGAGTGTCCATCCGCGGGCGCGAGCGAACGACTGAAAATGGCCGGCTTGCGCCTTAGCTGCAGAGAGTCTGATCAACGTTTATACCGCGACGGTTTCGCTGCAGCAGGACGGCCATCGACGGTATTGCGTTACAAAGTTAGTTGCAGCCGGGCAGCACAGTGGTAACAAATTTAGTTGACGAGGTGTGGCGCGCTGAGGCCTTTGTGGAAGCGCGGCCATGGGAAATGCTGCGCTGCACAACGGTAGTAACAACTTTGCTTGTGTGAGCGCTGGATGACCGCTCACACAACTAAATCTGTTACCAGTTTTCAACTAATTTTGTGACTACCCGGGCGCCTTGCCATCGGGTGCACCGTTACGCAGCCGCGCCGCGAGAGCAGGTGCTCCACCTTGCACATTGCGACCGTGCTGCGGCGCGCCACCGCTCATTGAGTTACAACTTTTGTTGAAACCGCGCATCGGGTTACACCTTTAGTTACCGGCGTCGACGCGAGAGTTACCACAATGGTTGAAATCGGATTCAACCTCTGTGCCTTGCTGGTCAAGGGTCTCCGCGGGATTTCGACCGGCACGTCGATAGTTACAACATCAATTGTGTGAGCGCCGGATGGCACCTGGCGTGACTACGCTGTGCGCCGACGGGAAGCCGGCGTGCGCGCAACCGGATCGCCGCGATGCGCCCCGGACGCCGGACAGCACGCGGGGCGCCGACGCAAAAGGCGCGGGCCAGTAGCGGGCGATTCATCAGATGTACCGGACGGTGCGTGCGGGCGCACCGGGAGCGACCGCATTTCCCCGCCGGTGCGTCGCCGAAGCGGGCTGCGCCCGCATGTTCATCAAACCCATGTCGCTGACACGGGCGATCGGCAGCACCGGGATACGACCCGGTGCGCAGGCCCGGTTTAACGGCGGCGCCATGCACCGCTCACGCCTGGACATGCGTGCAGTGGCTGTGATCACGGATCAGTCCGGCCGCCGGCCAATTGCGCAAAGGCGCGCGGATCGGGTAGGGTGGCAACATTCACAACCACAACGAGGCAAAAACAATGAACAAGCAGGAACTGGTGGATGCGGTCGCCGCGAAGACCGGCGAGAGCAAGGCGGCAACCGGCGAGGCGATCGATGCGGTGATCGCGGCGATCACCGGCGAAGTGACGAAGGGAGGCACGGTGCAACTGGTCGGCTTCGGTTCGTTTTCGACGGGCGCGCGCGCCGCGCGGGTGGGCCGCAATCCGGCGACTGGCGCCGAAATCCAGATCCCGGCCGCGAAGACGGTGAAATTCGCGGCGGGCAAGGCGTTCAAGGATGCCGTGAACGGGCACTGATAGCGAGCTTCAGTGCCGCCGGCAGCACAACGCCGGCGGCCTGACGTTGCGAGATACGGAGACAGCACCGGCAGGAACAGGCAGGCAAGCACAAGGTTGAACATCGTATGAAAATCGGCCCCACCCGGGCATTGTCCGGTTCGATCGCGACCATGAGCCGGCCAAGCGGCCCGAGCGCGGCGAGCGCCATCACGACGCCCACGGCCCGCGAGAGCAGATTGCCCACCGGCAACCGCTTCGACGTCGGATCACCCGCGGTGGCCCCCTCCAGCAGCGGGTTGATTGCAGTGTCGAGATTCGCGCCCTGCACCAGTGCGAATGCGGCATCGGGCGGCACCACGTTCTGCGCACACAGCGACATGATGAGCAGGATGATCGCCACGCTCGAATGCGCCGCCCAGGTCAGACCCGCTGCCAGCAGCACATCCATCAGCGGCACGGTGGATGCGGCGCCCAGCAGCATGCGCAGACTGGGCGCGTCCTCGTAGTCTGTCATCAGCCCGAGCAACTGGTGCAGCGCGAGCAGCATCAGGCCCAGGCCAATCAGGACGCGGCCCAGATCGTGTGCCCGTGTGTTTGAAGCCTTCCGGAACATCAGCACGCCGACGAGTATCACCGCCGGCGAGGCCGCTGCAACATCGAACGACAGCACCTGCACGATCAGTGTCGTGCCGAGCATGACGGCGAGCGCGGAGACCAGATCGACCAGGCCGCCGGCGGCGAAACCGGCCGTCATGAGTCCGGTCGCCGTACTGCTCTGCAATACCGCGGTGACGCCGATCCCGGCCAGGAAGGCGCCCAGTCGCCCGCGCAGAGCCCGGCCGAGCAGTGAGCGAAGGGGTGGCACCGAACGCGCGCTGGATGCCGGTCTGCACCATGTGGGTACCCCACAGGAGCAGCGCAACGGATCCAGCCAGGTCGATCAGCGTGAACGTCAATGTCATGATTCAGAGCCCTCCGTGCCGAACGACCGGTCATGTGACGCTTCGTGCGGGCGCGTCGCGCCTTACCTGCACATTCGCATCGGACCTGAACCGTTACCGGCTGAGCCCCGGAGCGGGGACAGGGTAAGCGCGAGGTCCTCTCGCAAGCCCCGGGTTTTGCCGCTATAGGGCGCGACTATCAGGCCCCGCGCGCGGCTCACTTCGATTTTGGTGGCCGGCCAGTCTTGACCGGCTCGACCGCCGTGACGGCCGCGAGAAGGCGTTTCGTTGGTTCAGACTCCAGCAGAAGCAGGCCCGCCCGCACGAGCTCGCTCTTTTTCACGGCGACGCCCGCATCGAGGCACCGCTGTTTGAGCGCCGCGATCTTTTCGTAGTCCGACCTCGGCATCGTGAAGGTGTCCCGCACGACCTTTTCCCGTTTGACGTGCTCCCTGCCGTGCCGGGCGACGCGCGGGGGAGGCTCTTCAACGGGCGTTGCCTTCCGGGTCTTCGCCTTCGTCGCCGAACGTCGAACCTTCGTCGTATCAACCGCCTCCTTGCCAGCAGCTGCCTTATTGGCACCTGCAGCCGTGTGCACATACGGTCGTTTGCCGCTTCTGTTCCTGGTGGCCTGTGGCTTCATGATTTTGCGCAGGTTTGACAAATCGTACAAACAGTTTATCTTCTTTCGGGCAAGGGGAGTTTTCAATGCCAGACAAGCACATTTCCAGCGGGTTCGACGCTGACCTTGAACACCTGTCGTTGAGGTTTTTCGAGATGGGGGGACTGGTTGAATCACAGTTGACCGATGCGATGGAGGCGCTCAGCCGCTTCGACATGGGCCTGGTCGAGAAGGTGATTGATGAGGAGCATCGACTCAATGCGATGGAAGTCGAGATCGATGCCGAGTGCGGCAACATCATCGCGCGACGCCAGCCCGCCGCATCCGACCTGCGTCGACTGATGGCCATCTCAAAGGGCATTACCAATCTCGAGCGTGCCGGCGATGAGGCACGCAAGATCGCGAAGCGGACGCGGCGAATCGCGAATGACGGTGCAGGCAGGAACGTCAATACTGCAGAGATCCAGTCATCCGGTCAGATGGCGGCAAGCATCCTCCATCACGCGCTCGCTGCATTCGCCCGACTCGATACGGTTGCGGCAGCCCGGATCATGCGCGAGGATGAGGCGATCGATGACCTTTACCGCGCTTTTGTGCGCAAGCTGCCAACATACATGGCCGAGAATCCTCGCCTCATCGCTTCTGCGCTCGACTACCTGTTCATTGCATCGGCCATCGAACGGATCGGGGATCACGCGAAGAATCTGGCGGAGCTCGTCATTTATGTTGTCAAGGGCACGGATGTACGCCACGTTTCGCGCGAGCGACTTGAGCGCGAAGCCCTGGATGATTGAGAACCGGACAGCAGGGGCACGAAGACTCAACGATGGTGCGAAGCCCTTGGATGATTGCCGGGGCTTCCTTGCACATTTGTAGAACCACAGTCGATTCCGCTGGAGCGGGTCGGATTCTGGATCAGGCGCCCCAGAGTCACACCCGGCGGGGGCACCTTTTCGGACCGTTTCGCGCGTTCGCTGGGGGGCAGCAATACCCCGGGGGAAGGTAGCGTAACCGGGGACTGCCACAATGGCATGACGATGGAGTCGGCAATGTCCTGGCCGAAAAGGTCGTCCACGATCGTGCGCGCTGCGATGTACCCGCCATTCAGGGCGCCGGCCTCGCTATCGAACGGGTGGCCGCCTGCTTCACCCAGTCCGAGTTGCGACAATCGGGGCACTGCGCTGCCTGCCTCGCAAATCCGAACGACCGCGACATAGCCCGGATGTGCCGACGCGCGTTTTGCCGGGCGGCTGCGGCAATCGGATTCGACTGCGACCTGCAGGCTGAACCCGTTGTATTCGTACGTCCGTGTCATGGCATGCTCCATTTACTTGCCGTGCTTGCAGGCTCGCATGCCTGACATGGCTTTCGGCCGCGCGCAGGTCTCGGAGAATCCGCTTGCAGTCATGCGCGACAGTGCTTCATCGTCCGTGTCGCCATAAAATCGGCGCCTCGCATAAGAGGTCGGACTGCTATGAAAGACAGGGCAGCGGTGCTGTGTATCCGTGATGGCCGGGTACTGCTGGTCGCGAGGGCACGCTCACGGTGGGGGCTGCCCAATGGCAGGATCAGGCGCCATTCAGGATTCCATGCATGCACATCACGAAGGCCGACACGATGGTGCGCCGATCATGTCAATCCGATTGTGAAGGCTGTTCGATGAAGGATCACTGCGTCACCTTGTTGAGTCTTCGCGCTGATCCAAATGTGGGTGGCGTAGCAAATTCAAGCGCGCCGTAATAAATATTTCGCAATGCCGGGCTAAGGATAACCGCTTCAAATTGACGTTAGCCCATAAATACAATCTTCAAATATAAACTCGCCCAATGACCTCAAATGGACTGGCATCATTACTTGAGTCATTGATTCAAACATTGGGATGTAGTCCGGATCAGCCGATGGGCCTTGCCAGCCGGGCGTCCACTGCGATTGGCGGTGGCGTTGGCGACGACACCGCGCTGTCATGCAATACACATAAATATTCAACAGACAAAATGGTTGTGCCCATAAAAAGTATCCCGTATATTGCATTTAACAATTGAGCGGTTATGATGACGTCTCGGTAAGGATTTCCTGAACGTGCTTTGCAAAGGCCGAGGAAACATTTGCCGCCATTCGGCGCGGAGAGGGTAATTAATGCTCGCGGCGCAGAAAGACCAAATCGAGGAGACGATATGCTGAGTCCCCATGAATTCGCTACCTTAATGCTCATCAAGGCCTCGCCGGATCAGATAGATCCAGGCCGCGCCGAGCTCGACACGCTGTTCGAGCAGCAACTCATATTACTGGAAAACCTCGCTTCAGGACGCTCGCGTCCTCATGTCACAAGCGACGGCGACTCCATTCTCAAGGCCGTCGGCCGGATGCGCTAGACATCTGCGGCGTCCATCTCCCTGCCCTGAATGAAATCGCAGCGTTTGCTGTCGCCCATGTTCAACACAAGTGCCGCTTCACAACACGCCGAGCGCGCCGAAGCAGCAGTCATGAACGAAGCGTCGCAGTTGGGGTTTAAGTTGTAGTGCCTGTTGATGTAGCGACCGACCGAAGTCCTTGCGACGCGTGCTGCCTGGCAGGCGTCCTTGTACTTCGATTTATCCATCATGACGATCCGCCGCAACACATCCGTTCGATCGGGGTTTCGCGCGTCGGACCGGATTTTGAGGAATTCAACAATGAGTCTATCGAGTCCCGAGCAGGTCGCCGCCGCGAAGGCCAACCTCGACGCTTTCTTCGGGTTCACCGGAAAGGTCTTTGAAGGCGTCGAGAAACTGGTCGCGCTGAACCTGCAGGTCGTCAGGGCCACGCTCGCCGAGGCGCAGGGGAACCTGACGAAGGTGTCCGGCACGACGGAGCCGCAGCAATGGTTTGCACTGCAGGCAGGTTTCACCGGACCCTTCGCGGAAAAATCACTGTCATATGGCCGGCAAGTGTTCGACATCGCGTCGACCACGCAGGCTGAGGTCACACAGCTCGCACAGGCGCACTACGAGCGGTATAACGGTCGCGTGCAGGCACTCGTCGAGGACGCGGCGAAGCATGCTCCCGCAGGTTCTGAAGCCGCGATCGCTGCGTGGAAATCCGCGATTTCCGCCACCACGACCCTGTACGAAACGCTGCAGAAAACGGGACAACAGGCCGTACAGGTTGCCGGAAATAATTTTGATGCGCTCACGGCCACAGCGTCAAAGGCTGTGCGAAGCAATCCCCAGCAAGCTCCCGTAGCGGCGGGCGCGAAGCGATAGAACTGGCGCGGGCAGCGATGCCCGCGGTATGGTATCTGTAATATATGAAGGATTCCTTATGGATGGGGGATCCCGCCTTCCAGTACATCCAGTTCATGGACTGAAGGCAGTGTTGCTCCAGATGAGCATGACTCCATGCTTAGCTTTTATGAGGACGATTCGATGACAAAGCAGATCGCGGTGGTGACGGGTGGAATGGGCGGACTGGGCGAAGCGATCAGCATCAAGCTGCATGACGCCGGCTATGCGGTCGTGGTCACCTGTTCGCCGGGCAACACCGGTGCGAACGAGTGGATCGCCCGGATGGAGGGACAGGGACGGCAATTCCGCGCATACACAGTCGACGTCGCCGACTACGACTCGTGCGAAAGATGCATGACGCAAATCAGCGCTGAAGTCGGACCGGTCGACATCCTGATCAACAACGCTGGCATCACGCGCGACGCCAGCTTCAAAAAGCTCGACAAGGTCAATTGGGACGCGGTCATCCGGACCAACCTCGATTCGGTGTTCAACATGACGAAGCCGGTGTGCGACGGCATGGTCGAGCGTGGCTGGGGCCGCATCATCAACGTGTCGTCGATCATCGGCTCCAAGGGCGGGTTCGGTCAGACCAACTATGCCGCGGCGAAGGCCGGCATGCATGGCTTCACGAAATCACTGGCGCTTGAGGTGGCGAAAAAAGGCGTCACCGTCAACACGATCTCGCCCGGCTATATCGCGACGAAGATGGTGATGGCGGTGCCCGAGGAGATCCGCGAGACGAAGATCATTCCGCAGATTCCGGTCGGCCGGCTCGGACAGCCCGACGAAGTCGCCGCACTCGTCCTGTACCTGTGCTCGCGCGAAGCGGGCTTCGTGACTGGCGCCAACATTGCGATCAACGGAGGGCAGCACCTGCAATGAACCGGAGAGCGCAGCCATGGAGGTTCCGATGAGCGAAACAGTGACAATCGTCGTAGGTTCATTCGTGCTGGTGATGGCAGCCGTGTTCGTCGCCGCTCACTATCACCGGGAGCAAATGCGCCGGAGACAGCTGAGAGAGCTGGATTACCGGCACGACTGACGAGACTGGAGCAGCGCGCCGCATTGAACTTCTGCGCTCCCTTCCCTGTTGTTGCGGTACCGAGGTCGATCGCATCATTGCCTGAATGGATGGACACGTGGGTTTCATCAGGAAACGCGCATTGGCAACACCTACGCAATAGCTACTGTTGCCGTTTCGTATGCCATGGCGGTAAACATTGATTCACGCGAAGCTGAAACGGCGATATCTTGAGACTGGGCTGCGGCGCTCTCAGGCGCGGTGGCCACCCTCGGATTCCGCTGGTCCTCTCAACCAGCAGCATCCCCTCGGGCAGGGCTTCACCGCCTTGGCTTTTTTGTGCGCCTGGCAGGGGCGCGCTCTTGTGGGTGCAAGGCAATGTAAGAAACAGGGGGATGGCAGTTCTCTGGATGATGCCACCCGCCTTGGGCCGACTGCGGAAGTTCGAAGCAGGCTTGGGTTCGGCCAAACCGCTTCGACATCGAACCTCCGGGTTCGCCCAACGAGAGACGGTCGCGGGGCGTCGACGAATGACGGATCATCCGCCCGCCGACAGCAGGCACTCGTTATTGAATCATCAGTGGATGAAAGGCTTTGTTTCCAGGGCGGCGTAGACGCGTATCATGAACTGAACAAATCATCGACGATACGTCGCCCCGCGCTATAGCCGCCCATGAGCGCATCAGCTTCGCTTAAAAATGGCTTTCCTTGCGATTCGCCAAAACGCAACGGGGAGAAAACGGCAAGAGCGGCACCGGCCTTGCAGATCCTCACGACCGCGACATATCCCGCGCTGGACAACGCACTGCGTCCGACCTGCCAGCTGAAGTCAGCCTCGACGGCCACCTCAACATCGAATCCGTGATAGTGATAAGTGCGCTTCATGGGCTCACCTGTTCCGCCTGCTGCGAAATCGGCTGGACGTTGTCCGATTCCAGAGTGCGGATATACCGGAAGAAAAGCTCCACGATTCCACGAGTGGGGACGCTGGCGGAAAGCGTCGCTATCTTGACCGGGGCAAACCACCTGCACTTCGCGATTTCGTTGCTGGGCTGCACCCTTGCATGATGCGCGATGTCAGCGAAAAAGACATGGTGCAAGGTATTGAAACCGGTAAATTGAAAGAGGTATGTCAAATCATCAGCCACAAGCGTTGTTTCTTCCACCAGTTCACGTCGCGCAGCTTCCAGGGGCGCCTCGTCCCGACGGATTCTCCCGCCAGGCAACGCCCATCTTGATCGTTCTCTGGCCACCAGCAGAATCTGGTTTTCCCGCACGCAGACCACGGTCGCTCTGTCTTTCATTCTCTCCCTGCACGCTTCATTTCTTGAGAATCAGTCGAAACTGGCGGTGATGTAACGCCGACAGACCTTTATCGGGCATTGTAAGTCCTGTCCAAAATACCGCGTTGCAGTCTCACAGGCGCAATACCGACGGGCCCCCGATGCCGAATCCGGGGATCCGTGAAGAATTGTTGTTTTCCCCTCCAACAGTCGGGAAGATATCGCGTTAGACTGGCTCACTACGCGATCGGGCACTTTTTTGCTTATGCAACCTGGGCGTGCTGACCACACGCCGGGGTAGTTGAGTGCCAGCCATGCTTAAGGGGTTCAGGCAACCGGCATCGATTCGCTGCGACGCCCAGCCACGCAAGGGCGGGGCAGTGGCGAAGTCGCATGGGCAACGGTTGGACGCCAGGAGTCCAAATCATGATAACGACGTTCACGCTGATCGATCTCGCTGGCTCCGTAGCTTTGCTGCTTCTGGGCACCCAGATGGTTCAAACCGGCATGCACCGGGCATTCGGCGCCGGTCTTCGGTCACTCCTCGGCAGGTCGCTGCGCGGGGGCTTCCGGGCTTTCCTGGCCGGGACGGGCGCGACCGCGGTACTGCAGAGCAGCGCGACGACCGGACTCATGATTGAGGGCTTCGCTGCTGAGGGAGGCGTCGGGCTTGTGCCCGCGCTTGCGGTCATGCTGGGCGCAAACGTCGGCGTGACATTGATCGTGCAGGTACTGTCATTCGACCTCGCGGCAGCCGTTTCGCCGGCCCTGATCCTTGTCGGCGCGCTGATGTTCCGCAAGGTGTCGAACACACGTGCACACGACCTGGGACGCATGTTCATTGGTCTGGGCCTGATGCTGCTCGCGCTGCACCATCTGCTCGAGCTGATGACCGATTACGAGGATGCCCCCAGCCTGCGCATGCTGCTGGGCGCTGCGTCCACCGTACCGGTCGTCGATGTTCTGCTCGCTGCGGGCTTGACGTGGGCCGCGGATTCAAACGTCGCGGCTGTTCTGCTCATCACCTCGCTTTGCGCGCGGAACGTGGTTCCTCCCAATACGGCGTTTGCTCTGGTGATGGGTGCGAACCTCGGCACCGCCATCAACCCCGTGCTGGCGGGCACGGGACCATACGATCCCGCATCGAAGCGGCTACCGGTTGGAAACCTGCTCACGCGATTAATCGGCGTTGTGACGGCCCTCGCGGCGCTCGGACCAATCGGCCGCTTCATGGTTACCATGGAACCGGACAATGCACGTGTGGTTGCGGATTTCCACACGCTGTTCAATCTGGTTCTCGCCGGTGTGTTCCTGCCAATACTCCCTCTCTGTGCGAGCCTCTTAACCCGGTTACTGCCTTCTCTCGTCGCGGTCGCTGATCGGCAGCCGCCGCCTGGCACCGATCCCACCGCGAGGCAGATTCCGAAGGGGGTGCCCGAAACCGCGGCACCCAACGCACTTCGGCTCGCAGATCGTTTCGGCGAGATGCTGTCGGGCACCCGTGCGGCTCCGACAGATCGCGAGCGGCAGCTCATTGTGGAGATCCGCCAGCGTGGCGATATTCTGGATAGCCTGAACAGCGCGGCAAGGACTTACCGGACACCTCCTGATCCGGAGCAACTCGCGGCGAGCGCTCATCCGCGCCTCGATGAAAAAGTACGCGTGGCCTATCGCGAGGGGAGCCGTGGAATTGGTGTGAGAGAGCGCAGTGGCCACTCGCTCGAGCACGTCGGGCCTGATGGCAACGCAATGACGTACTACCCCGCAAGCTCACTCTGGCTCACCTTGCAGGACCTCCAGGTCGTTCAGCAACTGGAACCCGCAGAGGGAGAAACGCAATCCACCCTGACTACCTGTGTCCGTGGGAGCGCTTCCTTCGATGATGTTCGCCTGTCAATTATTGGCGAACCCGGGAACAGCACGCGCATGGTCCAGATCTCGTTCGCGGCCAGGGAAATCCGTTCGGCAGACCGGCATGGCCTTCGCGAATGGCAAGACGCGCTCGGTACAACTTTCTCGGACGTCCCACTGGGCATTGCAAGGCTCGGCTATAACCGCCCGGACCGGGAGATGCAGGAACCCGATCAATGGTGGGCGTCTTGTCACGTGCCGGAAAACAGCATGAAGGCGCTAATCGAGGGCGTTGAGGCCGGCCGGCTCGCTGCGGTCAAGGTCGGCCTGTGTCTGAGGAACGTTTATACGTCGGGGCAGGTGTTTGCTGACTTCCCTGGGCAAGCGGATCTGTTTCTCCGGCCGGGCAAGGAAGACAGCACGGCGGAATCGCCGGATACAGCGGGCGGATACGTTGTTCATCTCGCACTCGACTTCGGGAAAGTCCGCTTAGGCGCGCTCAACCACAGCGAGAGATCACCCGAGGGGCAACAGCAAACAACCGGTAGCGAGACGAATTCGATTAACGCACTGGTGGATAAGCTCAGCAAGCTTGTCGCCAGTTTGACATGGCTTGCAGTGCTTGTCGCGGTCCTCGTTGCCGTTTTCGCATTCAAGAATCGATGATCGAACGGTAGCTCCCATTGCGCCTGGTTGCACCGAGCTGCCCGCGTTGTGGTCCACATATGGCGGACCTCCATTAGCGCCTCTGTGGACACGGCTAGCGGAATCAACGAACTTCAACACATGCTGTAGACTATGGAGTCCTGATGAAATGGATCTCCCCGACTTTTGCACGCTCTCTCGGTGCCCGTCGTGCGTTAACGCCTTTCGCGACGGTAATGATCCGTTGCTTACCGCTATCCAGCAGGTGATAGCCTGGCAGATCGATGATCGGCTTCACCCTGACGCACGATACCGGCCGTGACTAGCGCATCGCGTGAAATCTCGCCGCCGAAGCGGCACAGCAATGCGGCGATGCGATATAGCGAGCCGTCGATAAAATTTGACACCACGAAACAGGCGAGCGCTGCTTCGGCATACAGTCGCCTTCGCGATGATGTTGCGAAAGCCGCCGAACTGCCGCGCCTTGCTGCAACCCTCTCTCCGCGCGACTACCGCGATCATTTGCACGGAAAGGCCGATGACCTCCTGCCGGACAGGCAGCGGCGGCGTCAATTACCCGACAACAATCACGACGGAGCGATAGCCATGGGTGTGGGTGCCAATTTGTCCGGCATCAAATTTCTGAGCTGCCTGTCCGGCAGTGAAGGTGGCGTGCAATGCACATAAGCCCCTATCTTTTCTGAGCTGCCTGTGCGGCAGTGAAGTACAGAACTTTGGTTGTAACAGCCTGATTTGTGAAAGGCGCAATTGCATCCGCTGACCAAAATCGCAACGGGTTTTGCAAGTGTGTCATTTATAATGAGGTACATGATAGTCGCGAAAAGTGTTCAAAACCACGGAACTGTCGCTATGGCGCTGAGGCCGTAGGCGCTGAACTCACCCTCCACTGCCTGTTGCTGAATGGGCAGGTGTTCTACGAACAGGCGGAACTGCTCGCCGGTACTCTTGCTTGTCAGAATGAGGTAGGGCAGGTTAAGACGCTCTGCCGCGCAGTCCGGGATGGTCTGCCGTGCCGCTTCCGCATCAATTCCCTTTCGGGCCATCAACCTGCGCCGCTGTCGCTCAGGACTGCTCTTGGCCTGAACGCGCCTGACGACCCGATGCCTTGCATCGGTCGGCACCTGAGTGATTTCCCCAACCTCTATGTGGTCGAGCAGTCCAGCCGTGCAGCCGGACATAGTCAGTGCGCGAAGGCTTGGTGCATCGCCGTGGACGCGCAGACGCGTGCCCAGAGACCGGCTGTTCTCCCGGACGTCCGGAAAGCTCACGCCAATGTTCCGTCTCCCATGGGCGGCCAGCGCGTGATGCAGTTTGCCGAACAGGATATTCATGAGGGTGGTTGGAATGAATTCCGGGTCCGGCCGTATGCTTATTTCAAGATAGGCGTTCATCCATCAGTCCTTCTGTCCGAATACCCCGCCCCGAATCAGGGTGGCCATCACGTAATGCTGATTTCCTTCATCCGGGGCGCTGTCCTTGAGCACCCAGTTATCGAGCAGACTGTAGAAGTCCATCTTCTGTTGGGGCGGGCGGTAGGCTTTTCCTTGCGATGTTACCGAGCCATACGGTTCGACTGAGATCGGGCCGATGAGAGGGCCGCCGTCATCCGGATACCAGGTATCTATGGTGCGCAGAGCGTTGCCGATCTTCTGACTGTGGATTCCAGCGACCTCTCCGACGGCGTACAGCGTTTTGCTTTTCTGGCCTTTTTTGTCAGCACGGTCGAGGATCAGTTCCTGCGAAGGGAAGACTTCTTGACCGTCGCCGACTCGGGCGTAAGCAACGATTTCTAGCAACCCATACGTTTTGCTAGCCAAGCTGTGCTCAATCACCAGCGCCAGCGCTTTCAGCGACTGTTCCGCATCGGTCGGCACCTTGAAATCACGTAGAGAAAAGCTCAGGGCATCAAAGATCCAGATCTTAATCGCACTGCCTTGGGACAAGTGGCGAACGTGCACCTCGATCTGCTCCGCACCGAGCCGGTTGCGCCACAGGAAACGTCCATTGGCCAGGTTGAGGGCATAGCGGCGTGCCAGTTCGGCAAAACCGGTCTGGTCCACATACTGCTGGATAGTAGTCTGCAATTTTTCCTGGTAATCAGCGTTATTGCACGCTGAAGGCATTCCCGCACCACCGAGCACACGAAGAGTAAACCGGACGCGCAGCGTATCGACATCGTTCGGCAGGGTTGCGACATCGACGGTGTGAAGATTCGGGGACTGGATGGCCGCATCCAGCTTTGCCGGGTCTTGATCCCTGCTGGCGCGCCGGTCTGAAATGGTGCCGCGCACGGACTTTTCTCGCACGCCGACGGGAGACCATTTCTCGCCATTTTCGCGGTCATTCCAGCGCCCGGCGGCGAAACACGCATCCGAAGGGTCCAGTTTGCGAGCGAACGCCAGCACCGAGGCGGTTTTCAGTTCATTTTTTGTCATCTCATCCCTCCTTGTCCAACGCAATCAGTCTATTGCGAAGGGGGTTGAATAATGGTTGATGCAGCGGTAAATACCGTTATCGGGATCGGTGTCAGAATGCCAGAGTATTTGCCGCACGTTTTCCATTCGGTGCGGGCCGACCCATTCGCCCAGCGAGTAAAGACCTTCGACGAAGCGGAACGGGGTGACGCCGTCTCGCGCGTTCCTGACTTTGCCCGGCCCATAGAGCGGTGACAACGCGCTGTAGCCGACTGGTAGCGGCACCAGCCAGCCGGGCTCCTTGCGAACTCCCCATTGCCGTTCTCCTGGTTTATCAGGACTGGGTCTGTCGGGTTCTATGTTTAGCCGGCATAAATCCAGCAGTGCATCCAGCGCATTGCCCTCCGGGTGCTGCAGACGTATTTCCGCCAAGCGCTCGGCCAACAGGTCCTCTCGTTGCACGAGCGCGAAACCGGGCAGTAGTTGACGGCGCAGCTTACGGAATGCTTCAGCTTGACCTTCCGGATTGTTAGCGAGTGGCCACCACTGCGCCGAAAAGCGCTCGCCGTCGCGAGTCGGGAGGATGCTTCCACCCGCAACACGCATTCCTTGGGCCGTCACTAACAGGTCTTCCGCAAAATACGCACCACTCCTGACAGGCATATGGTCTTTCACCGCAATCACCAGACTGATTTCCATGTGCGCGCGGCCCTCTTCAACCAGCGCAGTGGCATTTCCGTCCTCTCCCGCTGGGTTGCGCCTGAGGCGGAAAACGTGGGTCCGCAGCCCCGGCGACTGGCAAACCTGCGGGTGAAACTGATGGCAGATGATTCCAACTCCGCCAAAGCCTTCCCGCAGTTCAGAGAAAAATTTTCGCTCAAGCGCATGGGCGAAGCCGACAAAGGCGGTGGGCGACGGAAAGCCCCAACAGATCGAGCCGGAGATGGCGTTGGCGTTTTGCACCTGCAAACGCGGCAGGACCACGAGAGAAGCGGGTTCATTCATCGATGTCGATTTCCATACGAATCATCCGTAGTTCTGTTTCAAGAACGTCTGCCCAATGCGCAGCCTCGGCTTGGTCCATTGGCGTGTGCGGCGTAGTGAGCGTTGTATTCAGCCAGTTGCCAAAGCGCCTGCAGACGCCATCCCGCCAGTCTCCGCGGCGACGCAGGAAAGCAAAGACTTCGTCGCTCTCCGCCCGCCGTGGGTCGAGCCAGCACTGTTCATTCGCGTTCAGACGGCAGTGAGGCAGCAGACTCCAGCCCGCTTCAAGCTCGTGTATTTCTGCGCTGAACTGCAGCAACTCATCACGGACGTAGCCAACCAGTTCGACCCGCTTCTCGCGAATCCGGAGACTGCTATCTGCGTTTTCAGCGCTCACGCGAAATTCCCACAGGATGCGCGTTACTGCACGGACGCGCGGGCGACGACCGAACAGACGATGAAACACACTCGCCATTCCCAGTGGTGGACGTGTTGGCTCGCGATGCCACAAAGGGGGCAGGGAGGGCATGAGGTAGTTCTCCCCGTGACGCTCGCTATTCAGCTGGCTAATGTTCTGTGGTTTCGATCCGCCGAATTTCTGCACGACCACATCAGGGTATTCACGATAACCCTGAGGATGCGATACGCTCGCCCGACGCGCGTCCCGAGCTGCTTTGGCGGCATCGGAAAAGCGGTCCTCGCGAAGCGTGTTCCAGACAACATGTGCAAGCGAGGTTGGGAAAAGTGGCGCAAGGAGATGGTACTGACCGCCGCCAAGCGGCCAATAGATCTGCTTGGCTAACTCATGCGAGGTGGGTTGACCTTTAGGTTGTCTTAATGACGCGAAAGCCGCCATCCATTGCCTTGCATGCTCTGGATGGTCGGAAAGCGCAGCGGCGAGAGCCGGGTCGTTGGCGATCGCACGCTCCAGCAGCGATCTGCCGTCAACGATCAGACGCAGGAATTTGTAGACGTCCAGAGCAGCGGCGTTGCCCACTACATCCGGCGCGACCGTGCCGCCGAGGGTATGAGTGCCTACGTGGAGCTCGCCGACTTGTGGGTTCCCTGCCACGTTCAAGCTGGAGCCCATTGCATCAGGGTGGGTGAACTTGAGCGCGTGCGTCACCTGCTGAATCTGATGGACGCGGCGTGCCGCATCTGGTATCCAGTTTTCCGGCAGGAAGTCCGTCAGCAATTTCTCGCGCTGATCTGTATCGTCGTCCTTGAGCTTGTCGAGCTTGGACTGGAGCCGTTCCTGTAGGAAATTTGAGATCGTCTCCCGGAGTCGCTTGCTGGAGGCCTCGGGCGACAGCGCATAAGTGGCAGCATCCATTGCGTAAGGCTCCCTGTGGATAGCAGGATGTCCGTTCGTGTTGGCTTACCAAGGAATGTTACCCGAGGAATTGTTGTAGTCCCGCCTTCTTCTTCATCTCTTTCATGGCTTGCCGCACGCGAAGCGCCGGGTTCCCCTCTGCCTCCAAATTTTCCGCGGCTGTTTTCGCTCGTCAACTGGCATGTCGGCGGACTTTTCCAGGCCACCCAGGATCAGTTCTTTCGCGCGCTCAATGCGCCACGCCTTGACCCGGCACTGCAACGTTTGCAACTGTGCCTTGCTTGCATGCGCGTCCGGAACCGTCGCGGCCAACCGAGCCATCAATACGTTGGCCGACGCGGAGGGTTCGGTAATCAACCAAGGCGTCGTGCGGCGACCGCATCTCCTGTGGTCGGCACGACCAGCATGCGATAACCCAGTGCCGCGGCAGCGCGGCGGTCCGAAACGAGGACATTCACGCGTCACACTTTTTTCGTGTACGCGCTGCACCAGCCTTTCGCGTTGACCTGCTTGCCACCGTAGATCTGACAGGAGCCCGCAGCGTCGTCGGCTTTTCCCTGAAAGAACAGGCAATTCGAACAAGCCTGGCCAGCCTGATACTTAGGGTATTTCGCTTTGTCGACTTTCGTTGCATCGGTGTTGTAGCCGAGCGCCTGCGCGGTCGCATCCGAATCGGAGACTGGCACGGCATCCGCCAGCGCGCCGCGCGAAAGGGCCAACGATGATGCAAAACCAGCGGTCATGAGGATGAAGCTACGACGGGACGATTTCATGACATTACTCACTTGATGGCGGGCTCGCCCGAACGCCTGGACGCGTATCCCTTGTTTCATTCGCTGCCGAGGCAAGCAGGGCATCAGCAAAGCGTTGTAGTGCCTGTATGGATCCGTACACACTCCGATACTCCTCGGAGCCGATTCGATCGTTGGGGGTGACTATCATTCCCGAGTTTGCCGCGATTTCCAAGATGTCCATGACAGTCTTCCTGTTCACCTCTCATGCGGTCGGTACATGACGTCAACTGGCGTTGTCCGTCACGTTGGATCCCCCTTGATCCGTCCTGCCACCGAATCCGGCGAGATCTTCAATCAGAGCATCCAGCCGCGTGCCTCAGCTAGCCGCCGGGGATTTCCATCCATGGCCGTGACCTTGACCGGAAATCGAACGCTGCCTCAAGCAACTGCATCTATCCCGCGTACCCGACATGATCGATGCGCGCATCCTGCAAGCTCAGCGCGCCAACCCGCTGTTTCTGGAACCGTTCTGCCTGATCCTGCAGCATAGTAGGCGCGTGCGCCTGTCGAGACCGGCTGGTTGTACGGGGCATCACCGAGGCGCACGCTTACCGGGTGAACTACTGCTTCACCTCGTCGTTCTTGGTTCCATCTTTGGCCGTACTGTCCTGGCTCATCGCGTCTTCTTTCATCCCTTCTTTGGCCATGCTGTCGGCGCTCGTCGCATCGTGCTCGGTTGCCGTGGTCTCCAGACTCATTGCGTCTTTTGACACCGGGTCATTAGACGGACTATCGGCAGCGAAGGCGCTCGCAGTTGCGAGCGTTACACAACTCGCGAGAATGGTGGCAGTTAGCTTGTTCATGATGTGATCCTTCGGCAATTCAATGGGGAGGCCGGAAATCTCAAGAGCAGTAGCTCGACGGTGCGGACCTCATCTTGCCCTCAACCCGTTGTAACCCCGGCACTTTCCAGTACCCGCCAGTCGGGGACTGTTTTCACATTCTTGCCTCGCTAGACATGAAGGAAAGTCGGAATCCCCGCCGAACGGCATGGGTAAAGACCCGCAATGTAAGCAAAGTGGAAAGCTGCGCCGCACCTGGCGTTCGATCGCTGTCTTTCCCGAAAAAATAGCGTTTCGATTTGACCTGAGTACCGTGGCTGGGTTTGCCCTACCGCAAGTGTAGGGGGGTGACCCATCCCAGGCTGCGTCGCTCTTGTTCAGAATCCACATACGGACTGGTGGAAAAACGTAGCCAGCCCGCATTCGCAGTAGAGCGTGACGTCCAGCGCGTATCGCGCTGGCTGACCCCTGGGCTGGAGGTCATATGTTCAGTACCCGCGCATATCTCAGCAGTGTTGCAACACTGTTGTTACTGTTGTTCGCCGTTCCTTCATTCGCGCAATCGTTCCGGGTGCAATGCCCGCCAACCACGCCGGCGCATCCGACGGCGCTGCCGCCCGGTGCAGGGGAGCCCGCCTACACCGGGCCGTCCTATACCGGACAGACTTCCGTGTCGACAGGCGTCGTCAACGGCGCGGTCAAGTGCCAGCAGATCTCGGGCGGCGACGGTTACGCGACGATGGCTAACGGCGTGCAGACCTACCTGTTCGCTTTCGGCCCGTTGTCCGGGCTCGCCGACATCAAGGCAGGCCTTCCCGGCACACAGTTCGCCTCGGTGTTCAACACCGTCGGCGATCCGAGAACGGACCCGACCTACAACGGCGCGGTCGGCCTCGTCCCCGATCCGGAATCGGTGCCTCCAGGCCTGCTGACGACCGGTCACGTCGATCCACGGCCGATCATGGATATCGGCGTGATGAACGGCAACGAGCCGGCGCCGACAATGGCGATCGACGAGGACGACGAGTTCTTCCTCACGCTGACGAACGTCGGGATGATCATGCGCCCCGACCTGTTCGAGAAGCACACGGTGCACTTCCACGGCTACCCGAACGCCTCGTCGTTCTACGACGGTGTGCCGGACGCGTCGGTGGCGATCAACATCGGCGCGAGCTTCACGTACTACTACCTCGCACCGGATGCGGGCACCTACTTCTGGCACTGCCACATCACGCCGCCAGAACACCTGCAGATGGGCATGGTCGGCCAGATCTTCGTGCGACCGCGCCAGAACCGCGTTCCCAGCGGCGCGTCGCTGTATAGCTCGCTGCTGCTGCAGCAAAAGGATCTGCGTACGGCGTGTGGAAACGACATTCTGTGCACGACACCGCTGCCGCCGGCGAACGGCGTGCTCCACGCGAACAACAAGAGCAACACGCCGACGCTGTACGCGTACAACGACGGCGACGGTTCGACCGCCTACGACGTCGAGTATCCGGTGCAGATACACGGCTTCGATCCGAACTTCCACTTCATTGGCATGACGTTCAATCCGGAGCCGTTCACCGACATGAAGGACAAGCTCTTCATGTTGAACGGACGCAGCTATCCGGACACCGTAAATCCGAACCCACTGTCGACGGCGGTGGCGGATGGCACGCAGCATTTTTCGCAGCCGCTGCCGACGCTGATCAACATTCCGGCCGGCGGCAAGGCACTGCTGCGGATCTCGGACCTCGACGTGACGGAGTATCAGACGCTGGCGTCGCTCGGCATTCCGATGCACGTGATCGCCCTCAACGCCCGCTTGCTGCGCGACATGTCCGGCAACGACCTGACCTACAACACGAACTCGATCACGCTGGCCGGCGGCGAATCCCTGGACCTGCTCCTAGACGCCAGCGACACGACGAAATATAAGCCGGGTGCGATCTATTACCTGTACACGCCGAATCTCGATCACCTGGCGAATGACCAGGAGAATTTTGGCGGCTTGATGACCGAGGTCCATATCTGCCATGCGGTGGATCCGACCACGAAGTCCTGCACCTAGGAGAAGAGCCGTGGCCCACATTACTCACCACACATGGCGCGGGGCGCTCGCGCAGCTTGGACGGCTCGCGCGAGTCGGCGCGGCGATGTTCGCCACGCTCGTCTGCATGCACGCGCAAGCCGCCGCGCCCGGCATCACGGGGACGCACTTCGATTTGAGTGCCGAGGCGAACCGTATCACCCAGCCAGACGGCGCGAGCATTTATTCGTGGGGCTATGGATGCCGCACGGCGCCGTCCGGCTTTTCGCCGTCCACGATCGCGGGCGCGAACTGTCCGAGCATGCAGATTCCCGGTCCGACGCTGATCGTGAAGCAGGGCGACGTCGTCACGGTGACGCTCACCAATAACCTGCCTGCGGCGGCGGGCAACACGTCGATCCTCTTTCCGGGATTCCAGGTCTGCGCCGCGGTGCTGAATCCCGACGGGACCTGTCCTGCCGGGCTCACCGGCTCCCCGGGATTGCTGACCCGCGAGGCCGCGCACGGCACCACGGTGACGTATAGCTTCGTCGCGGCGACGCCTGGCACGCATGCTTACTACAGTGGCACGCAGGGCGATCTGCAGATCGAGATGGGCCTGTATGGGGCGATCATCGTTTTGCCGACCACCTCGCCCGGCACGGTTGCGGTGCCTACTGGTTGCCGCGCGGTCGCGGCGACGCTGCCGGATGGGCAAACGGACTTCCGCAATGCCGGCGCAGCTTATAACCACACCGCGTCCTGCTATGACCGTGAGTATCTGTTCCAGTTCTCCGAAATGGATCCGCGTATTCATGCGCAGGCGGAACAGCAGGCGGCGAACACCTGCACGGCACCGAATGGCTGCATGACCGTCGAGACGGAGCCCTATCACCCGGCCTATTTCATGGTCAACGGCCGCTCGATGCCGGACGACATGGACCCGAACTACGCGGTGCAGTATCCGCATCAGCCCTACAACGGCAATCCGCACATGCACCCAGGTGAACTGGTGCTGTTGCGGATCATCGGAACCGGCCGCTGGCAGCATCCGTTCCACGAGCACGGCAATCACGTGCGGGTGCTGGCGCGCGATGGAAACATGATCCTGAGCAAGACGGACCCGACCAAGGTGGCCGGACCGCTGCTGTTCACGACGACCACGACGCCGGGCCTCACGATGGACGGAATTTTCTACTGGACGGGCAGGGGCCTGAACTGGGATGTCTATGGGCATAAGCCTGGGGACGTGTACACCGATACCGCTCCGCAATTCGCGGCTTACCTCGGCAAGCCGGTCGTCTGCATCCCGGACGTGAACGGCTATTACACGGCCGACCCCCTTGCGCCGAACTACTACGAGTGGTGCGCGGATCACGGCAAGGCGCTCGAAGCGCATCCGTTCGGCAACGTCGCCAGCGGCGGGCCAGTCACGCTGCCTGACTCGCACGTGCTGACGAACGGCTTCTGGTATGGCGGCAGCCCTTATCTCGGGCCAGACGCGACCGTACGCGCCACGGCGTACACCGGGACCACGCCGCCGAGCGGGACGGTTGTGAATCCGCCGGCAAGCGAAGCAGGCTTCGCATTCATGTGGCACTCGCATAACGAGCGCGAGATCACTACGAACAACATCTTTCCAGGCGGAATGATGATGATGATGCTCGTCGATCCACAAGCATTCCTGATTGACGAATCCAATTAGAGGCGGGGAGAAACGCGATGAGATCCAACAAGTTTAGGGCGACGCTCTTCGACTTGCTCAAGGCAGGTGTCGCGGCGTCCATTCTGCTGACGGCCAGTGGGGTATCTTTCGCCCAGGTCGTCAATCTGACAGCGAAGGCCAGCACTGCTACGTTGCCCGACGGACAGGCTGTGCCGATGTGGGGCTACGGCTGCTCGGCGGCCGCGGTGGCGCCCGCCACCTGTGCGGCGTCGAACCCGCACGCCGGAGCGAGCTGGTCGCCGGTGGTGATCACCGTGCCGTCTGGACCCCTGACGATCAACCTCACCAATAGCCTGCCCGGTGCCGTGCCGACCTCGCTCGTGATCGTGGGGCAGTTGGGCGGCGGCCTGGGGACGACGGCGACGAGCATGCCGAGTCCGCCGCATCCGACGCAAACCGCAACAACCTGGCCGATTGCCTCCAGCGCGACCGGCGCGACGTTCACGCCGCCCGCGCAAGGACCGCGTGTCCAGTCGTTTGCAACCGAGGTGGCGAAGGGCCAGACAACCTCGCTGACCTGGAACAATCTCAGCCCCGGCACCTATCTGCTCGAGTCGGGAACGCATCCGTCGATCCAGGGGCCGATGGGGCTGTACGGCGTGCTAGTTGTGAAGACCCCGGTCGGCGGCAGCGTGAGCTGCCCGGTGGCGACACAGACCTATCAGGCCTATCCGAATATCTGCTATGACGCCGACGTGCCGCTCCTGTTGAGCGAAATCGATCCCGTGCAAAACGCGGCTGCCGCCGCGGCGGTGACGACGGCGGGCTTCAGCGAAACCCTCGTGTGGTCGGGTCAGCCCGGCGGCTGCGGCGATTCGAAGTCGACGACGTTCGGCACCTGCTATCCGCCAACGGTGAACTACGACCCGCGCTACTACCTGATCAACGGTGTCGCCTTCGACCGGACCAATCCCGGCGGGTCCTCGTTTGCCGCCACCGCGCCTGTCGCTACGGGCCAGGTGCTCGTGCGTTTCGTGAACGCTGGTTTGCGGATGCACGTTCCGTCGATAGTCGGTACGCAAACCGGCAATCCTGCGGTTTCCGGTTTCTCGCTGATCGCCGAAGACGGCAACGTGCTGCCCGGCAGTCCGCGGGTCCAGTCGGAAGTGTTTCTGGCGGCCGGCAAAACGCAGGACGTGTTGTTGAACGCACCGGCGACCGGCGCAACGGCGCTGCCGGTGTTCGACCGCGAACTGAGCCTGTCGACCAACAATCAACGCGACGGCGGCATGCAGGCGTACGTCGCAGTCAATGGCGGCGCGCTGCCGACGGCGGGGGCTGCCAATCAGAATGCGGTTGCCAATGCCGCTAACTACTTCTTTATCCCGGGCACCACGTTGACCGTGTCGGACCCGGCCAGGGGCGTGAAAGCCAAGGATGTCAATGTCTATGGCGTTGAGGTCAAGACGACGACCACCGGCGGCGCGCTCACTCTGAACCCGGACGGCACGTTCGTCTATGTGCCGAATGCCGGCACGACGGCTGACAGCTTTGTGTATCAGGCGAACGGGAATCCCGCCGTATCGGCGACGGTCACGCTGTCAGCGTGCAGCGCCGCCAACGGCTGTCTGTCCGGCGCGCCGGTGGCCAGTAATGCCAGCTTCACCAGCAACATCGCGTCCCAGATGCAGATCAGCCCTAGCGGCGTGTTGGCGTACGCCAAGGACCCTTCAGGCCTGCCACTCACAGCCGTTCTTGTCGGAGGCAGTCCCACTGGCGGCACAGTCACGCTGAATCCGGACGGATCCTTCACGTCGGCCCCGACCACTCCTCCCACTGGAGCGTCTACTGCCACGGTGACCTTCAAGTACAAGGCGGTCAATTCGCAAAACACATCGAGCGCTCCCGCGACTGTGACCGTGACGTTCAAGGGCGGCAGCGGACTGGTCGTTACGGTGAAGGATCCAAAAAATGGAGTAGCGATCAACGACTACCGCTGGATCATCGAGGAAGACCGTACCTTCCTGATTGACCCTGCCTGCCAGGTCAACTCAACCGACCCCAATGTGAGGCCAGCCAGGTGCCCGCCTTTGCCTGTGCAAAGTCTCGGAACCAACTTCCATTCCAGCCACATGCCGGTGGTTGCTTCGGGCTGCGTCGGCACCTTCGCTTGCGAGTCCGGGCAGAAGCTCCTGGGCCAGCCAGCCGTGTGTGATGTTGGTAACGGTGCGTGCCGCACGGGGGCTACGCAGCAGACCCCGGTCTCCCCAGGTCAGGTCGCCCTCGACCCGAGCAAGCGCTATTACATCTCGATCTTGCCGGGTGATGCTGGCAACACGTTCACTTCCGGCGCTGGCGCCCCAGTGAGTCTGGGCGGCGGCAAATCAAGGCCCTTCAGCATCGATACCGACTGCGGACCTTATAGCCCCGGTAGCTCAACCTGGGCTCCCGGAACCGGTACTTGCGGCCATACCATGGGCGGCGCACCGATCGCGGCGGGCAGCGGGCCGAAGGCCGTCACCGTGGCGCCCCAAGAGGCGCCTCTCCCGACAGCGAAGATCGCGGTATTTGTATTCGAGGATGACTTTCCGCTTAACGGCGAAAACGACGCTGGCGGCGGAGTTGACGCCCTGGCAACCCAGGAGCCCGGCCTGGGAGGATTCCAGATCACGCTCAATGACCAGGCTGGTGGCTTTGGTGATGCGACCGGACAGCCGACCTACGACATGTTCAATATGCCGTTATCGAATAGCCTGGTTGGCACAAAAGATCAGCACACCGGGCTGGATGCGTGCCCGATTTCAAAAAATCCGGACGGGCTGGTGGGCATGATCGTCACCTGTCCGCATTTTGAGTCGGACGGTAAAACGCCTTCGCCACTCGAGGGTCAGGCTGTCATTGCCAACCTGTACCCCGGCCTGTACGAAGTGGTGGCCACGCCTAACGCCGATCGAATTGCCCGCGGTGAAGAGTGGCTCCAGACCAACAGCCTGGATGGTACGAAGGGTCACGAGGCTTTCATCAAGGCCGGCGAGCCGGCGTACTTCCAGGAGTTCGGGCCGGCGGGATACCACGTCTCCATCGGCTTCGCGAACCCGAAGATCATCAATGCCCGGAAGGCTGGAGTGTGCGCCAGCGCAACGGCTCATTGCACCAATACGGTTAAGGGCAAAGTCACGATGGCACGCCCAAGCCGGATACCAGATGAGCGACTCTATAGCAGCGGTTCGTACGATGCCTATCGTTACTCTCAGTGCTACGTGAGCCTGGGTGACCCGGATGCCGAAGATTTCGCGTTCACAAAGTGCAACAACGATGGGACCTTTACGTTTGCGAATATTCCCGATGGTAATTGGAGAATCACTGTTTTCGACCAGTGGAACGACCTCATCGTCGACGGCCTTTCGATGCCAGTAGCGGTGTCGGGTGGCAATGTCGACATGGGAGACATTCCGATACAGCAATGGCGCACGAATCTCTACACCCGGACCTTCATGGACATCCACGGGGACGGCGTCTCGCACGGCGATGACCCTGGGGTGCCATTTGCTGCGACCAACGTTCGGTTCCGGGATGGCAGCATCTCCAACTTCAACACTACCGATCTGAACGGTTTCGCTAGCTTTAACGAAATCTTTCCGTACTTCAACTGGCTTACGCTCGAGACTGACACCACGCGTTTCAAACAGACGGGTGTTCACGTGGTCTATGACGCGGGCGGCCCCGCGGACGGGCATGGCGGGGGTACCTCGACCATCGCCAGCGGCCTCGCGAACACGCTGGAAAACAACCATCTCCCCACCAACCTGCGGGTACCTGGCGCGGTGTACTGCGACAATGCCGACTGCACCGGCTTTTCGATCCACAATGGCCCGGGCAGCAGCGCTGCCAACCCTTCCACCGGTCGCATTGATCCCCCATGGGTGACCGACGAGGCCTGGCAAGGCTTTATCGGCAACGCCGAGTTTATGGAGTTTGGCAAGAAACCGTTCGCTACCGGCGAGAACGGCGGCATCAAGGGTGAGGTGATTTACGCCTCGACGCGGCCATTCGATGATCCCACGCTGCTGCTCCACACGAAATGGACGCCTGACGTGCCGAACGTGACCATCAACCTGTATCAAACGGGCACGGCTCCGGATGGAACTCCCAGCCTGACGCTGGTAGACACCACCATGACAAGCAGTTGGGACGATTGGGCGCAAGGCTTCCGTTCCGACGGCATTCCCAACATGAACTGCCCGGGCCAGGACGCTACCAGTCCCTTCTTCTTTACCTTGAAGGACAGCAAGCAGTGGCTCAATCCAGGCACTACGCTGCCGAACAACAGCCAGTTCAAATGCTATGACGGCATGCCCGCGTTCAATCAGGTACAGCCGGCGCCTTACGACGGCATGTACCACTTCCCGAGCATCGTTGACCGAGATCCGGTGAACGGAGCACCCAGGGGCACCGGATCAGTCAACGGCACGCCAGGATCGCGCCCGGGTACGAATTGCACGATTTGTGTTGCGAACCCGGACGACGGCACGCCGATGCTGCCTGCCGGCAAGTACGTGGTCGAAGTCGTGGTGCCACCGGGTTACGAACTGGTCAAGGAAGAGGACAAGAACATTCTCATTGGCGACAACTACATAGCGCCAGTGACCCAGCAGTTCGCCGGTTTGGGCGCCATCTTCATCCTGCCTGACCAGGCCGCGGTGAATGCCACCTATAACCGGAACAGTGCGCTGAACCCGACGACCAATCTCGGCTCTGAGACCTTCCCGCGAAACGAGGGTGATACCGGGAGTGTCGAGGAGTACTGGCCGTGCGTGGGTCAAACGCGCGTCGTGCCCGACTACCTCAGCCTGTTCCCGGGCGCGCAGGAAGTCGCGCCATTCGCCGGGGCTTCGCGGCCCCTGTGTGACCGCAAGCAAGTCACGCTCGCGGACCAGGCGTCGGTGTTGGCGAAGTTCTACATCTTCAGCTCGACGCATGTGGCGGCCCATTTCGCCGGCATCATCACGGACGACTTTGCTTCTGAGTTCGACCCGTTTTCGCCGATATTCGGTGAGAAGTTTGCCGTCCCCAACCTGCCGGTCTCCTTCAAGGATTTCAATGGAAATGAAGTTGGACGCTTCTATTCCGACCAGTGGGGATTCTTCAATGGCTTGAATTACTCGACTTGGGAAGTCAACCCACCCAACCCAACCGGGTACGCGCCCACGGTGATGGTCACTTGCATGAACGACCCGGGCCCGGTTCCAGATCCGTTGCATCCTGGCCAAACGATGACCGATCCCCTGTTCAACTCGAACTACAGCCAGTTCTGCTATGAATGGGCGTTTATGCCGGGTGAGACCGCGTACATGGATACGCCGGTTATACCCACTTCGGCCTTCGCGGACAGCTATACCCCACCGGACTGCAAGTACCCGGATGCAACGCCGGCCATCGCCAGCGTGACAGGCGACACGATCGGCGGCGGCGCGGGACCGTGGGTCAGCAATCCCGGCAAGATACTGACGATTACGGCGCGAGGTGATGATATGAATGTGCCGAATCCTGCCTACTCTGGGCCTGCGGCAACGAAAGCTCCGTTTAACCTGAAGTTCATCACACGGCACTATGGCTTCGGTGCGCAACAGGGATCGGTGACGATCGGAGGCATGCCGGCAATCCCGATGTCATGGAGCGATACACAGATTAAGGTGATGGTACCGGCGTTGCTTGGATCGCAGTCGAGCTGCACGATCCAGCAAAGCGGCGTGTCGGCGCCTACGATGTGCGGTGAACTCGTCATCACGGCCGCCAACGGCAAGCGCTCGATCGACACGGTCACCGTCACGATCGGCGGCAAGGCTCCGACGTATGTAACTCCAACCTCCATCGTGAACAGCTCCGGCGGCCCTGTGACCGGCGTGTCTGCCGAAAACGCGATCCAGCTTGCCATCGACAAAGCCGCCTCGGGTGATCTGATCATCGTCGGTCCGGGTACCTACAAGGAAATGTTGCTCATGTGGAAGCCGGTGCGGCTGCAAGGCGTCGGCGCGGCCTCTGTTACGGTGGACGCGAACACCCATCCCGCGGGCAAGATGGATTCTTGGCGGCGCCAGGTCAACTGTCTGTTTGGCTTGTCTTTGAATGGCGGTTTCATCAGCAGCACGAATCCGTATGATCCAAACGGCAATTTCTCTTGTTCCTCAACGATGCAAGGGAAGTCGGACCCGACACCGCTTGAGCCCCTGGTCGGTTGGGACCCAAGCCTCAACGGCAATCTTGCGGAACTGTTGCAGGAGCCCACGTTGATGGGAGCCTACGAAGGTGCGGCCATTACGGTCCTGGGGAAAGGACTTAAGAACGCGAATGCTCCTGGAGTCTGCGACGCGTTGAATGGCACCGGTTGTATTCAACTAAACGCTAACACTGGGGCTACGGGCGACTGCAACGCAACTTCCCCATTCTTCGGGAGCAATTTCCTCTGCAACCCATCGCGCGTCGATGGCATGAGCTTCACCAACAGCTCAGCCGGTGGCGGCGGCGTCTTCCTCCACGCCTGGAACCATTCCACGGAAGTTTCCAACAACCGGATCTACGGAAATTCGGGGACTTTGTCGGGCGGCATCACCGTCGGCCAGATGGAAACCCTGGAGGCTATCATCGCTGCGGATGGCGTGACTCAAGTGCCGTTCGGGTTCAACAGGAATGTGCGCATACATCACAACTCCATCACGCAGAATTCCTCCATCGGCGACGAATTGAATTCAGTCACGCCGGAGGCGGCCGGTGGTGTCACTATATGCACCGGGTCCGACACCTACCGGTTCAACTACAACTGGGTGTGCGGCAATATGAGCGGTGGCGACGGCGGCGGTTTCACCCACTTCGGGTTCAGCGTCAACGGCAATATCGCGGACAACTGGTTCCTTTTCAACCAGAGCTTCAACCCGACGATCCCGACCAACGGCGGTGGGCTGTCGGTCATGGGCGCCCCGCCGGATGGAGCGATCTGTGAAAACCTCACTGCGGATGCGGATTGTCCGCCAGCGCTGTCCGATGGCGTCGGCCCCGGCCTTGTGATCGACTCCAACCTGATCGTAGGCAACAGCGCCGAAAGCGGCAGCGGTGGCGGCCTGCGGATGCAGAGCGTGAACGGCACCGAAGTGGCTCGCAATGCCACCAATCCGGCAAGCTGGTATAGCGTGAGCGTCACCAACAACGTCATCGCGGATAATGTTGCAGGCTGGGATGGCGCTGGGGTCTCGCTCCAGGATGCGTTGCGGGTGAACTTCATCAACAACACGGTGGTTTCCAACGACACGACGGCTTCGTCCGGGGTGCTCTTCAACACGCTTGGAGCAGCCAATGCCAACACGCCCCCGCCGGCTGCTGGAAGCGGGAACGGCTCTAGTTGCACTCCGCAGCCGGACCCGAGCCAACCGCAAAATCCAAGTTGCGTCAACCCGGTCACAACATCGACGCCCCAGGCTGCAGGACTGGTTGCGATGAGACATACCTCGAACTTGATCGCGTCGTTGCCCGCGACGGTAACCTGCCCCGCAGGCTATCCAACTCCTACGGCTTGCAGGGAGGTCTCATACCCGACGCTGCAAAACGACCTGTTCTGGCAGAACCGCACGTTCAACATTAACGTGGGCTCCTTTGGTCCCGGTCTTCTGAACCAGCAGCACCTGGTCACACTGGTTCCGACCTTGAGTCAAACCTCCACGGGCAACTGCCCAAGTGGAGCGAACTATTGGGACATCGGCATCCGTGGCGACACGGGACCGACCAACCATAACTCAGGGTTCACGCTCCAGCCGGTGAGTTCGATACTGACCAGTCTCAGCGGTGGTTACAGTGGCAATGGGAACCAGGCGCCGGGCAGCCCTGACTTTGTCAGCCAGTACTGCAACGGTTCGCGCATACCACCGGAGAATGGAGGGCTAGGCTATAACGTGGCTCCAGGCATCTCGGACGCGACCCTGCCCAACCCGGTGTTCAACCTGACTCCGGCGGCGACGGTGGATGAAGGCAACAACTGGGTCAACATGGCTTACGGTCCGCTGTCGCTGAACAATGCCGCTGCCTACTCGAGCCCAGGGACGTCAATGCCTGTGCTGGGCAACTACTCAATCACGACGGGTTCGCCGGCGATCAATAAAGGCAAGGCGGCGGGTGCGCCAAACCATGACATCTTCGGCACATCAAGACCGCAAGGCTTAGGGTTCGACATCGGCGCGGTCGAACTCCGCCTCCTGCCCGGCCTCCCGATCGATCCGCTCGCATTGGGGAGCCAGTCGGGCGGTCTGCTCGGCCTGTTGCCGGGATTGGCGCCGAACCTTGGCGGGATCCTGCCCGGCGGGGCGCCGAATCTGCCCGCGACACCGCCGCTGAATCCGGCGCAAGTGCTGCCGGCGGTCATACGCTGAGGGGGACGCTGCAATGAAACTTCGATCCCTCTCGACGTCGCCGGCGGTGCTGTTCGCGAGCAGCGTCTGTCTGGCCGCGACCGTGGTTCAAGCGGTCGCGGCCCAGCAGGGCGCACCGGCGGCGCTCAAACCGCCGGTGGCTTCCACGCCCAGGCACTCGCCATATTTGCCCGTGAATCTGCCGCAGCACGCGAAGAACTACTACGGGCTGATGAGGGGCATCGACAACCTGAGCGTGCGCCACACCGCATCGGGCAATCTGATTCGCTTCAGTTATCGCGTGACCGATCCGGTAGCGGCGCATCTGCTCGGCGAGAAGACCGCGACCGCCTATCTGTACGGGGAAGCGAGCCACACGTTGCTCGAGATTCCGGTCATGGACAAGATCGGCCCGCTGCGCCAGACCGGTCCACTGGAAGTCGGCCAGGAATACTGGATGGTGTTTTCCAACAAGGGCAATCCGATCAAGGCGGGGGACCGGGTCGACGTATTCGTCGGCTCGCTCCATATTGACGGACTGATAGTCAAATGATCGCGGAACAGCGATCTGCTAGATAAATAGAGGAGGTGATTCATGACCCGGTTTCTTTTGATGGCGATCTCGGCGGCCTCTGTGGCCGGTCTTCTGGCATCCGGCCCGGTTGCGTTCGCAGCCTCGACCGCAGGAACGGCGCAGGCCGCGGCGGCGAGTCACCTGAGTGCGGCGCAGATCGTCGACCGGAACGTCGCGGCACGCGGGGGGCTTCAGGCGTGGCACGCGGTCAATACGATGACGATGTCGGGGCAGATCGAAGCCGGCGGCACGAAGAACACCAGGCTGCCGTTCGTGATCACGATGAAGCGGCCCCACAAGAGCCGCTTCGAGATTCGCTTCAACCAGCAGACGGCGTTTCAGGTCTATGACGGCACACAGGGCTGGAAAGTCAGGCCCTTCCTCGGCCGCGATGAAGTCGAGCCCTATACGCCTGCGGAAGCCAAATCGGCCGCGGTATCGGCTGAACTGGACGGCCCGCTGATCGATTACGCGAGCAAGGGCTCGCGGGTCGAGGTGCTGGGCATGGAACCGGTGGAAGGGCACCGCGCGTACATCCTGAAGCTGACGACGAAAGACAATGCGTCACGCCGCATCTGGATCGACGCAGCCAGTTTTCTCGAACTGAAGATCGACGGCGAACCGCGCAAGCTCGACGGCAAGATGCACGACGTCGCCATCTTCTATCGCGATTACCGGAAAGAAAGTGGGCTCGTCGTGCCGCACACGCTGGAGACCGTTGTCACCGGTGGCAAACAGCCGCACAAGTTGACGATCGAGCATGTCACGGTGAATCCACCGACGGACGACACCCTGTTTGCGAAACCGCAGCTGGCCATGGCCAAAATGCCGAGCCACTAGCCGAACATCCGTCGGAGGTTCACGGCCATGACAAGAATTGTATTGTGGATGCTCGTCGCGTTCCTGACGGTGGCGGTGTATGCGAGTGAGCAGATACCGGCGGAGCACGATCTGAGCGCGGACCAGATCGCCGAGAAGAACGTCGCCGCGAGGGGCGGCCTCGACGCATGGCGGAAGGTCCAGACGATGGCCTGGGTCGGTCACGTGAATAGTGCGAAAGACCCTGCGCAGGATCTGCCGTTCGTCCTCGCGCTGAAACGCCCGAACAAGACACGTTTCGAGATCACCGTGCTCAACCAGAAGGCTCTCCGGGTATTCGACGGCAGGGAAGGCTGGAAGGTGAACCCGAGCGGCATGGGCGGCGGGAATCCGCGGCCGTACACGATGGACGAATCGAAGTCCGCGCGTGACGAGCAGGTTATCGACGGACCGTTGATCGACCATGAAGCGAAGGGCGTCAGCATCACGCTCGATGGTATTGATAAGGTCGACGGACACGATGCCTACCGCCTTGCTGCGAAGCTGCCTTCCGGCGTGATCCGCCATGTGTGGATCGACGCTCAAACCTTTCTGGATGTGAAGTACGACCGCGAGGCGCGGGGCCCTCATGGGCCGGTCACTGTGGAAGTGAGCTATGGCAACTACAGGAACGTCGACGGATTGCAGATACCGTTCACGATCGAAAGCGGCGCAGCGGCTTCCGGAATGAGAGACAAGCTGACGATCGACAAGGTGGCGCTCAATCCGCCGCTGGACGATGTGATTTTCGCCAAGCCCGCCTCGCTGGGACGGCGCAATTCGGTGTCGGTCGACGCCAGCGCCTCGCCGCCGGTGCCTCGCGCGATGACCCGGCCGAGCCCCTAGCCATGGACTGCGCCCGGGTCAGCCGAGGAGCCATCGCGCGGGTACGATCGATCGCGGCGCCCGCGCTCGTTCAATTTGTCTTGCTCGCCGCATTGATTGTGCCGGCGGACAAGGCGCACTCTGCCCCGCCAACGCCGTCCGTAACGGCAGCGAACACGGGGGAAGCGATCTTCCAGAAAGGCGTGCTGGGTTCGGGCGAACCGGTTGAAGCGATGCACGACGGTGGCGTGAACCTGCGAGGCGCTGCCGCGGCCTGCATGAATTGCCATCGGCGCAGCGGCCTTGGATCCAGAGAGGGGAACAACAACATCCCGCCGATCACTGACCGGTATCTGGTCCATCCTCGCGTAGAGAACCCCGAAGAGTTCGACCTCCCGTACATTCCCGGCATGCGCACCAATCGCGAGCCCTACACCGATGCGACGATCGCGAGAGCAATACGCGAAGGACTCGACTCGGAAGGCAAGCCGCTCAGCAATCTGATGCCGCAGTACGCGCTGAACGACACCGACATGGCAGCGCTGATCGGCTATCTGAAACGCCTCGATCGACGCAGGTCAGCAGGTGTGACGGACACGGTGCTGCACTTCGCTACGATCATCACACCGGATGCGGACCCGGTGAAACGGCGTGGCATGCTCGACGTGCTCAAACAGTACTTCGATGACAAGAACGTGTTTCCGCTTGGCGCGACGCCGCCGCTGCGCGCGTCTCACAAGATGATGTTCATGGTCAATCGTCGCTGGGAGCTGCATGTGTGGGAGTTGAGCGGACCGCCGTCGACCTGGCACGAACAGTTGAAGCGCCTATTGGTGGAACAGCCGGTGTTTGCGGTGCTGTCGGGACTCGGCGGCAAAAACTGGGCGCCGGTCCACGAGTTCTGCGAGCGGGAGGCCGTGCCGTGTCTCTTTCCCAACGTGGAAGTGCCGGTCGAAACCGACCAGGATTTCTATTCCGTGTATTTCTCGAAGGGCGTTCTGCTCGAGGCGGCGCTGCTTGCCACGCGGATTCTCGATGAAGCCCATGGCAAACCCGTGCAAGCGACGACAAGGGTCTGGCAGGTCTATCGCACAGGCGACAACGGCGAGCGGGGAGCACAGGCGCTTGCCGCCGCGTTGAAGGGTCATGGTATCGTGGTGTCGAACCGCGCTCTGGCGCCAGGCGACAGCATCGCGCGCTCGCTGCACGGAATGTCACGTGCGGACGTGCTGGTGCTATGGCTGCGTCCGCCCGACGTCGCGGCGCTCGGGCGTTTGCCACCGCCTTCGGACACCGTGTTCATGTCGGGGCTGCTGGGCGGGCTCGATAGCACACCGTTGTCGGCGAGCTGGCGCGGCGTCACGCGCCTCGCCTATCCATTCGACTTGCCGGACGGACGGCGTGTCCGTGTCGACTATGCATTCGGTTGGTTCTCGATCCGCAAAATCCCGATGGTCGCCCCGCAGGTCCAGGCGGACACTTATCTCGCGTGCGGTCTGCTGGCGGAGACGCTTAGCCATATGGTCGATGCGTTCGAGAGGGATTACCTGATCGAGCGCATTCAGGACATGCTTGAACGCCGCATCCTGACCGGCTACTATCCGCGCCTCACGCTGGCGCCGGGGCAGCGCTTCGCGTCCAAAGGCGGCTATATCGTCCGCTTTGCCGAGCCGGAGCGAGTCAGGCTCGTTGCCGACGGGGACTGGATGGTGCCGTGACGATGTCGTGAGATCAGGCGTGGAGGGGCGCGCAAGAACTCATGAAATGTCGTGGTCTGCGCGGTCGGGAGCCTCCCCTACCGCAAGAATAGGACGTTGACCCATGTCGTTTCTCGTCGCCCGTTTGCACAAGATAAACGTGGCGAGGGGCACGCATATCCCGTCGGGATAGGTCACTGCAGTCGCAAGATATTTTCCTCATTTCGCTCTTTGTCGTCAGGCGAAACCGAGGAATGCAG
Organism: Paraburkholderia sp. GAS448; assembly: GCF_050435685.1. Lineage (NCBI taxonomy): Bacteria > Pseudomonadati > Pseudomonadota > Betaproteobacteria > Burkholderiales > Burkholderiaceae > Paraburkholderia > Paraburkholderia sp. GAS448. The sequence continues at coordinate 147,225 of NZ_JBNDKT010000023.1, forward strand.
TCATTGACTTTTGCCGCCGTTGGTAAATACTGACGAGTGCATCAAATAGTGCCCTATTCCTTAGGCGGCGTAGCGAACATGCTTTTCCTGGAACAGATTGCGAATCACGTGAGGCTCCTTCT